>CP082962.1:4022241-4354611 GCA_021730285.1 Desulfovibrio sp. JY
CCTGGCAGACCGGGCACTTGTCCGGCACGGAACCGGCGACGGTGTAGCCGCACACGGAGCAGACGTACCAGTCCTGATCCGGGAAGCCGGCCACGTCCTTGGCCGCCTCGGAATACAGCTTGGCATGCAGTTCCTCGACGGCGTTGGCGAAGGTGAAGCCGCGCTCGGCGGCCTTGTTACCCTCGGCCTTGGCGTCCTCGATCATGCCCGGATACATGCTCTTGAACTCATGGGTTTCACCGGCAATGGCGTCCTTCAGGTTGGCGGCCGTGTCGCCGATGCCGTCCATGTTGCGAAGATGGGTGTGGGCGTGGACGGTCTCGGCGGCGGCAGCGGCCTTGAAAAGCTTGGCCACGCCGATATGACCTTCCTTCTCGGCCTGGGCAGCGTAGGCGAGGTACTTGCGGTTAGCCTGGGATTCGCCGGCAAAAGCTTCCTTGAGATCTTCGAGGGTCTTACTCATCGTTACGTTCTCCTTTTAGAGGATTCAGTTTTGTTTGACAGGTTGCATCTTGCACAGACACTTGCGACACACGCCGCGCACCAGCACCTGGGCGTCACGCGCCTGTCCCCAGTCGGCAACCGACTCGGGCAGGTCGTCCAGCCCGGCGCCGGGCATGGAAAAATCCTCGATGGACCCGCAGCACAAGCACACCAGGTGGTGATGCGGCGTCACATCGCCGTCGAAACGCCCCTCCTCCCCCCTGCCCGGGACCCGCGTCACCAGCCCGCGCGCCTCGAACGAGGCCAG
This sequence comes from Desulfovibrio sp. JY, assembly GCA_021730285.1. Taxonomy (NCBI): domain Bacteria; kingdom Pseudomonadati; phylum Thermodesulfobacteriota; class Desulfovibrionia; order Desulfovibrionales; family Desulfovibrionaceae; genus Desulfovibrio; species Desulfovibrio sp. JY. Next base: position 4,022,993 of record CP082962.1, read on the forward strand.
GGTCCGGTAGACGGTGTCGAGGGATATGGCCGGGGCCTCGGCACGCACCCTCCGCCACACCGTCTCGGCCGACGGATGGTCCTTGGCCTCCGCCATGGCCTTGTATACCAGATATCTCTGGTTGGTAAACTTCAGGCCGCTTTTGGCGAAGAGTTGCTTGAGGGTTTCAATCGACATAGTTTTTATTCCTAGTTGCTTTTGATTCCTATTTAGAGAATCCACCCTGACCCGTCAAGACGTTTTTTTGAGGGGAAGCAGGGGAATGGGCGGGGGGACCCCCCCCCAAAAAAAAAACTTTCAAGGAATACAACAGTAAAACTGAAGAGTGGCGTTGGCCTCGGCTTTATGGGAACTGAAGCGGTAGGGGAAAAATTTCCTTTACCGCCACCACAGCCGGCCCGACCGCCACAGCCCACCGAGGGTCAAGGGCCGGCCGCGAGCGCTTTTGCGGGCCAGATAGAGAAAGAGGTAGGCGGCGGAATAGGCGTCGCCCAGGGCGTCGTGGGCGGCAAAGGGCGGCAGGCCGTAGCGCCGGCAAAGCGACGCCAGGTCGAAATGCATCCGCTCGAAATCGCCCTGCCCGCCCGGCCCCATCTGCCGCTTCTCCTCATAGGCAAGGGCAAGGCGCAGGGTATCGATGCAGGGCGCGGCCAGTTCCCCGCCGAAATAGCGACGGCTGGCGGCATTGAAAAAAGCCATGTCCAGTTCCACGTGATGCCCGACGACAATGGCCGGTCCCAGAAAATCCAGAAAAGCGGCCAAGGCCTCGGCGGTCTCCGGAGCGTCGGCCAGGGCGGCGTCTGTGAGGCCGTGGATGAGCGAGGCGTCGCGGGGCACGTCGCGGGACGGACGCACCAGGGTGAAAAAAGTCTCCCCGGGGAGAAGGGTCAGCCCGCGCAGCCGCACCGCGCCGATGGCCACCATGGCGTGGCGACGGGGATCGAAGCCGGTCAGTTCCGTATCCACGGCCACAAAGGACAAGTCCTCGAGAAGCGCCGTGCGGTCGCGGCCGGGCTGGGCGCGCAGGTGGGCGGCCAGGGGCGCGGCGATCGGGCGCGAGCCGAAGGGCCAGGGAAAGCCCGGACGTCTCATGGCCGCCACCGCGGCTCGCAAAGGGCCAGGCGCAGCCCTTCCACGGCGGCGAACGCGGCCCGACAGCCATGGCGGCGGCGCGGGGAAAGGGTTTCGGGGCGCGGCTCGCCGTGTCGCTCCCCCGGGATATCGCCGGCGGCGAGCAGCCAGCCCAGCCGTTCGCCCTCGAAGAAGATCAAAGCCTCCCGGGCCGCCCGACATATCGTTTCCGGCAGATGCCCGCCCTGCTCCAGGCATTCCAGGCGGGCCAGGGTGCCTGTCTCGCCGATTCCCTCGACCAGGGCGGCAAGGCGCGCCATGGCGACGAGGGGACGCGAGCCCCGGGCGGCCAGATCGAAGATCGGGGCGAAGCTGCCGTCACGTTCCATGAGACGTCCCTGGTAAATGCCAAGCGGCGCGGGATGGGCGGTCAGTTCGGCCAGCAGCCGCAGGAAGATTTCCCGGGGCAACCCGGGCGCGACCGGCTCCGGCCCATCCGCGCCGCCGGGGCCGGTAGCGGCGACAACGCGCGCGTCGAACGCTTCCAGGCTTCCCTCCAGGGTGAGCGGATCACCGTCGCCGCGCAAGGCCGCCGGGTCCACGCCCAGGCACAGGCCGGTCGTGGGCGTACGCAGACCGCAGGCGGCAAGTTCCTCTTCGAGCAGGGGAACAAAAGCCGCCAGATAGGTCCTGGCCGCCCGGGCGATGATGGGGTCCCCGCCGTCCTCGGCGACAACGGCCAGGGCCAAACCGGCGTCCGGCAGCATTTCCCGACGCCCGGCCGCGCCGTAGGCCAGCCAGCGACAGCGGGCCGGAGGCGGACCGCACGTTTTTTCAAGGATGGCGAGCAGCCGGGTGAGCACCCGTTCGGCCAGAAGCGCCACGATGCCGCCCACTGCTATGGCCGTGGCGCCCCGGGCCGTGAGCGCGGCGGCCAGCGGCCGTATTCCCCGGCACAGGGCCCGCAGGTCGGCCGCGTCCCCGGCCCGGCCCACGGCGCGCAGCAAGGCCATGGGGGACCGGCCGTGGGACAGGAGCAGGTCGCTGGCCGTGACCATGCCGACGGGGTTGCCGTCCACGGTCACCAGCAAATGGCGGAATCCCTCGCCGGTCATGCGGATAAGGGCGTCGAAGCAGGGCGCGTCGGCATCGATGGCGGTCACGGGCGCGGACATGAGCGTTTCCACGGGGGCCGAAAGGGCGATGCCCCGGGCCACGGCCCGGCGCAGGTCCCGATCGGTGACAATGCCGATAACCGCCCCCGAAGCCTCGCGCACGAGCACCGACCCGACCCGGCCCTCTTCCATGACCCCGGCCGCTCGGCGCAAATCCGTGCCGCGCGCCACGCAAACCAGACCGTGGGAAGCCACCTCCCCGGCCCGCCGGGTGAAAAGATAATCCCCATCGTCGCGCCCGGGACAGGCCGCCTCCCGGCGCGGACGCTCGAGCCCGGCCGCCCGGGACAGGGCGTCGCCGAAGTAGGCGGCCACCCGGGGATGACGGCGGGCCAGGGCAACGAAGGCCGCCCGGGGCAGGCGCACCAGAAACGTATCCTCCAAGGCGCGGACTTCGCAGGCCTGGCCCGGGCCGCCAAGGTCCGCCGGCAGGCCGAAACATTCCCCTTCCCCGCGCACATCGCCCGGCGCATCGGGCCACGAGCAAACAGTCCCGGCCGGCGCGGACAGGCGCACCCCGCCGCGCTGGACGCAGCAGACCCAGTCCAGGGCCTCCTCCGGGCCGGAAATTCGCTCGTTTTCCAGATAAAAAGCCACCTGGCTGCCGGCGGCCAGGGCGGCGAGCTCGGCCGGAGGGATGGCGTCAAAAGGCGGCACCGTGGCCAAAAATGCCGCCACGGCCTCGGGTTGGCGGGAAGGATCGCGTGCCTGCATAGGTGCTCCGTCAGGTGAGGGCGTGAAGGCTGAAATGGTGTTCGAGAATCGCGACAAGCCGGTCCAGGGCGGCAAGGTCCTCGCGCAGCCGCTCCTTGTCCGGATCGGCAAGCCTTGCCAGGTCGAGGCAGTTATCCGGCGTGCGTCCGCCGGCAGAGGCGGCCGTCTGCACGCCAAGGCGCAGGGACTGGATATGCCCGAAAGCCTGCCGCAGCCGCTCGGCCAACTCGTCGCCGAAGTGGCCACGCCCGGCCAGGCCGGCAATCCGGGCCACGGTTTCCGTCTCGGTAAGCCCCGCGTCCAGGGCCAGCGCCTTCATGCCGAGCACCAGCGGATAGACGGCCTGGCGCTTGAGGTCCATGGTCGCGTGCCCCAGGCCGAACCGCTTCAGGGGCAGATGGCCGGGCAGATGGGCCGGCGGCCCGAATCCCAGGGCCTCGCGGGCCAAAAGACGCGTGAGAAGCGGCGCTTCGGCCAGACGGCGGCGCAGATGGCCGGAGACGGCATCGGCCAGCCCGGAATCACCGGCCACAGGGCGCAGATCGGCCAGCAGCGAGACAAGCAGCACGGCCGCGGCATCGGGCCGATCGACGGCGGCATCGATGACCTCGCGCCAGCCGGCCAGGGCCCTGCGCCAGTCGGGATTGGCGGCCATGATGCCCTTGGGACACGGCGGCATGCCGGCGGCTTCCAGAATTTCCGCCAGCCGCCCGGCAAAGACCGCGAAGGCACTCTCTTCCCCTTCTTCGCCAAGGATCAGCGCATTGTCCTGGTCCGTGGCCAGAAACTGCTCCCGGCGGCCCTGGCTGCCGAGTACGACCAGGGCATAGCCGCCAGCAGGCGCATCCGGCCCGTCCCGGGCCATCCAGGCGGCCCGAGCCAGCAACCGGTCGTACAACCCGCTCGCCAGCCGGCCGGTTTCCAGGGCATCATCATCCCCCGCACGCGTGGCCACCAGCCCACGGATTTCGCCTAAAAGTTCTTCCAACGCCTTCGGGGTCGCCGCCGTGTCCAGTCGCCCGACCAATTGCCGCGCCGCTCCGGCAACGCCCGGTTCCAACATTTCCACAACCGCCCTCCTTCCCCCTTGAGGGGGCCGGGGGAAATTCCCCCGGCGGGGTCCAGGGGTGCGCCCCTGGCAGGGTGGGTTTGGGAGGGGCGAGGCCCCTCCCAACGTTTTATTCAGCGCCGACGCCGAGGTAGTTGCGCAGTTGCTGGGCGTCGTAGAGGGAACGGGCCTTGGCGTCCGGGACCAGCACCGAACCCAGCCAGCCGGCGGCAAAAGCCAGGGGCATGGAGATGAGCGCCGGATTTTTCCAGGGAAAGATCGGCGCGGGGTTGCCGAACACGCTCACCCAGACTGTCGGGGACAGCACGATGAGCACGACGGAGGTCACGGTGCCGGTGACGATGCTGGCCACCGCACCGCTGGTGCTGGTGCCCTTCCAGAAGATGGACAGGAGCAGGGCCGGGAAGTTGGCGCTGGCCGCGATGGCAAAGGCAAGTCCCACCATGAAGGCCACGTTTTGTCCCTTGAAGGCCAGGCCGAGCAGGATGGCCACGATGCCAAGGCCGACCGTCGCCCGCTTGGCCACCTTCACCTCGTCCTCCTCGGAGGACCGGCCGGAGCGCAGCACGTTGACGTACAGGTCGTGGGACAACGTCGTGGCCCCGGCCAGCGTCAGGCCGGCCACCACAGCCAGAATGGTGGCGAAGGCCACGGCCGCGATGAAGCCGAGGAAGACCGTGCCCCCCGTGACCTCGGCCAGAAGCAGCGCCGCCATGTTGCCGCCCTTGTCCACGGAGCCGATCATGTCGCGGCCGACCAGCACCATGGCGGCAAAGCCGATGATGAAGGTGAGCACGTAGAAGTAGCCGATGAGCCCGGTGGCGTAGAACACGGATTTGCGGGCGGTCTTGGCGTCGGGCACGGTGTAGAAGCGCATGAGGATGTGCGGCAGGCCGGCCGTGCCGAACATGAGCGCAAGGCCGAGCGACAGGGCGTCCAGGGGATTGGCCACCAGACCGCCGGGATTGAGCACATTGTCGCCATAGGTCTTGGCCGCGGCGTCAAAAAGGGCGGTCACGTCGAAGCCGAAGCGGGACAGCGCCATGCCGACCATGACCGTGGCTCCAGCCAGAAGCAGCATGGCCTTTATGATCTGCACCCAGGTGGTGGCCAGCATGCCGCCGAAAAGCACGTAGGCGATCATGACCGCGCCCACGGCGATGATGGCCGTTTCGTAGGGCAGGCCGAACATCATCTTGATAAGCATGCCCGAGCCCACCATCTGGGCAATGAGGTAAAAGCAGACGGTCAGCAGCGATCCGATGGACGCGGCGATGCGGATGGGCTTTTGGGAAAGCCGGTAGGCCACCACGTCGGCGAAGGTGTACTTGCCGAGGTTGCGCAGGGGTTCGGCGATCAGGAACATGATGATGGGCCAGCCGACGAGAAAACCGATGGAGTAGATGAGCCCGTCGTAGCCCTTGAGCGACACCAGCCCGGCGATGCCGAGAAACGAGGCGGCGGACATGTAGTCCCCCGCCAGGGCCATACCGTTCTGCCAGCCCGTGACCGAGCGGCCGGCGGCGTAGAACTGGGAGGCGCTACGGCTCTTTTTGGCCGCAAACCAGGTGATGGCCAGCGTTCCCAGGATGAAGACGAAAAAAAACGCGATGGATGTGGCGTTTGGCTGTCCGATGGTCGTGGCGAAGGTGTTCATTCCCGGTTCTCCCGCATGGCGTGTTTGAGGCTTTCCACGTCCGTGTCGTAATCGTCGTTGGCCCAGCGCACGTAAATGCCGGTCAAAAGCCAGGAGACGATAATGACGCCGAGGCCGACCGGAATGCCGACAGTCATATGCGCGCCGACACGGGCGGCAAAGAGATCGGGACGGAAGGCCAGGATGGCGATGAAACCATAGTAGATCGCGAGCATGATCGCGGTAAGCGTGAGCGAAACGCTCCAACGCTTGCGCACCAGGGCGGAAAACCGGTTGTCGCGTGTGGGGTCGGCCGTTGGTGTGTGCATGGGAATCTCCTTGCCGCCGGCGGTCGGCCGGGCCTTCTCGTGTCCGGGGCGACGGGGATCGCCGCCCTTCCCGGCCGCCGCAAACGGACGCGGCAACGCGGGATGAGGCCGTCGTAAGCGGCCCGCACGGGAAAACGCACGCGGATTTCGACGGACGGCGACAATGCGCCGAGGAATGGTGAACGGCAGGAGAACACGACCGAACGCCGCTTGCCGGCCCCAACGGACCGTTTACCGAGGAAATGAGGAGAACGGAGCGTAACGAAAAAAAAAGTGCGAGAGGGGAAACCCTTTGAAAAGGGTTCTCCCCTCTCGCGCTCTCCCCTTCCTAAACTTCTTAATGGTTATGGATAATACTCCAATAACACACTGTCATTATTAAAAGTCTTTGGAAAGGGGGCCCGGGGGGAGAACCTTTCTTCAGAAAGGTTTCCCCCCGGCATCATTTTGAAAACTATGCCTTAAAGCGGCAAATCGAGTTGTTTGGGACGGCGCTTTTCGGCGATGAGGCGCTTGAGTTTGCGGGGCGAGACTCCCACACGGTAGGGCCAGATCGGGCACACGCCTTTTTCGGTGCAGCGGCGTACTGCCTCGCGGTCGCCGACGGTGCAGCGCAGGCAAAACCGGCGCACCACCCGCACGACCCGCACGGTGAACCCTTCGGGGATTTCCCGCATGCGCAGGGGATGAAACGGGCAGTCCCGATCGACGCAGGAGGCAACCAGGCTGCGCTGCCCGCCCATGCAGGCGGCAAGGCAATACCGCCGCACGGCATCAAGGGGGGAAAGCGTTTTTTCGGCGTCGTCCTGGCGCATGGGACCTCTTTGGCAGCGCGGGGAAGGCATCCCGCGCCCATGTGTTCTTCCATAGACCGGGCCAGAGAGCGTTGCAACCGCCCTTGGCCCTGTTTTTCATGGGAAATCGATGCACCGGCAGGATGTGCCGTCGCCCAAAGCCCGCCTGCCGGCCCGGGTAGCCGGAACGCGTATCCCGCCGTGACAAAAAGTCCGCACCGTCCCCTCGCTTGCGTCCCATCCGGAAGCGGCCCCGGCGGCTCCCGCGTAACGTGACGGCATTTGGGGGCACCGGGTCCGGGCGCATCTTCATTTGACCACCGCCCCACCTTGGGTCATAAGCTTGGCCATGAGGCTGGTGCTGTCGACCGGAGTGTTTCTTCGGCCCGTTCAATTCCCCCGGACGCCTGATTCGCCCGCTTGCCGGGCGAGGCGTTCGGCCCGCATCCGGCGGCCGGCCTGTCCGGTCGCGTCCCCCGTTGCGATCACATCCTTATTTTCGGCGGAGTAGCCGCGTGCAATCGATCATCAAAATCGCGTTGGCCGTTTGTATGATAGCGGCCATGTCCATCCTGCCGGCGTGCATCAACACATCCGGCAAATCCTCAAAAAAGAACGCTACCTACGAGGCGCGGACCTATCCGGCCCACACCCCCACGGTCCCGACCGCGCCCGAGGCCGAGGTCAAATCCGTGCCCCAGCCGGCCCCGCCGGCGGCCGCCCCCCCGGCCGGAGTGCCGCTTGCGCCGCCGCCCGCGACCTCCCCCCGGCCGGCCTCGCCCGAGGAGCAGACCAAGGCGACCCTGGAACCCAAACCGGTTCAGGCGGCCGCCCTACCCCAGCCCAAGAGCGAACCGGCCGCGCCCGTGGTCAAGACGCCCTTCACGACGACCGCGAAGCCGGCCCAGCCGACCGAGGCGGACAAGGCTCCCACGGCAAAGGAGACCACCGTCGCCTCGGTGGAACAGCCCGCCGCGCCCGCCCTGCCCGGTCTGGAAAAGAAAACGCCCCAGGAGCCGACCGGCCCGGCAGCGGAAAAAACCGCTCCCGCCGCGCCCAAGGCGGCTGGCGGCAAGGTGGCCGTGGTAGGCGATTCCCTGGCCGTCGGTATCGGCATGACCATGAGCAATCGCATGAAGCAGTACGAGGGCTCGGGCTGCGTGCCCCTGGGCAAGGTCTCCACCGGCCTTATTTCCAAGAGGTTTTTCGACTGGGACAAGAAGCTCACCGAGCTTGTGGCCAAGGAAAAGCTGTCGGCCGTGGTGGTGATGATGGGCGGCAACGACGCCAACAATCCCATTGCCGGCAAGGCTGCCGGCACGCCGGAATGGAGCGCCGCCTACCAGGAAAAGGCCGAAGACTTCCTGCACATCGCTTCGAAGGCCGGAATCAAGGTGCTGTGGGTGGGGCTGCCGGCCATGCGCGACGCGGCCTACAACAAGCGGGTCGAGGCGGTCAACGAGGCGGCCAAGGCGGCCTGCGCCAAGGTCGGCGGCTGCTCCTACATGGAGGCCTCGACCATCTTCACCGATGATACGGGCAAGTTCGTCCAGGCCAAGACCATCGGCGGCAAAAAAGTGTCGCTTCGAGCCAAGGATGGCGTGCACATGACCATGAACGGCTACGATCTGCTGTGCCGCCAAGTACTGGACAAACTCTCCTCCGACGGCAACCTGCCGGCGGAGAAACAGGCGAATAAATAAGGGAGATGCCGGGGGGAAACCTTTCTGGAGAAAGGTTTCCCCCCGGACCCCCTTTCCCAAGACTTTTCATAATGACAACTGGCTGTCGATATTTCATCCATAACCGATAAAAGGTTTAGGAAGGGGAGAGCGCGAGAGGGGAGAACCCTTTTCAAAGGGTTTCCCCTCTCGCACCCTCTTTCCCTCTCCTCCAAAAGGAGATGGAGCGATGGCACAGCGGATCGGATTTATCGGCCTTGGCATCATGGGCACGGCCATGTCCCGCAACTGTCTGCGGGCCGGTTTCGACGTCATGGTCTGGAACCGCTCCCCCGAGCCGGCCGCACGACTCGCCGCCGAGGGAGCTTCGGTTGCCAAGACGCCGGCCGAAGCGGCCGCCCATGGCGATGTGACCATCGTCATGCTGACCGGCCCCGAGGCCTGCGAAGCAGTGCTTTTCGGCCCGGACGGCGCGGCCACCACCCTTGGCCCGGGCAAGACCCTCGTCAACATGAGCACCATCTCCCCGGCCTATGCCCGGCAAGCCGCCGCGCGCGTGCGTGAAACCGGCGCGGAGTATGTGGACGCCCCGGTTTCCGGCTCCAAAAAACCGGCCGAGGACGCCACCCTCGTCATCCTGGCCGGCGGAGGCGAGGAAGCCATTACCGCCGTGGAGCCGGTGCTTCTGGCCATGGGCAAGAAAGTCGCCCGGTGCGGCGAGGCGGGCATGGGCTCGACCATGAAGGTCACGGTCAACGTGCTGCTCGGCATCATGGCCGAGGGGCTGGCCGAGACGGTGCGCCTGGGCGAGGCCCTCGGTCTTACGCGGCAGGCGCTTCTCGACGTGGTTATGGCCGGCCCCATGGCCAACGACCTGTTTCGCTTGAAGGACCCGATGTTTCGCGCCGACGACTATCCGGCCCAGTTCCCGGCCAAACACATGGCCAAGGACTTGGGCTTTGCCCTGGACGCGGCCCGGGATGCCGGGGCGGGCACGCCCGTCTTGTCCGTCCTGGCACCGCTCTACCGCAAACTCGTGGACACGGGCCTTGGCGATGCGGATTTCGCGGCTGTGATCAAGGCCCTGGGCTAGCGACTTCCCTGTTTTCCCAAAACACTCCTGAAACGCCTCCTCAACACGCATTCAGTCATAAAATTGAGGAAAGGGAGAGCGCGAGAGGGAAGAACCCTTTTTAAAGGGTTTTCCCTCTCGCACTGTCTTTGTCATATTATCCCTCATCCAATTGACGAAAGGGCGGAAAGCCGGCAGGGCATCGCCATGACAGGCGTTATGCTGCGTTTCGCATTCGCGCTCTCCATTCTCTCTTACGCTGCCTGGGGTGTCGCGCTCGATGCCCGGGCCGCCGACGGCCTTTACGGCAACGCGCCAATCCCCGGGATCGGCCGGCCGGTCAGGGTCGGCGGCGACCGCGACTACCCGCCCTACGAATTTCTGGACAAGGACGGCAAACCGGCCGGCTTCAACGTGGATCTGACCCGGGCCGTGGCCGAGGTCATGGGCATGAAGGTGGAATTTCGCCTCGGGGCCTGGGCGGGTGAACGCGAAGCGCTCATGGACGGTGGGCTGGATATCCTGGAGGGCATGACCTATTCCGACGAGCGGGCCCAGCTCCTCGACTTTGCCCCCCACACCATTGTCAACCACGCCATTTTCGCCCGGCGCGGCGCGCCGCCCGTCTCGAACCTCGACGATCTGGCCGGCAAAAAGGTCATTTTACATCGCGCCGGTTTCATGCACGACACCCTGGCCGCCAAGGGCATGGAAAAAGACCTCATCTTTTCCGAAACCCCGGCCGACGGCCTGCGGCTTCTGGCCTCGGGCGTGGGCGATTACGCCGTGGTGGCCATACTGCCCGGCATCTCCATTATCCGCGAAAACAAGCTGGACAACATCCAGCCCGTGGCCCGAAGCGTCGCCACCGTGCGCTACGGCTACGCCACCAAAAAAGGCAACGACGCCCTGATCGCCCGCTTCAGCGAGGGGCTGGCCATCCTGCGCGAAACCGGGCGCTATCAGGCCATCCACGACAAGTGGCTCGGGGTGCTGGAAAACGGCAAGGTCAAATGGCAGACCCTCGCCGTCTACGTGGGGGCCGTGGTCACGCCGCTTCTGGCCCTGCTCGGCGGCTCCATGCTCTGGGCCCATATGCTGCGCCGGCAGGTGGCCCAGCGCACCCGGTCCCTGACCAAGGCCCTGGACGAACTGTCCAGCAACCAGCGCCAGCTCGTCCAGGCCGACAAGATGGCCGCGCTCGGCACCCTGGTTTCCGGCGTGGCCCACGAAATCAACAACCCCAACGGCTTGATCCTGCTCAACATCCCCATTCTGCGCAAAGTCCAGGCCGACGTTTCCCGGCTGCTCGACGCGTGGCACGAACGCGAAGGCGAGTTCACCCTGGGCGGCATCCGCTATTCCCGCATGCGCCAGGAACTCCCCCGGATGCTCGAAGAGATGCAGGAAGGGGCCATGCGCATCAAGCGCATCGTCAACGACCTCAAGGATTTCGCCCGGCGCGAGGAAGGCGCGGCCAAGGCGCTCATCGACGTGGGCGACTGCTCGCGCAAGGCCGTGCGCCTGGTCGAGGCCACCATCCGCAAGCACACCGACCGCTTTTCCGCCGACTACGAGGCGGACCTGCCGCTCGTCTGGGGCAATTCCCAGCGCATCGAGCAGGTGGTGGTCAACCTCGTCATAAACGCCTGCCAGGCCCTGCCCGACAGGAGCCGGGCCATCGAGGTCACCACCCGCCATGATGCCGCCGCCGGCAAGGTTGTCCTTTGCGTGCGCGACGAGGGGACCGGCATCAGCCCCGAGCATTTGCCCAATCTGACGGACCCGTTTTTCACCACCAAGCGCGAAACGGGCGGCACGGGGCTTGGCCTGTCCGTCTCGGCCAGCATCGTGAAGGAATACGGCGGCTGCTTGACGTTCGAATCCACGCCGAGCCAAGGGACCACGGCCTGCCTGGAACTGCCCGTGCCCAAGGAGGAATCGCCGGCATGACCACCGCCCCGTCCCCGGCCTTCGCCATTTTGATCGTGGACGACGAGCCGGCCTGGCTGCGCTCCCTGTCCCTGACCCTCGAATCGGCGGCCGGCATCACCAACACGTTTTTGTGCCAGGACAGCCGCGAGGTCCTGCCGCTTCTGGACAAGGGCGGCATCGGCCTCGTCCTGCTCGACCTGACCATGCCCGGCAAGTCCGGCGAAGAGCTGCTTGCCGCCATCGGCGAACGCCATCCGGACGTGGCCTGCATCATCATCAGCGGCGTCAACCAGCTCGACACCGCCGTGCGCTGCATGAAGCTCGGGGCCTTCGATTATTACGTCAAGACCGACGAGGAGGACCGCATCGTCAGCGGCGTGCTGCGGGCCATCCGCATGCTGGAGCTGCGCGACGAGAACCGGGCCGTCAAAAGCCGGTTGGTGGCCGGCGGTCCGGCCCATCCCGAGGCCTTTGCCGGCATCGTCACCCGTTCCCGGGCCATGCACGCGGTGTTCGCCTACATTGAAGCCGTGGCCGCCAGTTCCCAGCCGCTGCTGATTACCGGCGAATCCGGCGTGGGCAAGGAAAACCTGGTACGGGCCACCCATGCCGTAAGCGGCCGCACAGGGCCGCTCGTGGCGGTCAACGTGGCCGGCCTCGACGACGCCGTCTTTGCCGACACGCTGTTCGGCCATGTCCGGGGGGCCTATACCGGAGCCGAAACGGTGCGGCGCGGCATGGTCGAGGAAGCGGCCGGGGGAACGCTTTTTCTCGACGAGATCGGGGACTTGTCCGTAGCCTCGCAAGTGAAGCTGTTGCGCCTGCTCCAGGAAGGCGAGTACTACCCGCTCGGCAGCGATCAGCCGAGGCGCCTGGCGGCCCGGGTCATCGTCGCCACCCACCGCGACCTGGCCGCCGACGAGGCCGAGGGCAAATTTCGCCGCGACCTCTATTTCCGGCTGCGCACCCACCATGTCCACATCCCGGCCCTGCGCGAGCGCAAGGAGGACATCGAACCGCTGCTGCGCCATTTTCTGGCCGAGGCCGCCACGGCCCTCGGCAAGCCGACGCCCGCCTTTCCGCCGGAACTGGTCGGCTGCCTGGGCGCTTACGCCTTTCCCGGCAACATCCGGGAGCTTCGGGCCATGGTCTTCGACGCCGTCAGCCTCCACACCTCCCGCATGCTCTCCATGCAGAGCTTTCTTGCGGCCATGGGCCGCGCCAAGCCCTGCCCGGCCGCCGCGCCGCCGCCCAATCCCTTCGCGCCCTTCGAACAGCTGCCCACCTTTGCCGAGGCGGCCCGCTTCCTGGTCGACGAAGCCCTGGCCCGCTCCGGCGGCAACCAGACCCTGGCCGCGCGCTTGCTCGGCATCTCCCAGCCGGCGCTCAGCAAACGCCTCAAGCACGCCGCCAAACCCTCATAACCAAGGCAATGGCCATAACCTTTGGGGAATGGCCGACAACATCCTGTAAAATATCGCCTTTTGATCCGCACAGCGCAGAACCCCCATAACCAAGGTTATGGGGGTTCTTTTGTGATGGCCATCGTATTTTCCCGACTTTGTCTTTTATTTCACTAGACTGACACAGTTCAGCCAGCTTGGCATCCATCCTGCTTTTGCGCTCCCCATGGCGCGATCGCCATGCCCCTCTTCTCTCCGCCGGGCACGGAAGGTGTGCCGCCGTGCCCGGCATTGTCGTAACGGCCGCCGGCCGCCGAGACCGGCCCACATCCTAACGCCCAATCCCGAGGAGATTCCCATGCAGCGCTCCATCAAGCTCCTGGCGCCGGTGTTGCTCGGCCTGCTCATCTGGCTGCTACCCGCCCCGCAAGGCTTGCCCCCCGCCACCTGGACCTATTTCGCCGTGTTCGCGGCCGTGGTGCTCGGTCTGGTTCTGGAACCCGTGGCCCCGGCCCTGATCGGGCTGATCGGCGTCACCCTGGCCACCATCCTGCGCCTCGTGCCCATGACCCCGGGCAAGCTCCCCTCGGCCGGCGAAGCCATCAAGTGGGGGCTGTCGGGATTTTCCAACGGCACGGTCTGGCTCATCTTCGCGGCCTTCATGTTCGCGCTGGGCTACGAAAAAACGGGCCTCGGCAAGCGGCTGGGACTGACGCTCATCAAGCGCATGGGCAAAAAGACCCTGGGCCTGGGCTACGCCGTGGCCCTGGCCGACCTCATCCTGGCCCCGTTCATGCCGTCCAACACGGCCCGCAGCGGCGGCACCATCTTCCCCATCATCAAGAACATTCCGCCGCTGTACGGCTCCACGCCGGAGAACAATCCCCGGGGCCTCGGCGCCTACATCATGTGGACGGCGCTGGCCACCACCTGCGTCACCTCGTCCATGTTCCTAACCGGCCTGGCCCCCAACGTCCTGGCCCAGTCCCTGGTGGAAAAGACCGCCCACATCCAGCTCGGCTGGAGCCAGTGGTTTATGAGCGTCCTGCCCGTGGGGGCCATCCTGTTTCTGGCCACGCCGCTTTTGACCTACATCATCTATCCGCCCACCCAGAAGACCTCGGAAAACGCCCCCATCTGGGCCGGTGAGGAACTCGGCAAGCTCGGCCCCATCACCGGCCGGGAAATCACCATGGGCCTTTTGGCCGTGGCCGCGCTCATGGGCTGGATATTCCTCAAGAGCTCCATCAACTCCACCACCGTGGCCCTGGCCGCCGTGTGCGTCATGGCCCTGACCAAGGTCGTCACTTGGGAGGACATCATCCGCTACAAGCAGGCCTGGAACGTGCTGGCCTGGTTCGCGACCCTGGTGACCATGGCCGACGGCCTCAAAAGAACCGGCTTTCTCAAGTGGTTCGCCGAGGCGGCCGCTTCGCACATGCAGGGCTTTTCCCCCACCGCCATGATGATCGGCCTGGTGATCCTTTTCTTCGTCAGCCACTACATGTTCGCCAGCGTCACCGCCCACGTCGCCGCCCTGCTCCCGGTCATGCTGGCCACGGCCATGGCCGTTCCCGGCCTCAACATGGAGGTCGTCTCCATGCTCCTGTGCGGCTCGCTTGGCATCATGGGCATCATCAGCCCCTACGGCACCGGTCCCTCGCCGCTCTATTTCGGCTCCGGCTACATCAAGAGCCGCGAATTCTGGCTTCTGGGTCTCGTTTTCGGCGCCATTTTCCTCGGCGTGTACCTGCTGGTCGGCTTCCCCTGGATTCTCATGCGTGGCTAACGCGCCGGCAGAGCAGCGGACTTATAGACAAGGAGTTCTCATGCGCACCATTTCCAGACAAAGCGTTGTCGACGCCGTGGCCGCCATGTGCATCGACGCCAACCGTTACCTGCCGGCCGATGTGCTGGCCTCCTTCGCCAAGGCCAAGGCGGCCGAAACCGTGGCCTCGGCCCGGGAAATCTTCGGCCAACTCGAGGAAAACGCCGCCCTGGCCGCCCGGACCGGACTGCCGCTGTGCCAGGACTGCGGCCTGGGCGTCTTTTTCGTCGAAGTGGGCGAGGAGGTCCGCCTGGAGGACGGCAGCCTGCGCGAGGCCATAAACGCCGGCATGGTCAAGGGTTACGGCGACGGCTTTCTGCGCAAATCCACCTGCGATCCCTTCACCCGCAAGAACGTGGGCGACAATTCCCCGGCCATCATCCACTTCGACCTGGTCCCCGGGGATGCGCTCAAGATCTGTATGATGGCCAAGGGCGGCGGTTCCGAGAACATGTCGCGGGTGATGATGCTGGCCCCGGCCCAGGGCCTTCCCGGCATCCGCGAATTCGTCATCCGCCGCGTGGCCGAATCGGGCTCCAACCCCTGCCCGCCCATCCTGGTCGGCGTCGGCATCGGCGGCAATTTCGAGCTGGCCGCCATCAACTCCAAAAAGGCGCTCATGCGCCAGGTGGACGACGTCCATCCCGATCCCGAAGTGGCGGCCATGGAAGCGGACCTACTCGCTTCCATCAACCGCCTCGGCATCGGCCCCATGGGCCTTGGCGGCGCGACGACCTGTCTTGGCGTCAAGATCAAAACCGCCCCCTGCCACCTGGCCAGCCTGCCGCTGGCCGTCAACATCCAGTGCCACAGCTCCCGGCACAAGGAGGTCACGCTCTAATGGCCGAATACCATCTGACCACGCCGATGACCGATGCGGATGTGGAAAAGCTGCGCGCCGGCGATGTGGTCCACCTCACCGGCATCATCTACACCGGCCGCGACGCGGCCCACAAACGCCTCGTCGACGCTCTCGACGCCGGGCAGTCCCTCCCCTTCGATCCCAGGGGCGCGGTGATCTATTACGTCGGCCCCTCGCCGGCCCGGCCCGGCTACGTGATCGGCGCGGCCGGCCCGACCACCAGCTACCGCATGGACTCCTTCGCCCCGCGCCTGATCGCCGAAGGCCTCAAGGGCATGATCGGCAAGGGCATGCGCGCGCCCGAGGTCAAGGCGGCCATGGCCGAGCACAAGGCCGTGTACTTCGGGGCCACCGGCGGGGCCGGGGCGCTCCTTGGGCTTCGCATCAAAAAGGCCAGGGTCATCGCCTACGAGGACCTTGGCCCCGAGGCCGTTCGCGAGCTGACCGTGGAGGACTTCCCGGTGCTGGTGATAAACGACTGCCACGGCGGCGACCTGTACGCCGTGCCCGAGCTGGAGGCCGCCCTTGGCTAGCGCAATGGAATCGCACGATATCGTCATCGTGGGCTCGGGCGGGGCCGGACTGCGGGCGGCCGTGGGCGCGCTCCAGATCAATCCGGACCTGGACATCCTGGTCGTCACCAAGACCATGCCCACCCGCTCGGCCACCTGCATGGCCGAGGGCGGCATCAACGGCGTGCTGGACTTCCCCGGCCAGGAGGACTCCCTCGAAGCGCACAGCTTCGACACGATAAAAGGCAGCGACTACCTGGGCGACCAGGACGCCATCGACTTCTTCGTGCAAAAGGCCTCCGAGGCCGTGCGCGAAACCGACTTCTGGGGCACGCCCTACAGCCGCAAGGACGACGGCCGGGTGGCTTGCCGCTTGATGGGCGGCCACAAATATGCCCGCACCAACTTCTCGGCCGACAAGACCGGGCATATCCTGCTGCACGCCAACTTCGACTATGCGCTCAAATGCGGCGTCAGGTTCCGCATCAATTCCCAGGTGCTGGACGTGGCCCTTGAGGACGGTGTGTGCCGGGGCGTGGTGGTGCGCGACACCAACACCGGGGAGGTGACCCCGATCAAAGCCAAGGCCGTTGTCCTGGCAACCGGCGGCTACACCCGCATGTTCTGGGCCCGCACCAGCACGCCCTACATCGCCACGGGCGACGGCGTGGGCGTGGCCCTGCGGGCCGGCGTGGCCTTCAAGGACCCGGAAATGGTCCAGTTCCACCCGACCGGCGTGGCCAACGGCGGCGTGCTCATCACCGAGGCGGCGCGCGGCGAAGGCGGCTACCTGGTCAACGCCGACGGCGAGCGCTTCATGGCCCGCTACGCCCCGGACCGCATGGAGCTGGCCCCGCGGGACATCACCGCCCGGGCCATCGAAACCGAGATCATCGAGGGGCGCGGCTACGGCTCCGGCCTCGGGGCCCACGTGCTGCTCGACCTGCGCCACCTCGGCCGCGAACGCATAATGGAGCGCCTGCCGCAAATCCGCCACGTGGGCCTGCTCTTCGAGAACCTGGACCTGGTGGAGCAGCCCATACCCGTGCGCCCCACGGCCCACTACTCCATGGGCGGCATCGACGTGGTGGATTTCGAGCACATGAAGACGAACGTCCCCGGGCTTTTCGCCGCCGGCGAATGCTCCTGCGTCTCCATCCACGGGGCCAACCGCCTGGGCGGCAACTCCCTGGCCGACGCCATGGTCACGGGCAAGCAGGCCGGCATCGGCGCGGCCTCCTACGTGCCGGGCAAGTCCCTGGGCGGCGACGGCGCGCTGGAGAAGATTGCCGAAAAATGGCGCGGTCACTTCGCCGAAACCACCGCCCGCAAGGACGGCCCCACCGCGCCCGAGTTGCGTGAAAAGCTGGCCGCCACCCTGTGGGAGGGCATGGGCATCTTCCGCACCGAGGAAAAGCTCGCCGGGGCCCTGGCCGCCGTGACCGACCTGCAAAAGGAATACGGGACCGCCATGGTCGGCAACGCCAATCCGGTCTGCAACACGGCCTATGCCCACTTCCTGGAGGTGGGCAACCTGCTCACCCTGGCCCGGTGCGCCCTGGTCGCGGCAACCGCCCGCCAGGAGTCCCGCGGAGCCCATACCCGGGAGGACTATCCCGTCCGCGACGACGCGAACTTCCTCAAGCACAGCCTGGTGACCGTCGCGGACGGCGACTACCGCCTCGACTACCGCCCGGTGGCCATCACCCGCCATCAACCGCAGGAGCGTAAATACTGATGGATACCCTGGCCTTTCTCATCGACCGGTTCGACGGCAAGGACACCTGGTGCCAGCGCTACACGTTCGCCTACCGGCCCGGCATGACGGTGCTCGCCTGCCTGATTCACATCAAGGAGCACCTGGACCCGACGCTCAACTTCACGGCCTCGTGCCGCAGCGCCATCTGCGGGGCCTGCGCCGTGCGGGTCAACGGCAACGCGGTGCTGGCCTGCGACACCATGGTCGACGACCTGCTCAAAATCTGGGGCGAGGGGGCGCTGCGCATAAGCCCGCTCGGCAACGCCAAGGTCATAAGCGACCTGGTGGTGGCCTGGGAGGAAAAGATCGAGCACCTGCGTCTGGCCAAGCCGGGCTTGCTGGCCAAGCATGAATTCTCGGCCGAAAAGGGATGCCGGCAGGCCCCGAAGGAGATGCAGGCCGTGGCCAAGCAGTGGGACTGCATCCTGTGCGGCAGCTGCGCCTCGGAATGCAACAAGCTCTCCGACTCCGGAGAGGATTTCCTGGAGCCCTTCGTCTTCACCCACGCCGCCCGCTACGCCGAGGACTCCCGCTCGGCCGACCCCATGCGCCACGTGGAAAGCGTCCTGGCCCACGGCCTGTGGAAATGCGTCCACTGCATGGAATGCGTCACCAAATGCCCCAAGCACATCCGCCCCGGGGAAGACATCGCCGCCATGCGCCACATGGCCGTGGCTTCCGGCCACACCGACGGTCCGGGACCGCGCCACGCCGAGGCCTTCCGCACCGACCTGGAAAAGACCGGCCGGCTCAACGAAGTCCGGCTCGTCCCCCGCACCGAGGGCATGGCCAGCGCCGCCACCAAGCACCTGCCCTTCACCCTGCGCATGTTCGCCAAGGGCAAGCTCGGCGTCGTGGAAGCGGCCCGCCTGTTCGTGGCCGACAATCCCCCCGTGGATAACATCGACGACCTGCGCAAGGTCATCGCCCCCGAAAGGAATTAGCCATGAAATACGCGTTCTTTCCCGGTTGTGTCCTCCACGCCGCGGCCAAGGAGGCGCTCGTCTCCACCCTGGCCGTGGCCAAGCGGCTCGGCATGGAACTGGTGGAAATCCCCGGCTGGTCCTGCTGCGGGGCCAGCCACGTGCAGGACGTCGATCCCGAGGCGGCGCTTCTGGCCAACGCCCGCAACCTGGCCCTGGCCGAAAGCATGGGCCTGCCGGTCGTCACCGCCTGCAGCACCTGCGCGCTGATGCTGCGCCAGGCCCGGGC
Organism: Desulfovibrio sp. JY; assembly: GCA_021730285.1. Taxonomy (NCBI): domain Bacteria; kingdom Pseudomonadati; phylum Thermodesulfobacteriota; class Desulfovibrionia; order Desulfovibrionales; family Desulfovibrionaceae; genus Desulfovibrio; species Desulfovibrio sp. JY. The sequence continues at coordinate 4,042,046 of CP082962.1, forward strand.
CAAGCTGCTGGCCGGGGCCATGGACAAGGCCAACGAGCGGCTGGCCGACATCGGCCTGCGTTTCCGGGGAACGTCGGAAGTCAGCCACTTCCTGTGGATTCTGGCCGACACCTGCGACGATTGGTCGTCCAAGATCGAAAAACCCTTGGACAACCTGCGCGTGGCCCCGTTTTACGGCTGCCATTCCGTGCGGCCGCCGGAGATCATGAACTACGAAAGCCACCTCAATCCCCAGAGCCTGGAGCGGATCATCCGGGCCTGCGGGGCCACTCCCGTGGCCATTCCGGAGCGCCTGCGCTGTTGCGGCTTCCACGCCGTGTTCCCGGCCGAGCACACGGCCATGCGCATGACCGCCTCGGCCGTGACCAGCGCGGCCAAGGCCGGGGCCCATTGCCTGCTGACGCCGTGCCCGCTGTGCCACATGCAGCTCGACATGTACCAGCCGGACGCGCTCTCCGCCGCCTGCGGCGAAAAGCCCGTGCCGGTGCTGCATCTGGCCCAGCTTGTCGGGCAGGCCCTGGGGCTCGGCAAAAAGGACATGGCGCTGGGGCGGCATATCGTCGACCCCAGGCCGGCCTTGCGTCAGGCGGAAAGCGCCGGCCGGGCCTAGGGCGCGAAGCGTCGACAGGCGTTTCGGCGCTTGTTTCGGCGGGATTTGCCCGTATTCGCAGCGGGGCGGCGCAGGCAAACGCCGCCCCGTTTTTTTAGGCGCCCGCCCCTTGCAAACAGGGAAAGACAGGCCGGGCCTCTCTTCGTGGAATGCAACCCTGCCGCACCGGACCCGGGTCGATGGGAAACGGACAAAGGAGGTGAGCCATGCGATGCTCCATCAAAGTCAGATTGATCTGCGGCGTCATCGCCATCATCATCATGCCTTTTTTGTGCATCCTGGGCATTACCGCCTATGATATCATCGTTTTGTCCTATGACAATTACATTGCCGATTCCAAAAGGGATCTTGCCGAAACGAATACGGCCATCGCGCTATTTCTAAGCGAGGCCAAGGCCAATGTGGACAATCTGGCCTCGTATCCGGAACTGCGCGGCATCGATGCCGGCCTGACCGACTTCCTGTCCGTCACGGGCAAGGTCGCCACCCTGCCGCGCGCGGACGACGTCCTGGGCCGGCAATTGCGGGAGCGCTGCCTCCTTATGCAAAAGTCCCATCCCAACTACCGCAAGGTCTATCTGGGCAGCCGGTTCGGCGGCTTCGTCAACAGCTCGGACGCCCCTCGCGGCGTCTACGATCCGCGCGGGCGCGCCTGGTACAAGGCCGCGGCGGCAACGCCGGATACGGCCGTCCTGTCCGCGCCCTTCCGCTCCACCGACGGCCTGGCCTCCATCAGCGCGGCCCGGGCCTTTGCCGACGCCTCCGGCCAGATCCTGGGTGTGGTCTCGGCCGATATCTCCCTTTCCGTCATCACCGACATGGTGGCGGATATCCGTCCCGGCAAAACCGGCTTCGTCATCGTGGCCACCCGCAACGGCACCATCATCGCCGATACCGAGCAACCGCAGCGAAGCCTCAAAAAACTGACGGAACTTGAGGACGCCTCCCTGCAATCGCTCTTCTCGGGTCCGGCGGGCCAGGTCGAGGTGGCGCTTGGCGGTGAAACCTATGTGGCCAACGTGTTCGATGCGCCGCAAACCGGCTGGCGCTTCGTCAGCTGCATCGCCAAGCGGGAGCTCATGCAGCCGGCCCGCGCGACCGTAACGACCATCGTCTGGGTGGCGCTGGCCAGCCTGACGCTGGTCGTCGGCGGCATCTGGCTTTTCATGGACCGGTCGGTGATTCGCCCCTTGTCGCGGGTCGGGGAATTTTTGCAGGCCGTCGGCGCGGGCCGGTACGAAACACGCCTGCCGACGCCGCGTTTCAAGGACGAGATCGCGGCCATGTATGCGGCGCTAGGCGCCATGGCGGGCCGGCTTGGCGAAACCATCGCCAGCGTGCGGGCCAAGAGCCGTGAAGCCGAGGAAAAGGCCCTGGCCTGCCAGGCCGCCACGGACAAGGCCGAGGAAGCCTCGCGCCAGGCCGACCGCGCCAAGGCGGAAGGCATGCTGGTGGCCGCCAACCGCCTGGAAGCGGTTGTCGCAGTGGTGTCCTCGGCCGCCCGGACATTGTCGGATCACATCGGGCAGGCATCCGACGGCGCCGAGGTCCAGGCCCGGCGCGTGGAGGAAACCGCCTCGGCCATGGAGGAAATGAACGCCACGGTGTTCGAGGTGGCCAAAAGCGCCGCCGCCGCGGCCGACATTTCCGCCCAGGCCAGGGAAAAGGCCGGGGAAGGCGCTGCCACCATCGGCCAGGTGGCGGCGTCCATGGAGCAGGTCAAGGCCGACGCCTCCAAGGCCCGCGAGCGCATGACGCAACTCGGCCGGCAGGCGGAGGACATCGGCCGCGTGCTTGGCATCATCTCCGACATCGCCGATCAGACCAATCTGCTGGCGCTCAACGCGGCCATCGAAGCGGCCCGGGCCGGCGAGGCGGGCCGAGGATTCGCCGTCGTCGCCGACGAGGTCAGAAAGCTGGCCGAAAAGACCATGCACGCCACCAAGGAAGTGGACAAGGCGATTCGCGATATCCAGGACGGCACGCGCCACAGCAGTGAGGCCGTGGACCACGACGCCGCGACCATCGACAAGACCGTGGCCCTGGCCGAGGAATCCCGCCGGATTTTGAGCCGGATCGAAACGCTGGCGGATTCCACGGCGGATCAGGTCCACGCCATCGCCACGGCCGCCGAGCAACAATCGGCCACAAGCGAAGCCATCAACCAAAGCATCGGAGACATCAGCGCCATCTCCGCGGCCACCACCGACGCCATGCATCAATCAAACGACGTGGTCGCCACGGTGGCCACGCAGGTCGGGGAACTTTCCGCCCTGATCGGAGAGCTGCAACACGACGGCGATGCCGACAAAAGGACGGAGCCGGAGAGACGGCCGTCCCGGTGACATCCGTATCAGCGCGAATGTTGGCAGATTAAAGCGTGAGGGGAAGTTCCTGACGACCCTCTTCCGTAATCTGCTGTTCATCTTTAAGGTCCACTCCGGAAAGGCCCAGGGCCAGGGACCTGGCAACGAGATAGTCCAGGGTCCGGGCCGCCCGATCATGGGGCAGTCCCTGGGGCCGGATGTTGGAAATGCAGTTGCGGCGCTCGTCGGTCAGCCCCAGCTTCGGGGCGTAGGTCAGGTAGACGCCGAGGCTGTCCGGCGAACTGAGTCCCGGCCGCTCGCCAATAAGCACGATGACGACGCGCGCCCCCAAAATCTCCCCCACCTCGTCACCCACGGCGACGCGTCCGCCTTCGACCAAAATGATCGGCGAACAGCGAAGTCCCCGGGCCGTAGCCAGGGGCGAAAAGGCTGCGAGCAAAGGCACGGCCTGACGCTGCACCGCAAAGGACGACAGCCCGTCGGCCACGACCAGGGCGAGGTCCACGGGCGCGATGTTCGCCTGGCGCAGGGTCGTCGCGCCGGCCTCGGACAGGCGTCGCCCCAGATCCGGCCGGGCCAGATATTCCCGTCGATCCCGGACGCGGCTGGCCAGGGGGGGCAGGGCCGCAAACCCCTCCTTCGTCAGGTCGTCGAAAAATCCGGGCGTATCCAGGGGATGGTGCACGGCGTCCCGCGCCTTGGCGTGGTCCAGGGTGAAGCGCAGGTGGGCGGCCGTGGGCAGGCTGACGCCGGCCTGGCCCAGGGCCACCCGGGCGGCGGTAAACTGGCGCAACCGGTCCCAGGGGGCCGGCGTGACGATGGCTTTGGAATCGTGTTCAGGCAATGGCATGGGGAAGGCCCAACCTCATGTTCTCCCGGTTCAAGGGCCGTGGCCGCATGTCGCGGTCGAAAAGGCCCATGTCCACGAGCCACTTCTCGAACTCGGGCGCGGGGCGAAGCCCCAGGACCCGGCGCAGGTACAGGGCGTCGTGGAAGGAGGTGGTTTGGTAGTTCAGCATGATGTCGTCCGAGCCGGGAATGCCCATGATATAGGCGCAGCCGGCCGCACCGAGCAACGTGAGCAACACGTCCATGTCGTCCTGGTCGGCCTCGGCGTGGTTGGTGTAGCAGACGTCCACGCCCATGGGCAGGCCCAGGAGCTTGCCGCAGAAGTTGTCCTCGAGCCCGGCCCGGATGATCTGCTTGCCGTCCAGGAGGTACTCCGGGCCGATGAACCCCACAACGGTGTTGACCAAAAACGGGGAAAAAGCCCGCGCCACGGCATAGGCCCGGGCCTCTATGGTCTGCTGGTCCACGTCGTGGTGGGCGTTCGCCGACAGGGCCGAGCCCTGGCCCGTTTCGAAATACATGACGTTGTTCCCCACCGTTCCACGTCCCAGGGACAGGGCCGCCTGGCGTCCCTCCTCCAGGAGAGCCAGGTTCACCCCGAAGCTCGCGTTGACGCCCTCGGTGCCGCCGATGGACTGGAACACCAGGTCCACCGGAGCGCCCTTGGCCATGGCCGCGATGGTGGTGGTCACGTGGGTGAGCACGCAGCTTTGGGTGGGGATGGCGTAGCTTTGGCGCAGTTCGTCGAGCATGACCAGGAGGCGGATGACGCCCTGGAGATTGTCCGTCGCCGGATTGATGCCGATGCAGGCGTCGCCGGAGCCCAGGATCAAACCATCGATGATCGTGGCCAGAATGCCCTTGGGGTCGTCCGTGGGATGGTTGGGCTGCAACCGGGTGGACAGGCGACCGGGCAGGCCGATGCTGGTTCGGAAGGCCGATTTGGTCCGCGCCTTTGCCGCCACCAGGATGAGGTCCTGGTTGCGCATGATTTTGGAGGTGGCCGCCACCATCTCGGGCATAAGCCCCGGGGCCAGAGCCGCCAGGCTGGCCTCGTCGGCCTGGTCCGAAAGCAGCCATTCGCGGAAAGTTCCGACGCTCAGGTGCCTGACCGGGGAAAAGGCTGCGGCGTCGTGGCTGTCCAGGATGAGCCGGGTGACCTCATCGGCTTCGTAGGCAATGAGCGGCTCCTCCAGAAAGGCGGCCAACGGCACGTCGGCCAGGAGCATCTGGGCGGCCGCCCGCTCCTCGGCGCTTTGGGCGGCGATGCCGGCGAGCTGGTCGCCGGAGCGTTCGGGCGTGGCCTTGGCCAACAGCTGGCGCAGCCCGTCAAAGCTGTAGCGGCGAGGGCCGATGGTCAGGGAGTACACAGCGGTTGCCCTCTTGGGGTTTGGGTTGCGTCCCCCCGCGCGCCTGTTCGGGAAGGCGCGCGGGGGTCGGTTCTCGCGGCGGTCGTTATTTATCCTCGACGAAGACCGGTTCAAGCACGCCGTCTTCCTGCACCTCTTCTTCCTTGGCATCCTTGGAGAAGATTCTGAAGTAGAGGTAGGAGGCGGACAGAATGGCGAAGAAGATCACCGCCAGCGAGAGGTTGTAGATGGTCACCGCTACCAGGCACAGCACGGCGATGGCCAGCCCCACGGCCGGGGCCACGGGGTAAAAGGGAGCCTTGAAGGGCCGGGGCATGTCCGGTTCGTTGCGGCGCAGGGCGAAGTAGGTGATCAGGGAGATGACGTAAAGGGTCAGGGCACCGAACACCGACAGGGTGATGATGTCTCCGGTCTTGCCCGAAAGCAAGGCGATGATGCCCACCACCATGTTGGCGATCAGCGCATTGGCCGGCGTCTTGAAACGCTTGCTCACCTTCCCGAGCACCGGGGCCATGTAGCCCACCCGGCCCATTTCCATCACGGCCCGGCCGGCAGCCAGGATAATGCCGTGGAAGGAGGCGATCAGCCCGAAAAGACCCACGAAAATGAGCATGTGGTAGAGCAGATGGCTGTTGCCCACAATGTGGCTCAGGGCCAGAGGCAGGGGGGAGTCCGAGGGCGCCGCGCCCGGGGTGGGGTAGACAATGGCTTCCCAGCCGGACACACCCACGGAGCAGGCAAAGGTGAGCACGGCCAGGACCACCAGGGTGAGAATGGCCGAGCCGAATCCGATGAGGATGTTGCGCTGGGGATTGACCGTTTCCTCGGCCACATTGGCCACGCCCTCGATGGCCAGGAAGAACCAGATGGCGAAGGGGATGGCGGCGAAGGCGCCGCTTATGCCGTGAGGAAGGGCATTGGTGGTCAGGTTTTGCCAGTGAAAGCTGGGGGCGGTGACGCCGCAAAACAGCAAGAGTTCGCCCACGGCCAGCACGGTGACGAACAGCTCGAACCCGGCGGCGGCCTGAACGCCGTAAATGTTCAGGGCCGTGAACAGGATATAGGCGGCGATAGCGATTTCCGTGGAGGGCACATCGGGGAAAAACAGATTGAAGTAGGCGCCGATGGCGGCGGCGATGGCCGGTGGCGCGAACACGAATTCAATAACCTGGGCGATGCCCGCCAAAACGCCGATTTTCTGGCCCAGCCCCCGGGTGGCGTAATCAAACGCCCCACCAGCCTTGGGGATGGCGCAGGCCAGCTCCGTGTAGCAGAAGGTGAAGGTCAGATACATGAGGATGATAAATCCGGTGGCAATGGCCAAGCCCAGTGTCCCGCCCTGTTCCAGGCCCAGGTTCCAGCCAAAGTATTCCCCGGAGATCACGTAGCCGACTCCGAGTCCCCACAGCATCCATGGGCCTAGCTTTCGTTCCAGTTGCGTAGATTTGTCACCACTCATAACTCCGACCTCCAGTAAGATGAAAAAAGGGGTGGACGTCCCCTCCCTCGGGGGCTGTCCCGGCCGTAAACGTGTTGGGCAAGATTCTGGCCCAGCTTCGCGAAATAACAGGGACAATTTGCATCGGACATGCCAAGGGTCTGGAGCATGGCCATAAAGACCGTTAAGGACGGTGGCGACGATCCGTAGGCCATGAGTTCGGATAGCGTGCTCTTATTAACAAAAAAGTAGTTATAACAAGTTATTATCTTGTTACGCCAGACTTCGATCCAGAGGGTAAAGGGCTTGGCTGTGCCTGTGGGGAAGTCTGGGAATCCAAGCACGGACGGCGTGGACCAATCGATTAAGTCGACAGTTTGCCACCTACCCTCGTACATTATTGTTACAATAAGAAACAAAATTGTCCGACAAAAATGAGGCCAACCCAGCCGGGAGTTTCTCCGTGGCACAAAAAAGGCCCGACATCTCGCGTGCCGGGGCCACATGGCGAAAGACTGGCCGCCATGACGAAGCCCGGGAGCTGCACCTGCGGAGGCTGGACGCGCCGTCCGGTTGCCGCATGCGGGAACTGGTCTTGGCGTCTGTGACCTTGCGGCTGAAAGGGTCCGGGCAGTGCCAGGCCCCTGAAAATGCATACCCAGAACTCAGAACGAAATTCCAAGCAAATGGACCGGCCGATTCCCGGCATGGCGGCTCCAGATTTTTCACCCACCGGCCGGTTGCCACCTCTCGTGCGGCAAAATTGGTGGGAACCTCCAGGAAATGTATGCTTGGAGGTCCCCAGCCCCCGGGGCACGGGAAGCAATGCGGACCAATGTTTTGCGCGGGCACGGCAGTAACCGGAAAAGCCCGGGAAGCGACTTCTCGGCAACAATGCTCACGTTGGGCTGGCTCGAAAACGATGTGACCTCTCCGGGTTGAAAACAAAGCAGAGAGATTTTCATCTGTCCTGAAACAGGACCCGACAAGAGGTGCGACCTACGGTGTCTCGGCAATGAAACGGCACACAACTATTCGGTGACAAATACTGGCCGACATGATAACCACCGACCGAACTGCTCGTGTGGTCGTAATAGAATCCTCTGTCCACAGGCGTAGTTCATACAATACTGCCGAGCAGTATTTTTTCAGATGTTCTTCACGAGGTTATTGAAAGTGAATACTTGCGCACCCTATTTATTTAAGACTGTTTTTTCATTTACTATCATATCCATCATCGTATTATCTATCAGCATTTCTACTGTTCAAGCAATGTCCCTTCCAATCCACGGTGCAGTGAAAAACAGCACCGAGACGTTCACCGGAACGGCGACAGTGCATCTCAACGGCGAAGGGAATTTAAAGCTCGCGACAAGTAAGGGTATCGCCTGTATGGGCAATTTTGCCTTTGAAAGCTGGAGTAAAGGCAGCGGCAAAGTGCAGTGCGAAGACGGGCGGCTGGGCACATTCGCCTTTGTCACTGGTGGTTTCTCCGGTTCTGGTTCTGGGAAAATTGCCGACGAAAGCTTTGATTTCATTATTGGAAAATGACCTAGCCTCTTCTCGCGCCTGGGATGCCTGGTTTTTACAGGTCCACATGCGTCGCCAGCGCCGAGCACAATTTTTCGCGGAAAGCGGTCCAGCCACCTGCAGGCGCTCCCATATTTTCTCGCGTCCAACATCACGACCGGCGGCCCTCGTTTTTCCGAGTAGTCGCCCCCATCAGAGAAGCCGTCGAGGTGGTTCTTTGTGCGGTCCGTCCCTGTGGTCGACACCTTGGGCTGTTGTGACCGCCACGGGGCAAGGGACGTGACCGAACCAGGTGGGAACGCCCAGGAAGCCGCATGGATAACCGCTTTCCGAGCGAGCTCTTGCCATTCACCATTTTTCACCCGCGCCTCGCCGAAAGCTGCGACTCCATGCATCCGCCCCAGGACCTTGGCGGTGTGTCCCCTCGCTCCAGACCCTGACCAGCTTGGCCGGGCCACAACCTCGAAGGTATTCGCATCTTCGGTGGTCTGGGCCTCGACAGCGGATTTTTCATCCTGCCGTGCTTTGCCCCGGGCTGCTTCCCCTACCCTCGCCCCTCACCACCACCGCATCCGATTTTCGCACACGGCGAACACGCCGTCGTTCAGGTCCGCGCCACGGATTGCCGATATTTCGTCAATTCATATTATGGTCTATGCTTGACCAATTTTCAGGCGTAATCATTCGGTCCTCTTTGATCTCTACTTAAAAGCAAGCTGCACCGTTGCCAGCGAACAATTTTCCAGAACTAGCTGAATCAATAGGGCCTGTGCTTAAGGAAAATGCATGATATACAAGATGGGACCGGGCGAGCTTGCACGAAGATATTCGTTTTTACTGGTGGGCCTTTTTATTTTGTCTATTGGCGTTGCATTTTCTATAAAATGTAACCTTGGAACAAGTCCCATTTCAAGTCCACCGTACGTTATTAGCTTGTTTTCATCATTGACTGTTGGAAATACTACAATTATTATGCATTGTATTTTTGTTGCTATGCAAGTTGCGATTTATCGCAAAAACTTTCGCCTGCAACAACTTCTACAAATACCAATTGGATTTATATTTGGTTACTTAATTGATTTCTCTTTATGGATTACGAGTCCAATAACAGCTGATAATTATTTTACACGATGTATATTATGTATTATTGGCATATTACTTGTTGGTATCGGTGTTGGCGTTGAAGTTCTTTCTAGAGTTGCAATTCTTGCAGGTGATGGATTAGTCTTGGCAATATATCATGGTGTTTTAAAAGATAAATTAGATTTTAAACGTGTAAAAATATTTTTTGACATAAGTTTAGTCCTCATTGCCTGCATTATTTCACTCATATTTCTTCATAAATTGGCAGGAGTACGTGAAGGTACAGTAGCTGCCGCTCTTTTTGTCGGTGCTGTTGCGCGCCCAACAATCAAGTTGCTAATGCCTCTTGAACGGAAATATTTGAGATGCTCCCACTCAGATTAGGGCACGTTGGGCGTAATGACTTCCAGCTTCACGCGAGTAGCCGCGCCGACCTTCTTCAGGCGTCAGCCCGTTGTCAGCAGCCGATCTTTTCAGGTGTAACCGCAGTGTAAACTCCAACTCTTTTAGGTGTCCACTTCCTGTCCGCAGTAGACCACTTGCGCCTCGACCTGCTACCTGCCCGCCATGGCCAAACCCTCGCATCTCGGACGGGCCACTTCTTGGGGCACCAGAGCGCGGGCAGCATCAGGCCGTTGGCGGGCCATCTTCAAGCCCACGTCGGGCCACTTGCCAAAGCGCCAACAACTTTTCCTTGCCGTCGAAGAGGTACTTGAACCGCCAGAGCTTGCCGCTGGTCGGGGAAACCTGGAGAAGCAGGCCGGCACCGTCGAACAGCTTCACCGGCTTGTCGGCGGCCTTGGCATTTCGGATGACCACGTCGGTTAGAGCATCATCTTTTTCGGCAGGGGTATTTCCGCACATCGAAATATGAAGTCGCCAGCGGAATTGAGGTGAAATACCCCCAACAACTCATCCGAATTTCAGCATGCCCAACGCGACCACGATAGACCGTGGGAAAAGCATAGCGAGAATAGAAGAGATTGCCTTTGAGCTCAAGATAGCTGGGCGAGGAGCGCCCAGGGACAGTCCCTTCCGATCCATTTTTGTTGGAGAGGACTCTGTGGGGACGACCGTGGGGGTGAAAGTACTCCCTTCGGCCTGGGAGCGATTGGCAGGCTGGTGACATGGCTATGGTCCACGCCGGCGTCCGGCATGTTTGCCCCAGTATTTTGACCTTTTTTGCTACTTTGGCAAAATTACAGGGCTTTTTGAAGCCTTGCCGTAACCCTGAAGACAAAAAAATAAGGGGTTACAGTTTGTTAGCTGTAACCCCTTTTAGATGGTGCCGAAGGGGGGACTCGAACCCCCACGGGCATGGCCCACCACCCCCTCAAGATGGCGTGTCTACCAGTTCCACCACTTCGGCAAATATCGACTCGACTACTTCGTGCCAGTCTCCGGCGCTTTCGGAGCCTGCTTGGCCGGGGCGTCCTCGAAGGTCACGCCCTTTTTCGGCTGCGTATCCTTGGTCGCCTCGGGAGCAACTCCCGCCGGGGGGGCGATGGGCGTGCCGCTGGCGTCGATCATGACCGACTTTGCGCCACGGTGGTGCGACCCCGTATAGACGTTATAGACAAGCGAAGTAATGAGAAAGATCGCTCCAAAAAGCGCCGTCAGCTTGACAAGCAATCCGCCGGCACCCGTGCTGCCGAAAACCGATTGGCTGCCGCCACCGAAGATGACCCCCATCCCTTCCTTGCCCGACTGGAGCAGAACCAGGACGATCACCGCGACGCAGGCGAGTACATGTACCGTAATTATGAGCGTTGTCAACTGAATTTTCCCGTTATTTTCGCGGAGATGGCCCCGCGTTCATCAAGCCGTCACAATAGCCGCGAAGCTTTCAGCCTCAAGGCTCGCGCCACCTACCAGCACTCCATCCACATTGTCAATCCCCAAAAGCGATCCGGCGTTGCCCGGCTTCACGCTGCCGCCATAAAGAATGCGCACGCAAGGCCCGGTTTGCGGCCCAAAGCGCTCGATCAGCCAGGCGCGAATCATGGCATGGGCTTCTTCAACTTCCTTGGGACCGGCGGTCAGTCCCGTGCCAATGGCCCACACCGGCTCGTAGGCAACCGCCAGGGCTTCGGGGGACACATCGGACGGCACATCGGCCAAACCGGCGGCCATCTGACGCGTCACGACCGCCTCGAGCTGGCCAGCTTTGCGCTCCTCCACCTTCTCGCCCACGCACAGGATGACCGACAGCCCGGCGGCCAGGCCAAAGGCCGTCTTTTTGCCGACAAAGGCGTCGTCCTCGCCCAGAACATGCCGTCGCTCGGAATGGCCTGTCAGCACATAGCGACAGCCGGCGTCGAGCAGCATATCCGGTGCGATCTCGCCAGTAAAGGCCCCTTCCTTGGCCGGATAGAGATCCTGTCCGCCAAGCGACAACCCGGCCTTGCCGGCAAAAGCCCCGCCCACGGCCCAAAGCGCGGTAAAAGGCGGGATCACCAGCACCTCGCGGTCTTCCGGCAGCCTGCCGTCCAGACGCGCGGCCAGATCCGAAGCCGTGGCCTCGGCCTCGGCCCGCATCTTGTACATCTTCCAGTTGGCGGCCATGAGCTTTTTCATGACTGACACTCCATAAGCGCCGCAAAGGCCGGCAGTTGCTTGCCTTCGAGGAATTCCAGGGACGCCCCGCCGCCCGTGGAGATAAACGTCATCTTCTCGGCCAGCCCGGCCTGGTGCACCACCACGTCGGTATCCCCGCCGCCGACGATGCTCACCGCCGGCGCGCCGGCGATGATGTGGGCCACGGTAAACGAGCCCTGGGCAAAGGCCTGGTTCTCGAACGCGCCCATGGGGCCGTTCCAGACGATGGTCTTGGCCGGCTCGATGGCCAGGGCGTAGAGCCCGGCCGTCACCGGGCCGATGTCGAGCACCACAGCGTCGTCCGGGATGGCGGCGAAAGGCACCTGCCCGGCCGGACGCATCTCGGCGATGGGCTTGCCCGCATCGCGGGAGATGATGCAGTCGACCGGCAGATAAAAGCCCACGTTTCGCTCCCGGGCCTCCTTGAGGATGCCGAGCGCCGCGTCGAAGAGGTCGGGCTCCACCAGCGACTTGCCGACCTTGTAGCCCTGAGCGGCCAGAAAGGTGTTGGCCATGGCCCCGCCGATGATCATGGCGTCGACCTTGGTCAGCAGGTTTTTGAGCACCCCGAGCTTGGAGGACACCTTGGCCCCGCCGGATACGGCCACGAACGGCCGGGTCGGGTTGCGCACCGCCTCGCCCAGAAACTGCCATTCCTTCATGAGCAGAAAGCCGGCGCAGCATTTCTTGGCCACGGCCGGAAAGCCGACCATGGAGGCATGGGGCCGGTGGGCCGTGCCGAAGGCGTCGTTGACGTAGACCTCGGCCATGGACATGACTTCCTTGGCGAAGTCCATGTCGCCGGCCGTCTCGCCGGGATGGAAGCGCAGGTTTTCCAGCATGAGGATGTCGCCGGGGGCCAGGGCGTCGGCCATGGCCTTGGTGGCGTCGCCCAGGCAGTCCGGGGCCATGCGCACCTCGCGGCCGAGCAGTTCGGACAGGCGCTTGGCGGCCGGGGCCAGCGACAGCTTGGGATCGGGAGCGCCCTTGGGCTTGCCCAGGTGCGAACACAAAATCAGCGAGCACTTCTGGGACAGGGCATACTCCAATGTAGGCAGGCTCGCCCGGATGCGCAGATCGTCCGTGATGACGCCGCCTTGCAGCGGCACATTGTAATCCACGCGAATAAGAAGCTTCTTGCCGGCGACGTCGACTTGGTCAATGCGAAGAAGGGCCATGCGTGCTCCTTGGCGCTTGAGCGTTTTTATGCAGAGGCGTTCCCGGCCTGTCCGGTTTCGCGGACCATGACCAGGGCATCCTCCCCGTTGTCGGGATAATACCGTTTGCGCGCGCCGGCCACGGTAAATCCGTGCCGGGCATAAAGCCGTCTGGCCGGGACATTGCCCGCGCGAACTTCCAAGTACCCTCGGTTCATGCCCATTTTATCGGTTCGTTGCAAGACGTGAGCGAAAAGCGCGGTGGCCAGCCCACGGCCTCGCATGGCCGGGTCCACGGCGATGTTGATGACCTCGAACTCGTCGCCAAGGAAATGGAACGTGGCATAGGCGACAAGCCCCTCCCCGGCCGGGATGCCGAAGGCGGCGAAGGCCGGGCGGGCGAAGGCGGCCGCAAACGCAGCCTCGTCCCAGGGATCGGGAAACGTGCGTCCCTCCAGCTCGGCCAGGGCCCGGGCATGTTCAGGCCCCAGGCGCATGGGGGGAGCGGCGTCCGGCGTTTTCATTTCACGCGTCCTGTGGCATGTTCATTGCGGCTTTACGGCCAAAAGACAAATGGCGAAAAAAAAATCCCCCGCTCCCGCGCCCGAACTCGTGGACATCGTGGACGCCCGCGACCGCCCACTGCTCGTCATGTCCAAGGCCGAGGCGCACCGCCAATCGCTTTTTCACCGCTCGGTGATGGTGCTCGTCTACAACGCCCAAGGCAAGCTCTACCTGCAAAAACGCGGGGCCAACAAGGACCTCTATCCCGGCCGGTTCGACCTTTCGGCCACAGGGCACGTCCGGGCCGGGGAAGCCCGCCGCGACGCCGCCCTCAGGGAACTCTACGAAGAGCTCGGGCTGCGGGCCAAGACGCTCACCGTGATCGACACCCTCCCGGCATCCCAGGAAACGGCCAACGAATTCGTGACGCTCTATTCCGCCGGCCGCATCACGGAAACGCCCCGCCCCAATCCCGAGGAGGTCGCGGGCGGCATGTTCGTGGACGCCGGAGAACTGGCCGCCCTGACCCGCAGCTACCGCGATATGCTCACCCCGGCCGTGGTGCGCTTTTTCGAGGAAAAAGCCCTGTTCAGCCCGACAGAGTAGGAAAGGGAGGGGGAGAGAGAGAAGAGGGTGCGAGAGGGGAAACCCTTTTGCAAAGGGTTCTCCCCTCTCGCGCTCTCCCCTTCCTAAACTTTTTAACGGTTACGGGCGAAGCACCATCAACGCATTGTAATCATTAAGAGTCTTTGGAAAGGGGGTCCGGGGGGAAACTTTTCTACAGAAAAGTTTCCCCCCGGTTCTTTATTACACTCGGTCTACTCACCCAACAGTGTGCGCATGGCGTCGTGCAGGCGGGTGTTGCTGGCCAGGATGCGGAAATCGCCCAGGGAGTAAGGGCGGGACGGCCGGTAGGAGCCGATCGTGCCGCCGGCCTCGGTCACGAGCAGTGCTCCGGCGGCCACGTCCCAGGGATTGAGCGCCATTTCGTAGAAGGCGTCGACCCGACCGCAGGCCACGTAGGCGAGGTCCAACGCGGCCGAACCGGGCCGGCGGATGCCCTGGGTCTCGGCCAGCATGCGGCGCAAATCGGCCATGATTTCGTCGAGGTTCTCGCGGATGGCGTAGGGAAAGCCGGTGGCGACCAAGGCCTCTATGGGGTCGGCAATGCCGGAAACATGGATGCGCTTGTCGTTGCAGTAGGCGCCAAGTCCCCGCCCGGCCCAGAAGAATTGGCCCAGGATGGGAGCGTTCACGCAGCCGGCCAGGGCGGTCGGGCCGTCGTAGAGCGCCACGGACGTGCAGACAAAGGGAAATCCGTGAGCGAAGTTGGTGGTGCCGTCCACTGGGTCGATGATCCAGGTCAGCCCCGACACGTCGGCCGCGGATGCCGTCTCCTCGGCCAGAAAGGACGCCTCCGGAAGGATGCCCGCCAGGCGTTCCTTGAGCATGGCCTCCACGGCCAGATCCGTGGCCGTGACCAGATCGATGCGGCCCTTGTGGCGCACATCGGCCGGATCGGCGAAATCGGCCCGGATGCGTTCCCCGGCCGCGGCCACGGCCGCGCGCATGGGAGCGAGAATTTCCGCGATATCCAGGTCCATAGGCCCCGCAACGTCTTTAGTTGATGAACACGTCCCGGTAGCGCAGCCGGTCTTCCATGGCCCGGCCCGTGCCGCGCACGACCGTGGTCAGCGGCGCGTCGTCGAGCATCACCGACAGGTTGCTCACCTGGCTGATGCGGGCATCGAGTCCTTTCAAGAGCGCCCCGCCGCCGGCCAAAAGCAGGCCGTTTCGGGAAATGTCCGTGACCAGTTCGGGCGGAGTCTTCTCCAGGGCCTTCATCACCGCGTTGACGATGATGTTGACGGGCTCGCGGATGGCCTCGCGCACATGCTCGTCGGTGACGGTGACCGTGGCGGGCGTGCCGTCGATCAGCGACTTGCCGGCCACTTCCATGGACAGAGGCTCGGGCTGGGGCATGGCGGAGCCGATGGTGATCTTGATCTCCTCGGCCATATTTTCGCCGATGAGGATCTGAAATTCGTCCTGGATGAAACGCTGAATGGTCTCGTTGAGCTCGTCGCCGGCCACGCGTACCGATTCGGCGTAGGCGATGGCGGAAAGGGAGACCACGGCCACTTCGGTGGTGCCGCCGCCGATATCCACGACCATGTTGCCCGTGGGCTTCTCGATGGGCAGCCCGGCTCCGATGGCGGCGGCCATGGGTTCTTCCACCAGCTTGACCTCGCGGGCTCCGGCCATCTGGGCCGACTCGATCACCGCCCGCTTCTCCACCTGGGTGATGCCCGTGGGCACGCAGATGACGATTTTGGGCTTGGCGAAGCGCATCCCCTTGATCACCTTGCGGACGAAGTAGGCGATCATGGCCCGGGTCACCTCGAAGTCGGCGATGACGCCGTCCTTCATGGGTCGGATGGTCCGGATGCGGTCCGGGGTGCGGCCCAGGTACTCCTTGGCTTCGGCACCGACGGCCAGCAGTTCGCCGCTACGGATGTCGATGGCCACCACCGAGGGCTCGTTTAAAACAATGCCCTCGTTGGCCGTATAGAGGAGGGTATTGGCCGTCCCCAGGTCCATGGCCAGGTCTTTCCCGAGAAAATTGAAAATTTTGCTAAAAAACATGCCCATGCTCGAGTTGGTGTTCGGGATCCCGGGGTCTGGGCCCCACGTCGCCACAATTGCGGCATCGTAGATGGTGGGACCCGAAAAGTCTATGCCGAAGGCTGATCAACACGGGCGCGCAGATGCAGATTCTCCAGAAAAAGGGCAAGATTTTCCGCCACCATGGCCACGAAGGCCTTGAGTTCCTCGGTGACGGGCAGGGGACGCGGGTCGGCCAGGGTGAGGACCCCCCGGGTCTTCTTGGAAAAACGGATGGGCAGACACAGCACGCTTTTGTAATCCCCGCCCGGGGCGTCCAGGCCGAAAAGCGGCAGCCGCGCCGCGCCGGCCTCGTCGCCGTCGCCGGAAAAAACCGGAGTCTGGTTCTTGAAAACCCAGCCCACCAGCCCCTGCCCCACCGGGAATCGCCTGGCCGCGTCGCGCCCGCCGGGAAACGGGCTTTCATTGGCCCCTTCCAGAAAATACGAGCGCCCGGATTCGTCGCGCACGGTCAGGATGCAGTAGCGGTAGCCCGTGGTGCTGGCCAAAAGTTCCAACAGCCCGGAACGAAAGGCCGTCCATTTGGGATGGCTTTTGTGCAAGGTGGCGATAAGGCGCAGGCATTGGTAGAAACGGTGCTCGCCGAGACTCGTTTCCACCTCGCGGGATTTGGCCAGATGATAGCCGGCCAGGTTGGCGAACTGGGAGAGAATTTTGAGGTCTTTGTCGCCGAAGGTGTAGGTCTTGCGGCTGTCCAGGCAAAGCGCTCCGCCGGTTGCGGCCACGGGATAGCCCATAAAAGCCCGGATGCGCTCCTCTTCCCCGCCCCGGTAATAGCCGAGTACCCCCCGGCGCTGGTCGAAATTGCTGATGAGAAGCGGCTTGCCTTCGCGCAAGATCCAGCCCACCAGCCCCATGCCCGGCGCGACCGCCGCCTCGCGATCAAGGTTGTCGCTGAGGCTGAAGAAGGCCTGGATGCGGCACTCCTCGCCGCTCGGACCGGGCAGAAACAGCACGGCCGAATAAGCGTCGAAGACGTTGCCGACAATGGCCAGGAGCTGGTCGTAAAACGGTGCGTCCATTATGTCGCTTCAGGCGTTCCCGCCGGCAATGCCCGCTGGGGAAAACGGGGCGGTTTCCTTCACGTGGGGCGCGGTAGCAACCGCTGGCCCGGGGCGGCCCGCCTGAAAGTGGCGCAACCGACCGCGAATCATGTGCTTTTCGTTTCCCGGCCGACCCCCAGCCCGACCGCACCATGTCCCGCCACCATACGAGGCGCGCCCTGCCGCGTCAAATTTTGCAGTCTCCCGTAAGCGCACCCCACGGGAGGCTCTTTATAAAAATTCCGAAGTGGGTTATCCAAATATTTTATCCTGGTCTGGCACCCTTGCCTCCGTCGAGGGACGGCCGGCCGGGATGGCAAAAAGACCCCAGCAACACGCGGGACAGATATGAGCTTCGATTGGACCAAGGCATTCAGCCAGGTGGCCGAGGCACCCTTCTTTCAGGACGACCCGCGCCCGAAGGAAGGGGATATCCTGCGTGTCCAATCCCTGCCCGACCTCAAGCGCTTTCTCGACTGGGTCCACATCAAACTGTGCCTGCTCAAGCCCTATTGCGAACACGACAACTACCCGGTGGTGGATTTCCGCGAACTTTTGCCCTCCTTCGAGGCCGACGCCTTCGAATACAAGGAGCTGCCCGGCTTTTCCATGGTGGCGCTCGGTCGGCCGCTCAAATATTTCCAGGAAATTTTCCAATACGACATCCTGCACTGCCTGCTCGACTACGCCGACGAGACCTACCGGGACCAGTGCCCGCTGGAATCCTCCATCTTCGCCCAGAACACCCGGGCCTTCTGCGCCCACCTGCCCAAGTCGGCCCAGGACCAGTTCCGCAAGGAATTCACCGACGTGGACGTCACGAGCCTGGAGAACTACGCCGCACTTTTGCCCACCGTCCTCCAGATGGACCGGGCCCACGTCATGTCCCTCGACAGCCAGAACGACTTCTACCTCTCCGGCGTCTACTGCTCGTTCCCGTCCTACCTCGATACGGAACTCAAACGCTTCGGGCTCAACATCAAGAAATTCCTGGTCGGCGACGACCGGCGCTACGAGCGGCACCGCAATTTCGTCTACCAGTTCCTCATGGAGCTTTACGGCTTCCCCATCGTGTCCGAGCGCCGCACCTCCTCGGCCCTTTTCGCCCGGCGTCTTTTCCGCATGGGCGAGAAGTTCATGGTGCGGGTGCTCGGCCAGACCGACCGGACCATCACCTCGCTCTACTCCCATCCCGAGGCCCGGTTTTATCCCCGCGTGGAAAAAATCGCCCTGGTCGGCGTGGACAAGACCCAGACCGAGGCCATCAAGGCCCTTGGCGAGGGCGGCTATTTCATCGATCCCGACCGGCGGGTGGTCATCGTGCGGGTGCTCTACCGCCAGCACAAATACGACCCCAACAACGTCCGCCAGGACCGGGCCTTGTCCGTGGCCGCCCAGGAAATCATCCATCCCATTACCGGACAAGCCTTCTCCAAGCTCAACCTCGTCAAGGACACCTACAGCCTCTTTCTGCGCCTAAACGACATCGTGCGCGGTGAATACAACGGCCGCATCGTCTACAAGCGCAACGAGATCGTGGAAAACACCGACACCCACGAAAAAAAGCTCAAGTTCCTCTACTCCTGGCTGTCCAAGCACCAGCGTCGCATCATCGGCTATTCCGACGAATTCTATTCCAATGTCGTCAAGGTGCTCGACAATTACATGCTCAATGCCGACCATTATGATGATTTCAACGCCGTGCGGGAACTCTACCAGGAGGTCTGGTCAAAATATAGCTACATCCAGCAGGCCCGCAAGGTGAAGATGCTCGAGGATCTCCAGGACCGCAACTACAAGGGTGAAAACCTCACCTACCAGCGCATGCTCTCGCTTTTTACCGAGATACTGAATGATCTCAAGTTCGAGATCGTCAACTACTTCGATTCCCTTGTGGAGCGCGTGCTTTCCCTGGGCGACATGATCCTCAACGATCGCTACCTGCTGCGCCATTACATCCGCAAGAAGGACACGGAGCTGACCGCTTATGGCCAGTCCGTGAAAAAGACCTATGGCCGTCTGGTGGCCCTGCTCGATGAGTTCCGGGCCATCCGCAAGACCAAAAAGGAACAGGGCATCGTCGTCCCCCTGCTGGCGCAAAGCTGACGTCTCGCGCATATTGCAACCCACAAGCGGAGCATTTTCGTGCAACATCTCGTAAAAACACCCCTTTCGGACTGGAACCACGACCATGGGGCCAAGATGGTTCCCTTCGCCGGCTTCGACATGCCCGTGCAGTACGCCTCCATCCTGGCCGAGCACGAGCAGACCCGCCAAAAAGCCGCTGTTTTCGACATCTGCCACATGGGCGAATTCTACCTCTCCGGCCAGGGCGCGGCGGCGGCCCTTGGGTTGGCCGTCACCCACGACCTGGAGACCCTGGCCCCGGGCAAATGCCGCTACGGCTTTTTGCTCAACGATGCCGGCGGCGTGGTCGACGACCTCATCATCTATTGCCTGGACGCCGACAGCTACATGCTCGTGGTCAACGGCGCGCGCATCGATGTGGATTTCGAAACCGTCAAATCGCGGTTGCCGGCAGGGCTCACCTTCACCGACGCCTCGGCCGAAACGGCCAAGATCGACCTGCAGGGACCGCTGGCCTTCGATGTGCTCAAGGACCGCGTGCCGGGCGATTTTTCGGGACTCAAATACTTCAACTTCGCCTGGACGGACTTCGAGGGACAAAAGCTCATGGTCAGCCGCACCGGCTACACGGGCGAACTCGGCTACGAACTGTTTCTGCCGGCCGGCAAGGCCGTGGCACTGTGGGAGGCGCTTTTGGCCGATCCCCGGGTGGCCCCGGCCGGACTCGGCGCGCGCGACACCCTGCGCCTGGAAATGGGCTATCCCCTCTACGGCCAGGATCTCGACGAAGACCATACCCCGGCCGAGGCCGGCTACGGCTGGCTGCTCACCTCCCCCGCCGAGTACGCGGGCAAAAAGGGGGCGGGGACCCTCCGTCAAAAGCTCATCGCTTTGGAAATCCCCGGACGGCGCAGCGCCCGCCACGGCGACGCGGTTATGGACAAGGCCGGCAAGACCGTGGGCGTGGTAACAAGCGCCTCCTTCGCCCCAAGCCTGTCCCATGCCATCGCCCTGGCCTACGTCGCCGCCGACGCGGCCGAGGCCAAAAGCTTCACGATCGCGGCGGCCCGGGCCGAACTGCCGGCCATTCGCCACGCCCTGCCCTTCTACAAGTCCGGCACCGCCCGCAAGAGCGTGGCGGGGTAGGAAGAAAGAAGAAGAAAGGCCTCCGGCGGCCAGGGGGAAACTTTTTGAAAAAAGTTTCCCCCTGGACCCCCTTCAAAAACTTCTAAAGGGGTTGTGAAGCCTGGCCATGGGCAGACCCGACGCATTTTACATTCCCCCCGAGGCCTTCGGGGAACCCTACGTCCTGACCGGCGGAGAGGCGGCGCATTGCGCCAAAGTGCTGCGCAAGAAAACCGGGGAAATCATCCGGGCCTTCGACGGCGAAGGGCATGAGGGCCTTTTTCGCATCACCACCGTGTCCCGGGACCGCGTCGATCTGGAAGTGCAGTCCCTGGCCGAAGTGCCTCTTCCGGCGACGCGTCTTTTCCTCGCCGCCGGATTTTCCCGCTCCACCCGGCGTGATTTCTTCCTGGAAAAAGCCGTGGAACTGGGCGCGGCCGGCATCCGTTTCTGGCAGGCCGCCCACAGCCAGGGCCGCATGCCGGATGCCCCCAAGGACTCCTGGAACGCGACGCTCGTTGCCGCAGCCAAACAGTGCGGCGCGGCCCGGTTGCCCGAACTGGACGTGGTCCCGGGCGGCGCCGCCGGCCTCGTGGCCGCTTGTTCCCACCGCTTCGACCGCCGCTATCTCCTGTGGGAAGCGCCGGGACTCGATCGCCGTATCCGTCTGGACGACGTCGGCGCGCCGGGCGAGGCTCTCTTCGTGCTCGGGCCCGAAGGCGGGCTTACGGACGCCGAAGCCCGGACCTTCCAGGACGCCGGCTACGCGCCCGTAAGCCTTGGCGAGCGAGTACTGCGCTTTGAGACGGCAGCCCTGGCCGTCCTGGCCCTGGGGCTGGCCGCCCCCCCGCTCCCCGCCCCATCCCAGGGTTGATTCCGGCTTTATCAAACCGCCCAAACCCGCTATGAAGAGGGAGTCGCACGTTTGTCGGGCGACGCGCCAAACCGCCGGGAAGCCCCGCCCGGTACCGAGGAGCCGCATGGGAGAGGACAAACGCCGGCGCAGCCGGGTCTGCGCCCACTTCGACGCCTACGTCTACATAGACGGCGAAAAAATACCGGTCAGCACCGAGAACATCAGCATGAAAGGCGCCCTGTTCCGTCCGGAGCCCCGGCTGGCCGAAGGACGCGAGTGCACCCTCGTCTTCAGTCTGGCCAAGGACATCAAGGTCCGGCTCAAAGGCCAGATCGTACGCGCCAACGACGAGGGGCTGGCCATCGATTTCGAGAGCATGGACGAAAACGCCTTTTTCCATCTGCGCAACATGGTGCGCTACTCGGCCGACGACGCGGACAAGATCGACGAGGAACTGCAGGTTCCGGCCTTCGAGCCTGGGCGCGACGGAGACGACCGATGATGCGCCCACTCCGTCTGCTCGCCGCCGTCTGTGCCGTGGCCGCCCTGGCCGTCACCCTGCCGCAAGCGGTCCCGGCCGGCGGCCTGGACCAGGCCAAAGCGGGGCTTAACGCCCTGGCAAAAGGCAATTACTCCAAAGCGATAACCAACCTGACCGAAGCCATCGATTCCAACGAGTTGCCCGAGGAGAAAGCCTACCTGTTCTATACGGCCCGGGGAAATGCCCGCAAGGCCGACGGTGACACGCTTGCGGCCATCGAGGACTATTCCGCCGCGCTCCAAAAAAATCCTCACTACGCGCCGGCGGCCTTCAACCGGGGCAACGCCCAGTTCGCCCTGCGCCATTACGACAAGGCCATCGCGGATTATTCCCTGGCCCTGGACATCGACGTGGCCAACGCCAAGGCGCTCAACAACCGGGGCGCGGCCTGGTTCAAAAAGGGCAATCTGCAAAGCGCCCTGGCCAACTATACCCTGGCCATCGCCATCAACGGCGACGACCCGGATATCTATCTCAACCGGGGCAAGGTCTACGAGGCCATGGGGGAACCGGAAAAAGCCCGCGAGGACTTTCTCCAGGTCAAAAAGATCGATCCTTCGGCCAAGACGCCCCTCGATTGAGGCCGCCGGCCGGCCTCCCGCGCCCGGGCATCGGCTGAAGGGTATTTTGTCACGCCCCGCACCACGCCCTTGACGCATGATCGGCTCCGTGGTTTCATCCCCATGCTGCGATAAACTCCCAACAAGAGGTGCACCATGGGCCTTCGAACCACCACACTCCTGGCAGGCGTGTTTTTCCTTTTCCTGTTTGCCTTTGCCATGGCCACGCCGGCAACCGCCGGTGACATCCTCCTGGCGCAAGGCCCCCCCATGCAAGGCCAGTCCGGTCGCCCCATGGGCGGAGGCGGCCAGGGCGGCGGCCAAAACAGCTGCATGCAGAGCTACCAGCGTTGCGTCATGATCTGCGCCGGCGTGGCCAACTGCATCAACAACTGCAACGTGGGTTATGCCATGTGCACCAAGCAGGGCGGCGGCCAGGGCGGCGGCCCGAGACCGGGTAAGTAACTTCGCGCCAGGAAGCCCGGGGGAGAACCTTTTTGAAAAAAGGTTCCTCCCCCGTTGAAAAGTTTAGGAAAGGGAGAGCGCGAGAGGGGAGAACCCTTTTTAAAGGGTTTCCCCTCTCGCCCTTTTCTTTTCCGAACTCCTTCCCTCTAATCGATACGGTAGTGGCAGCCCAGGGAACGGCGATTTTGCATGGCCGCGATGGTGATGGTGTAGGCGGCCTGGCAGCCGTGGAAGAGGTCCACGATGGCTTTGGACAGGGGCGTTTCGCGGTAGAAGTCGTGGATGTGCTTGTTGAGTTCGCGCAGGTCCTCAAAGGCCCGCTTGAGCCGTGAGCTCGACCGGTTGATGCCCACGTAGTTCCACATGGTGTTGCGGATGGTGGCCCAGTCCTGGGCAATGAGCGCCGGGTCCTCGTTGCGGTTGGAGCCGGGGCTGACCCAGTCCGGGATGCTGTCCACCAGCCGGCGGCCGAGCGACGTCTTGTGTCCGGCCCGCTTGCCGATGTCGTGGCCGACGCTGTAGCCCCACAGCAGGCACTCGAGCAGCGAGGTGCTGGCCAGCCGGTTGGCCCCGTGGATGCCGGTGCAGCCGCATTCGCCGGCGGCGTAGAGCCGTTCCAGGGTGGTGCGGCCGGCATTGTCGGTTAGCACGCCGCCGCAGAAGTAGTGGGCGGCCGGTACGACGGGAATGGGCTGCTTGGTGATGTCGATGCCGAGCTGGAGGCAGCCCTTGTACACGGTGGGGAAGTGCGTCTCCAGGCCTTTGACGTAGCTGGCCACGTCCAGATAGACGCAATCGTGGTCGGTTTTGAGCATCTCGGCCAGGATGGCCCGGGTCACGATGTCGCGCGGGGCCAGGTCCGCCCTCGGGTCGTAGCGCTGCATGAAGGGCTCGCCCTTGTCGTTGACGAGCCGCGCCCCTTCGCCGCGAAGGGCCTCGGTGACCAGCAGCCGGCGTTCCGCCCGATGGAAAAGCGTGGTCGGATGGAACTGGACGTACTCCACGTTCATGACCTTGGCGAAGGCGCGCGAGGCCATGGCCAGAGCCGAACCTATGGAGGACCGAGTGTTGGAGGTATGCAGGAAAAGCCGGCCGCAACCGCCGGTGGCCAAAACCGTGTAGTCGGCCAGGATGGTTTCCACCTGCCCCGAGACCTCGTTTAGGACGTAGGCCCCCAGGCACTGGTTGAGCAGCTGGTACTTGAATTCCAGAAGCGTGGCGTGGTGGTGGGAGGTGAGCAGGTCCACGGCCGTGCGCCGGGCCAGGACCTTGATGGCCGGATTGGCCTTCACCGCCGCCATGAGCCCTTCCATGATGGCCCGGCCGGTGCGGTCGGCCATGTGGAGGATACGGGCCACGCTATGGCCGCCTTCCTTGCCCAGATGGTAACCGCCGCCCTCGCCCTTGCGGTCGAACGGCAGCTGCAAGCGGTCGATGAGCAGTTCCTGGACCACCTGCGGACCGCGTTTGGCCAGGTATTTGACGGCGCGCGGGTAGTTGTGCCGCCAGCCGCAGGTCAGCATGTCGCGTTCCAGAAGCTGGGGCGAATCCTCCTCCCCGCGAAAGACGATACCGCCCTGGGCCAGGGCGCTGTTGCCGTCGTCGAGGTCGTCCCCCGACGTCAGCAGAATCACTTCCAGGCCGGCGTCGGCCAGCGTCAGCGCCGCCGTGAGTCCGGCCACCCCTGATCCGACGACCAGGGCATTGGCGTGCATACGGTAGACCATGCGTCCTCTCCCATGCGGCCCGCGCGTCAGGCCGAAACTTCGAGCATTCGCGTCACGGCGGCGGTGGCCGGCACGCGGACGTCATCCGAAACGGTCACAGGCGCGGCCGCGTCCAGCCCTTCAAGCAGGGCGAGCAGGTTTTCCTCGGTCCCCTTGGCCATGTTCGAACAACTCGAGACGCAAAGGGGGCGAATCGTCTTTTCGCCCTGGTAGCGCCGGGCCAGCCGGGACACCAGATTGATCTCCGTGCCGATGACGATCTCCGCGCCCTGGGGAGCCTCGGCCACGTATTTGATGATAAAGGAGGTGGAACCGGCGGCGTCGGCGGCCTGCACGGTTTCCGGGGCGCACTCGGGATGGACCACCACCTTGACTCCGGGGTGCGCCTTGCGCACGGCGGCGATGTCCCGGGCCTTGAACCGCGAATGGATCACGCACTGCCCGGGCCACAAAAGGACTTCGGCCTCCCCGGCCGCCTGTAAATCCAGGTGCGCGCCGCCGCCCCGGATATCGAGAATATGCCGGAGTTCGGGAGCCACGCCCAGGGCGTCGCAGGTATTTTGTCCGAGCATCTTGTCCGGCAGGAAAAGCACGCCCCGGCCCTGGTCCAGCGCCCAGCGCAGCATTTTCCCGGCATTGGCCGAGGTGCACACCGACCCGCCGCGCGCGCCGACGACCGCCTTCACCGCGGCCGAGGAGTTGACGTAGGTGAGCGGCAGCACGTCGCGGCCGGCGGCGCTTAGGCGGTCGAGCACCGTGGCCACCAGCGACGCCGGGGCCATCTCGGACATGACGCAGGCGGCGTCCGGGGCCGGGATGAGCACGCGCTGGCCCTCTTTGGCCAGCATGGCCGCGGTTTCGGCCATGAAAAACACGCCGCAAAAGACGATGTCCCGGGCGGTGAGTCCGGCCACCTTGCGGGAAAGTTCGAGGGAGTCGCCCAGGATGTCGGCATGGGCCACCACCGCGTCGCGCTGGTAGTGGTGGGCCAGGATGGCCAGGGACTCGCCCCGGCTGCGGCGAATCGCCGTAATCCGCTCGGCAAGGGAAGGGTTCATGGGGGCTCCTTACAGCAGCATGCTGAAATCGGCGCTTGGGGCGGAATGGGTGATGCGCCCCACGGACACGAAATCCGCGCCGAGCGCGCCGATGGCGGCCAGGGCGGAAAGGTCCACCCCGCCGCTGACCTCGGTTTCGATGCCGGCCGGGACGAGCTTCAAGGCCTGGCGCATGACGTCCGGGCCCATGTTGTCGAGCATGAGCCGCGCCGGCCGCTCGACCACGGCCTGCTTCACCTCGTCCAGGTTGCGGCACTCGATTTCCACCGGCGGCATGGCGGCCGGATCGTCCTTGTAGGCGCGACGCACGGCGGCCATGGCCTGCGGGATGCCGCCGGCCCGGTCGACGTGGTTGTCCTTGAGCATGATCATGGCGGCCAGATCCAGGCGATGGTTGACCCCGCCGCCGACCACGACGGCGTATTTCTCTGGATAGCGCAGCCCGGGCAGGGTCTTGCGGGTGTCGAGCAGCCGCGTCCTGCTGCCGGCCAGGGCGGCCACGCCCCTGGCCACCATGTTGGCGATGCCCGAGAGGTGGCACAGAAAATTGAGCATGACCCGCTCGGCCTTGAGCAAGGTCACGGCTGGGCCGTCGATGACCGCGACCACGGTGCGATCCGGAACCTTGTCCCCGTCGGCGACCTTGAGGTCGGTCTGGCAGCGGGCCGTCTGCCCCATGCGGTCGAGGACCAGGGGCAGGATGGGCAGGCCGGCGACCAGCGTATCCTCCTTGGCCACAATGGTGGCGCGCAGACGGTCGTCGGGGGCGAAAACGGCCATGGACGTGCGGTCTTCTCCGTCTTCCTCCAGGGCGAGGTCGATGGCGCGCACCAGGAACTGCCGGGCCGGGCCGGCGAAAAACGCCTCGAATCGGGAATCTGTCATGGGCGCATCCGCTGGTAGGGGCCGAAGGACTCCATTGCCCCCGGCCGGGTGGAGGGAACGCCCCGGACGCCACGACACGCCAAGGAAACCTTCCCCGAAAAACCACCGGCCGTAA
Organism: Desulfovibrio sp. JY; assembly: GCA_021730285.1. Classification (NCBI taxonomy): domain Bacteria; kingdom Pseudomonadati; phylum Thermodesulfobacteriota; class Desulfovibrionia; order Desulfovibrionales; family Desulfovibrionaceae; genus Desulfovibrio; species Desulfovibrio sp. JY. Next base: position 4,068,660 of record CP082962.1, read on the forward strand.
GACCGGTCGCTGCGAAAAAAATAGCTTTTTTGCCCCCCCCGGGCAAGGGAAGGGGCTGGCGACATTTGTCCTTTTTACCGTCCGCAGCGGGACGCCTTTACCCAGGCGGCCCCGCCCGTCACCCCTGCCGCTTGCGTAGCCGCGCCAGCCGGGCGGCCAAGCGCGGCTCCTGGCCCTGGTCCTTGGCCTGGTAGAACTGCCGGCCGGCCAGTTCCTCGGGCAGATAGTCCTGGTCCACCCAGGCCTCGGGGTAGGCGTGGGGATACTTGTAGCCCTTGCCGAAACCCCACTCCCGCTGGAGTCTGGTGGAGGGGTTTCGCAGGTGCAGCGGCACGGGCTTGAGCCCCGCCTGCATGATCTCCTTTTTGACGGCAAGGTAGGCGGCGTAGGTGCTGTTGCTTTTGGGCGCAAGCGCCAGATAGACGGCGGTCTGAGCCAGGGGAATGAACCCCTCGGGCATGCCGATGCGTTCCACGGCCTCGGTGGCGGAAACGGCCAGGGGCAAGGCCATGGGGTCGGCCAGGCCGATGTCCTCGGAAGCGGAAATCATGAGCCGCCGGCAGCAAAAGCGCGGGTCCTCGCCGGATTCGAGCAGGCAGGCCAGGTAATAGAGGGCCGCGTCCGGATCGCTGCCCCGAATGGATTTGATCATGGCCGAGGCCAGCTCGTAGTGGGAATCGCCGTCGCGGTCGCCCCGGGCCAGCGCCTCGGGCAGCTGTTTTTTGAGCTCCTCCGGGGCGCGCTTTTCCTCGGGCAGGGCGGCGGTGAATTCAATCAGGTTCAAAAGCGTGCGCCCGTCGCCGGAGGACAGCATGGCCACGGCCTCCAGGCTCTCCGGCACAAGCTCCATGCCGGCCTCCCGGGCCCCCCGCTCGGCCAGGACCAGCAGTTCGGCCTGGGACAGGGGCCGCAGCCGAAAGACGTGCAGCCGGGAAAGGAGCTGGCGCGTCACGGAAAACGACGGGTTTTCCGTGGTGGTGGCCAGCAGCACGATCTCGCCGGTTTCGAGCAGCGGCAGAAAAAAATCCTGTTGGGCCTTGGAAAACCGGTGCAGCTCGTCGAGGATCAGGATTTCCTTGCCCTTGATCAGTTCGCGCAGCGCGGCCAGCCCCGCTTCCGGGGCGCTGACCCGCACATACGGGCGTCCCTTGGCCCGGGCCAGGATCAGGGCCAGGGTGGACTTGCCGCAACCCGGCGGACCGAAAAAAAGCAGGCTCGGCAGGCGCGGCGCGGCCAGCATGGTCTCAAGCCTGGAAATCACGTGGGTCTGGCCGACGAAGCCGTCGAGGGCCGTGGGGCGGATACGTTCGGCCAGGGGCCGTTTTTCATTGCCGAGCAGGTCCATGGAATCCTTTTATCTTTTGGCGACCCAAGAGACGCCTATCTGTCCGGGGAGGCCTCCCCGCCGGACATGTCCTTCGCTCGCCCGGTCGCGGCGGCCACCTGATCGGCCGTCGGACGATAGCGCAGCATGAACCGGGCCGGCGAATGCCCCGGAGCTTCCAGCACGGCGTCCACCGCGCCCATGCGCCACAGGCAAATTGCCATCTTGGCCGCGTCGCGGCAATAGGGCGCGCCGTAAGCCGCGCTCAGGCGTTCACGCAGCGTCGCCGCGTCCCCGGACGAGCCCAGCCGGGCGGAAACCGAGAAGAACCGGCCCCGGTAAAAGGCCAACGCAGGCGCGGGCAACCGCACGCCGTAAAATGCCGCGTCCCCCGTCGGCAGGGTGTAAAAACGCAGGTCCCCGGCCACTGCGGAGGGTAGCGGCACCCGCTCGGGCACGGTGGTCGGCGGCGGCGGATCGCCAAAGGCCAGCCCGGCGAACCCCGAAGGCGGTTCGGGAGCCGAGGAACAGGCGGCCAGGACCAGCAGCCCGGCCAGGAGCAGACGGCCCATCCCCGGGAAAAGCGGTCCCGGGGTGGCCGGTTTCGGGCTTGCCGGACCGGCGGGCGCGGCCGACGGGGAGGACGGTGAATGTGGCCGTCGTCGCAGGGGCTGTCCCGATTGCATCAGTCCAGCCAGCCAAAGCAACACGGATGTTACACTGCAATAAAAAAATTTTGCATCATGTAATGATATTTTTACCATAGTTTTCTTTCCATATTATATAAAGCAAATATGGTTTTTCTGTCTTTCACGAAAAAAAGATACATTTCTACTGTCGATACTCCACAAAAATTCATCACCTTGACCTGATTTTTTGAGATGATAATCTCATCACGATCAGCACATGTTTTTCTCTTTTTTCACTTGTACCCAGGATACGCATGGAAAAAATAATCATACAAAATTTAGTAAAGATTTTCGGTGACAAACCGGAAAAAGCCCTCTCCCTGCTACGCCAGGGCCACTCCAAAAAAGACATCATGGCCGCCACAGGGCAGGCCGTGGGCGTGGCCGACGTCTCCTTCACCGTGGACGAAGGCGAGATCATGGTCATCATGGGCCTTTCCGGCAGCGGCAAATCCACCCTCGTACGCTTGATCAACCGCCTCATCGAGCCCACCAGCGGCAAGGTCGTCATCGACGGCCAGGACGTGGGCGCCCTTTCGGAAAGCGAACTCACGGAATTTCGGCGCACCAAGTTCGGCATGGTCTTTCAGAATTTCGCCCTCCTCCCCCATCGCACCGTGGCCGCCAATGTGGAATTCGGCCTGGAGATCAAGGGCATGCCGCCAATCGAAAGACAGGGCCGGGCCATGGACGCGCTGAAGCAGGTGGGACTTTCCGGTTGGGAAGACCGCAAGCCCGCCGAACTTTCCGGCGGCATGCAGCAGCGCGTGGGCCTGGCCCGGGCCCTGGCGCTGGACCCGGACATCCTGCTCATGGACGAGGCCTTCTCCGCCCTGGACCCGCTTATCCGCCGCGACATGCAAGACGAACTGCTGTCCCTCCAGGACACCGTCAAAAAGACCATTCTCTTTATTACCCACGACCTCGACGAGGCTGTCAAGCTCGGCGACCACATCGTGCTCATGAAAGACGGGGCCGTCGTCCAGACCGGCACGGCCGAGGACATCCTGACCAACCCGGCCAGCCGCTACGTCGAACGTTTCGTGGAAGACGTGGACTTTTCCAAGGTGCTCTCCGCCCGCTCGGTCATGCTGCCCCCGGCCGTGACCGCCCTGGCCCGCCACGACGGCCCCCGGCTCGCCCTGCACAAGATGGCCGAGGCCGGCATTTCCAGCCTTTTCGTCATCGGCCGTGACAAGCGCCTGGAAGGCATGGTCACGGCCATGGACGCCTCCGACGCCGTCAGACGCGGCGAGCGCAGCCTGGACGGCGTCGTGCGCCAGGTGGACAAGCGCGTCTCTCCCGATGCTTCGGTCCAGGAGGTCATGCCGCTTCTGGCCGCGGACCGCGACCCCGTGGCCGTGGTCGACGAGGCCAATAAACTGCTCGGCATCATCGTCCAAGGGTCGCTTCTGGCCGGACTGGCCGACAAAGGGAGGGGCGAAAATGGCATATGAACTGCCGCGCATTCCCCTTGGCCAGGGCATCGAAATCAGCATCGATTTTCTCTCCGACCATCTGGCTCCGCTGACCAAATCCATTTCCCTGGTCCTGGAGACCGCCATCGACGCCATGGGCGCGGCGCTCATGGCCGTGCCGCCCTGGATGCTCATCATCGCCATCGCCATTCTGGCCTGGCGGCTGGGCTCCCGGCGCATCGGCCTGCTGGCGCTCTTCGGTCTGACGCTGGTCTGGGACCTGGGGCTGTGGGAGCCCACGATCTCCACCATCATTCTGGTCCTTTTCTCCACGGTCATCGCCACGTCCATCGGCGTGCCGCTTGGCATCCTGGCCGCCATGCGACCAGGGTGGGGCCGCATCATCATGCCGCTGCTCGACTTCATGCAGACCATGCCGGCCTTCGTCTACCTCATTCCGGCCATCCCCTTTTTCGGCCTGGGGCCGGTGTCGGCCATCTTTTCCACGGTCATCTTCGCCATGCCGCCGTCCATAAGGCTCACCTGCCTGGGCATCCGGCAGGTGCCGGAATCCCTGACCGAGGCCGCCGACGCCTTCGGGGCCACGCGCATGCAACGCCTGCGCAAGGTCGAACTGCCGCTGGCCCTGCCCACCCTCATGGCCGGCATCAACCAGACCATCATGCTGTCGCTGTCCATGGTGGTCATCGCGGCCATGATCGGCGCCCGCGGCCTTGGCGGCGAGGTCTGGAAGGCCATCCAGCGTCTGGAGCCGGGACTCGGCTTCGAGGCCGGTCTGGCCGTGGTCATCGTCGCTGTCATCCTCGACCGGGTGACGCAGAAACTCGGTTCGAAAAACGTCTGAAACCCGGAACCAACAACCAAGGAGGCCCTGTGAAAAAGACCGCCTGGTACGTCATTGCCGCCACCATCGTTTCCCTGACCGCCGTGCTGTGGGGGACGCCCGCGCCGGCCGCTTCGAAGAACACCGTGAAGATCGCCTATGTGGAATGGGCCTGCGCCACGGCTTCCACCAATCTGGTCAAAGCCGTGCTCGAGGAAAAGTTGCACAAGAAAGTCGAGATCCTGCCCGTCTCGGCCGCCGCCATGTGGCAGGCCGTGGCCTCGGGCGACGTGGACGGCATGGTCACCGCCTGGCTGCCCGTCACCCACGGCAATTACCTCAAAAAGGTCAAGGACAAGGTCGTCAACCTCGGCGTCATCATTCCCGGCGCGAAAATCGGACTCGTGGTTCCGGATTACGTGACCATCGACTCCATCGCCGATCTTGAAGGCGCCAAGGCCAAATTCAGCGGCAAGATCATCGGCATCGATCCGGGCGCGGGCATCATGAGCAAGGCCGAAGCGGCCATCAAGGACTACGGCCTGACCGGCTACAAGCTGGTGGAAGGCTCCGACGCCACCATGACCGCCGCCCTGGCCGACGCCGTGAAGCACAAGGAATGGGTCGTCATCACCGGCTGGACCCCGCACTGGATGTTCGGGCGCTTCCATCTCAAGTATCTGAAGGACCCCAAGGGCGTCTTCGGCGGCGACGAGACCATCAACGCCATCGTCCGCAAGGGGCTCAAGGAAGACAAGCCCGAGGTCTACGCCTTCCTGTCCAGGTACAAGCTGCCCATGTCCGACTTGCAGGCGCTCATGGCCGCCAACAAGGAAAACGGCAAACCCTACGCAAACGCCAAGAAGTTCATCGCCGAGCACCAAAAGCTCGTGGACTCCTGGCTGTAAGCGTCACACGCAGCCGGCCGCGCCGCCGCCCGACCACGGACGACGGCGCGGCCGGTTTTTCCGCAAAACACCCAACCATCCCGCGAGAGACGCATGCGGCATTTTTTCATGCGCCAAGGCAGTTCCCGGACGTTTTTCAAACCCCAAAACAGCCGTGCCCGCCTGGTCCTTCTCCTGATCCTTGCCATGGGAGCCGGGGCCGCCGCCCTGGCCTTTCTGCGTAACGCCGATCCCAGGGCGTCCGTCCCCCTCGTCGACGCCTGCCCGCCCTGGGCCGGGCAGTACTGCGACCCCAGAGGCAACCTTTTCGCGCGCACCGAGGAAGATCCCCCCGAAGACGTGCTCGAGGGCTCGGTCAAACCCGGCCAGACCCTCGGCGGCATTCTCGGAGACTATGTCGATGCGGCCGCCCTGGCCGGCCTCGACAACCCCGACGATTTCTCCTTCGCCAGCATCCAGTCCGGCCAGCCCTACCGGCTCACCCTGCGCGACAAGGAGCTCGTGGCCTTCGAATACGACATCAGCCCCACCGAGACCCTGGTTATCGACAGCGAAAAAGGCGACTTGCAAGCCCACGTCGAAACCAAGCAGTGCGAAATCCGCACCGGCGTCATGGCCGGCACGGTGGACTCCAGTCTTTTCAAGGCCGTGGAGGACGCCGGCGGCGACGCCCAGACCGCCGTGGCCCTGGCGGACGTGTTTGCCAGCGACATCGACTTCTGCCGCGACGTGCAGCCCGGCGACACCTTCTATGCGGTGGTGGAAAAACGCTACGCCGAAGGGAAACGCATCGGCATCGGCCGGGTGCTGGCTGCCCGCTACGTCAATGAGGGAAAAACCTACGAAGGGTTCGCCCTGCTCGACCGGAAAGGCAAGCCCGAGTATTTCGACGCCGACGGCCGGCCGCTGCGCAAGGCCTTTCTGCGCGCCCCGCTGTCGTTTCTGCGCATCACCTCGCGGTTTTCCGGCTCGCGCCTGCACCCCATCTTAAAGATCCGCAAACCGCACTACGGGGTGGACTACGCCGCCCCCACCGGCACGCCGGTCTGGAGCGTGGGGGCCGGGGTGGTGGTCGAACGCGGCCGCAACCGGGCTGCCGGCAACTACGTCACCGTGCGCCACAGCCGCACCTGGGTCACGCGCTACAACCACTTCAGCCGCTTCGCCAAGGGAATCCACAAAGGGTCCAAAGTCTCCCAGGGGCAGATCATCGGCTACGTCGGCCAGACCGGCTTCGCCACCGGCCCCCACCTGGACTTCCGCATCTATAAGGACGGCAAGCCGGTCAACGCCCTGGCCAACCCCCAGATGCGGGCCGATCCGCTGCCGGCCGCCAAACTGGCCCGGTTCAAGCGGCAGGCCGTCCGGCTGGAAGCCCTCATGGACCGGGCCGTGCCGGCCAAGGACCTGGCCGCGCGCGACACTCCCGACACAAAGGGCCTTCAGTAGGTGAGACGCTCCAAAATGACGTTGCTGACCAAAAAGCCGTTTTTGGTCAGCCGCAGATGGCCGGCGCTGATGCGGATGAGTTCGTTTTGCCGCAGCGCCGTGACGAGGCCTTCGTTGTCCTTGATGAAATCCCGGCCCGTGGCCTGACGATAGGCGGCCAGGCGCAAGCCCTTGGCCGTGCGTAGCGACAGCATCACCATCTCCCGGGCCTTTTCCACAGCGGTCAAGGCCACGCCGCCCTGGCCGCACTTGCCGGCCCGCACAAGCGCACCCCACTCCCGCAGATCGGACGGGTTCTCATGGCGCACGCCCTCAAGCGTGGAAACCGCCGCCGGGCCGAGCCCAAGATAGTCCTTGCCTTCCCAATAGCCGCTGTTGTGACGGCTCATAAACCCCATGCGGGCGAAATTCGAAATCTCGTATTGCAGGTAGCCCGCTTCCTCCAGGAACTCGGCCCCGCGCACATACATCCGCCCCTGCTCGTTCTCGCCCGGCAACTCCACGCCTCCCGCCGCCACGTCCTCGGCCAGGGGCGTGCCCGCCTCCACCGTCAGCCCGTAACAGGACAGGTGCTCCGGCCGCAGCTTGACCGCCGCCTTGAGCTGCTCCAGCCACACGGCCTCACGCTGGCCCGGCAGGCCCCAGATGAAATCCAGGCTGATGTTTTTAAACCCCACCCGCCGGGCCAGCCCATAGGCGGCGAGCGCCTGCCCCGCGTCATGGGGTCGGCCGAGAAACCGCAAATCCGTGTCGGACAGGCTCTGCACGCCGAGGCTCAGCCGGTTGACGCCATACTTCAAGAGCGACTTTAAATACGGCCCGTCCACGGCCGAATCCGGATTGGCCTCGAACGTCCACTCGACCACATCGTCCAGATCGAACTGCCGCCGCAACTCCGGCATGACCCGCGCAAGCGCCCACGGCGGCAGCAGGCTCGGCGTGCCGCCCCCGAAATAGATCGTCTCCAGCTTCGGCCGTGAAAGCTTGCGCCCCCAATGCCGGATCTCCAGAAGCAACGCGGCCACGTAGGCCTCGGCCTGCCCCATGTCGAACGGCCGCGACACGAACGAACAATACCGGCACTTGCCCCGGCAAAACGGTACGTGGATGTAGAGCAACATGGCGGGCCGGACGATACGGCCCTTGCGCGCGCCCCGCAACTGTGGGGGTGCAGCGGAGCCCCGCTCTCCTTCTCCCTCGCCTACGCTCTATTTGCCATCCAGCTCGCCAACACAACGAAGCGCCTCGTAGAGCACGATCGAGGCGGCATTGGCGAGGTTGAGGCTGCGCACCTGGCCCCAGATGGGGATACGCAGGCGCACGGGGGCGGCGTCGAGAAGCGATTCGGGCAATCCCCGGCTTTCGGTGCCGAAGACGAGGGAATCGTCCGCGGTGTAGGTCAGGGTGTGGTAGGGAGCCGCCATGTGCCCCCGGTTGCCGGCGGTGGTGGCGACGAGGCGATTGTTAGGCCTGGCGGCCAGGTAGTCGTCGAAGCGGTCCCACACGGTAAGGTTGACGTGGGGCCAGTAGTCGAGGCCGGCGCGCTTGAGGTAGCGGTCCTCGAGAGAGAATCCCAGCGGTTTGATGAGGTGCAGGGGCGTTTTGGTCGCGGCGCAAAGTCTGGCCACGCTGCCGGTATTCTGGGGGATTTCCGGCTCGTAGAGAACGACTTCGATCACGCCGTCTCCTTGGTGTAGGGCGTATTCTTGCGGTAGACGGTACCCTGGAAGGCGGCGATGGCCTCGTCGGCGTCGTTGCTGATGGTGACGGCGTAGGTGGCCATTTTGTTGCCGCAGGAAATTTCGCGGGCTTCGGCGTAGAGGGTCTTGCCGGTGCCGGGTTTGATGTAGGAGATGGTGGCGGAGACGGCCAGACACAGCTTGCCGTAGCTGTTGGAGGCGACGGCCAGGGCCAGGTCGGCCAGGGAGAAGATGGCGCCGCCGTGGGCGATGCCCGCGCCGTTTTTGAGGTTGTCGGTCAGGTCCATGGCCGCTTTCGCATAGCCGGGTTCGGCGTCAAGGAGTCGGATACCGAGGTGGGCGGCCAGGGCGTCACGTTCGACAAACCACTGCATATCCATGAAGAACTTCCTTTGTCATTTGGGAGAGTGTCGTGAAATTTCGGGATGGAACGCCAGGCGTGGTTGTTTGTCAAGCCGGGGGATTGCGGGTATACGGGGACGTCGCCGTTGCCGACGGGGGGGGTCAGGATGCCGAGGACCGTGTGTGCCTTCGTGCTTGCTTTTGCCATGCTGACAGGCGCGGTCGGCGTTTGTCCGGCCGCCCCGCCGAGTCCGGCCGATCTCATGCGTTCCATCGAAACGGCCCGCAAGGCCATTGCCGAAAACGAAAATATCCTGACTGCTTATGGCAACGAGTTGCGGACCCTGGCGGGCAATGACCCGGCCTCGGCCAAGCGTCGTGAGGAAATCCGCATCCTCAAGCAGTATTATGTCCATGCGATCGAAGACTACCGGGCCAAGATCACGGACGATTACCGCAAGATCCAGGAGTACAAGGCTCGTGGCGTCCAGTGAAAACCATTCCGTTTTCCCAAATAAAAACGCCTCGCGTTGCGAGGCGTTTCATTTCCTGTCGGTGGTGGGCGATCGGGGATTTGAACCCCGGACTTCCACCGTGTGAAGATGGCACTCTAACCGCTGAGTTAATCGCCCGTCGAAGAAAGTATGCTGACCGACCTGAATTGGCAAGACTTTTTTTGAGAATCGGGTAAAAAAGTCCTCGGGCGACGTGCCCAGGTAACGACAACACCTCATCATAAAAGGATAAAACATCGATGCGACTGCTCGTGACCGGCGGATGCGGCTTTATCGGCTCCAACTTCATCCGCGACATGCTGGACCGCCATGACGACCTGACCATCGTCAATCTCGACGCCCTGACCTATGCCGGCAACCGCCAAAGCCTGTCCGACGTGGAAGCGGCCCATGGCGGTTCCCGTTATTTCTTCGCCCGGGGCGACATCGCCAACAGCGAGCTGGCGCTGCACCTGTTCGAGGAACACCGGATCGAGGCCGTGGTCAATTTCGCGGCCGAGACCCACGTGGACCGCTCCATAAACGACGCCTCGCCTTTCATCCGCACCAACGTGGCCGGCACCCAGAGCCTGCTCGACGCGGCCCGGCTCTTCGGCATCGAGCGCTTCGTCCACGTCTCCACCGACGAAGTCTACGGCACGCTGGGCCCGGACGGAAAATTCTCCGAGGAAACGCCGCTTGCCCCCAACAGCCCCTACTCGGCCAGCAAGGCCGGGGCGGACATGCTGGTGCGGGCGGCCCACGAGACCTACGGCATGGACACGGTCATCACCCGCTGCTCCAACAACTACGGCCCGTTCCAGTTCCCGGAGAAGCTCATTCCCCTCATGTTCTCCCGGGCCATGGCCGACGAACCGCTGCCGGTCTACGGCGACGGGAAAAACGTGCGCGACTGGATCTACGTCACGGACCATTGCCGGGGCGTGGAGTTGGCCCTGGTCAAGGGCCGGGCCGGCGAGGTCTACAATTTCGGCGGCGACGCGGAAAAGCCCAACCTCGAGGTAGTGCGGACCATCCTTGCCACCCTGGGCAAGCCCGAAAGCCTCATCCGGTTCGTCACCGACCGGCCCGGCCACGACCGCCGCTACGCCATGGACTTCACCAAGGCGGCGCGGGAGCTGGGCTTTGCGCCCGAGTACGATTTCAAGCGCGGCATCGCGGCCACCATGGACTGGTACCGCCAGAACGGGGAGTGGCTCAAAAGCGTGGAAAGCGGCGCCTACCGCCAGTTCATGGACAAATGGTACGGAGGACGGGCATGACCGAAAAAAAAGAGACCGGGCGGGCCATTATCCTGGGCGGCAAGACGGGCCTGCTCGGCCGGCCGCTCACGCAGGCCCTGGCGGACGCGGGGTTCGCCGTGCTGCCCACCACCCGCAGCGCGCTGGATCCGTTCGACGCGGCGGCCGTGGACAAGGCGCTGGCCGATTTCGGGGCCACGCACCTCTTTAACACCGTGGCCTACACGGCCGTGGACGCGGCCGAGGACGACGTGTCCGGCGCCTACCGGCTCAACCGGGACCTGCCCGCCCGGCTGGCCCGCGCCTGCGGCGCGGCCAAAGCCATGCTCGTGCACTACAGCACGGATTTCGTCTTCAGCGGCGACGCGGACGCGCCGTATACCGAGGAGGACGCGACCGGCCCCCGCTCGGTCTACGGCGCGAGCAAACTGGCGGGCGAAAAGGCCATCCTGGATTCCGGGCTTCTGGAGTACCAGATTTTGCGCACGGCCTGGCTGTTCGGCCCGGGCAAGAAGAACTTCGTGGCCACCATCCTGGGCCTGGCCAGGGAGCGCGAGGAGTTGCGGGTCGTGGGGGATCAGGTGGGTTCGCCCACCTACACCCTGGATCTGGCCGGCTGGTCGGCGGATCTGGCGTTAAAGGGGCCGGTGGGGATTTTCCATGCCGTGGGCACCGGGCATGGCAGCTGGTGCGAACTGGCGGCCGAAGCCGTGGCCGCCGCCGGCCTGTCGTGCCGGGTGGTGTCCATCCCGTCGTCGGAATATCCGCAAAAGGCGTACCGGCCGCGCTATTCGGTGCTCAGCACCGCCAAGTTGGCCGAGGCCATCGGCCGCGCGCCCCGGCCGTGGGTACAGACGGTGCGGGAATACGTCTATTCGCAGATGCACACGGAAGACTGATCGGCCACATTGCCAAGGGGCAGGGCGAAGCAGAAGCTCGCGCCCTGCCCCGGCAGGCTTTCCACCCAGATGCGGCCGCCATGGGCGGCGACGATGCCCTCGGCAATGGCCAGCCCCAGGCCAAGGCTCTTCTCGCCGGCGGTGGGCTTGGCCGAAAGGCGTTCGAAGGGCTTGAAGAGCCGGGCGCGTTCCTCGGGCAGGATGCCCGGCCCCTGGTCGCGCACCCGCACCACCGCCTCCTGGGCCGCCGCGTCCATCTCCACGCGCACGACGGAGCGCATCGGCGAAAACTTGACCGCGTTGGACAGCACGTTGTCGAGCAGCCGGGCCACCAGATCGGCGTCGATCTCCATGGGGGGCAGCGGCCGGGTCGCGATCTCCAGCCGGATGCCCTTGCCGGAGGCGGTGGCTTCGGCCAGCCTGACCCGCTCCACGATCAGGGAATCCAGGCAGGTGGGGGCCAGCACGGGCTCCAGACGCCCGGTTTCCAGGCGGGTCAGGTCCTGCATGTTGGAAGCGAGCGTGCACAGCCGACGCCCGGCCTGGCTGATGACGGCGGCCATCTCCCGCACCTCGCCGCCGACCTGGCCGCAGATGCCGTCCAGGATGAGGTTGGCCGCGCCAACGATGCCGCCGGCCGGACTTTTGAGGTCGTGGGCCAACATGGACAAAAACATCCGGCGCAGCCGCTCCAGCCGCTTGATCTCCAGTATGCGCTCCACGGCCACCACGCCGTGCAGCACCCGGCTGTAGAGTTCCTCGCGTTCGAAGGGCTTGTGCAGGTAGTCGTCGCCGCCGTTTTTGAGAAATTCGGCCGAGATGGAACGGGGGGCCTTGCCCGAGACGCCGATGAGGCAGATTTCCCGGTGGCGGAAGTGCCGTCTGATGGTGCGGGTCAGCTCCACGCCGTTTTGATCCGGCATGTCGTAATCGATGATCACGGCCATGACGTCGGGCCGCTGCTCCAGGATGCGCATGCCCATGCCGGGGGTGGCGGCCATGTGCACCCGGAACTGGTAGCGCCGCAGTTGCCGGCGCAGGTGGGCCCGCATGAAGGCCGAGTCCTCCACCACCAGGATGCGCACCAGCCGGTTGCGCAACAGGCGCTCGGCAAACCTTGCCACAGCCTGGCTGTCCTCGGCGTCGGCCACAACGTAATCGATGGCGTCGAGGGTTTCGGCCCGCTTGCGCAAGTCCGGCGTATACCGGTCGCCTACGGCCAGCCAGGGGATGCTGTGGCGCACCGAGGCCGCGGCCAGGCGCTCCACTTCGGCCTGGGGCAGGGCCATATCCACCACGCACAGCACGATACCCTGCGCGCCCGCTTCGGCCAGGGCGGCAGTGGCGGCATCGGAATTGTCGGTGCGGATGGCCCGCAGCCCGGAGGCAGCACTACAATGGCCAACAAGATTGGCAGCCAGGGCGGCGTTGTCTGAGGCGAGCAAAATACGCGGGTCGGACATGGAATGCGGTGTCTCCCCGGTAGAATTCGCGCAGACTAGCAAAGGACATTTGACAGATCAATGGCGACGGGCATGAAATCGAAAACAGAATCCCCACATGGCCCACGCGCCGCGCAGACGCGAATCGATCCCCCGCCATCCCGAGCCCTTTGTCATGTCGGGGCCGCTTCGCTCTTCCCCCCCGCCTGACCGGATACGCCCCCCAGATCACAAGGCCAGGTTGCTTTTGCCGTGGAAGTCCCGTAATCCGTGAGATATGGCTCACCGTTATACGGTGCGCCTACTCGCCAACCGGAGATCGCCATGCCCTGGATGCGGCTGCAAAGTCTGCGCACGCGTCTTTTCCTGCTTGTTTTCCTGGCCCTGCTCCCCGCCATTGTGCTCCATGTCGCCTCGACGTTGGAGAAGCGCAATACGGCGCGCCAGGCGGCCAAGGAAGGCCTTACGACCACCGCGCAACTCGCCGCGGCCAATCTGCATTCCGTCCTCAAGAGCGCCGGCGAAGCCCTCCAAGGGCTGTCCACTCTGCCCGAAATCGTCTCCATGCAGCCGCTCCCGGCCGAAAAACTCCTGATCAAGGTCAAAGAGTACTTCTCCGATTTCGCAACACTCGCCCTGCTGTCTCCCGACGGGACCATCGTCGCCTCCAACCTCCCCGGTGGGCGGGAGATCAACTACAGCGGCCGTCCCTGGGTGCGCCGCGCCCTGACCGGCGAGGCACTGGCCATCGGCAGAGTCACCGTCGGGTCCCGCACCGGCCTGCCCGACATGGCCCTGGCCAGCCCGGTGCGGGACCCAACCGGCAAAATCATCGGCGTATGCACGCTCAGCCTGCGCCTCAGCTGGTTCTCAAAGGTCTTTTCCGACAACGCCATGCCGCCCGAGGCCGCGGCCTGTCTGCTCGACGCCCGGGGCACGGTCCTGGCCGCCTGGCCCGAAGGCTCCCGCCCCATCGGCCACCCCCTGCCCGATGCCGCCACGATCATGGCCGACCATGCCCACGCGCCAAAGACGGTTCGAACCGGCGCCGGCCCCGACGGCTCCGCCTCGTTCGAGACGCTCGTACCGGTCATGGTCGATGGCCGCGATTCCTTGTATCTCCAACTGGGCCTGCCGGTAAAAACCGTCGTCGCGTCCCTTGAGAGGACCATGCTCAGGGATCTGGGATTTCTCGCCATAAGCCTGACGCTGGCCCTTTTGGCCGCCCTTGTCTTCAGCAACACCACCCTGCTGCGGCCCACCCGGCAGCTTGTCCGGGTGGCCACGGCCATGGCGCGCGGGGAACTCTCGAGCCGCCTGGACATCGGACCGGGCTACGGCGAGCTTTCGGAACTGGGCCGGGCCCTGGAGGCCATGGCCGACGGCCTGCGCGAACGCATCCGTTTCACCCAGGAAATCATCGACGCCATTCCGGCGCCCGTGTTCTACAAGGGTCTCGACGGCCGCTATATGGGCTGCAACAAGGCCTACGAAACCATGATGGCGCGCCCCCTGGGCAACATCTTGGGCAAACTCTCCCGGGAGATCCACACGCCGGAGATCGCGCGGCAATGCGAAGAGACGGATCGGGAGGTCCTGACCACGCGGCGGCGGACCATCCAGTTCGAGATGGACGCGCGTCTGGCGGACGGCGCCTGGCACGACCTGCTGGTGACCAAATCCAGTTTCGAAAACGCCTCGGGCGTCACGGCCGGTATCGTTGGCGTGACGCTGGACATCACCACCCTGCGGCGTTCCGAGATGGCGCTTTACGATTCGGAAGCGAAATACCGGACACTCCTCGCCTCCATGCGCGACGGCTTCGTGGTGGTCGGCAAGGACAACCGCATCGTGGAGTCCAACCCGGCCTTTCGGGAAATGCTCGGCTACAGCCTCGAGGAACTGAACCGGCTGTCCTACCCGGACATCACGCCGGAGATTTGGCACGCGCCCGAGGAGGCCGTGCTGCGCACCGTCGTCGACACCCACGGCTTTTCCGGCATTTTCGAAAAAGAATACCGGCGCAAGGACGGCAGCATCTTTCCCGCAGCCCTGCGCCTGCAACGCTACCCCTCCCGGGGCGACGACGAGCGGCGCTATTTCGCCATCGTGCGCGACGTCACCGAGGACAAGGCTATCGAAGCCGACCTGCGCGCCGCCAAGGAGGCGGCGGAAACGGCCAACCGGGCCAAAAGCGATTTTCTGGCCAAAATGAGCCACGACATCCGCACGCCGCTCAATGCCGTCATCGGCATGACCGAGCTGACCCTCGGCACGTCGCTGTCCCCCCAGCAGCGGGACGCCTTGGAAACCGCCCGCGAATCCGCCGCCAGCTTGCTGGCGCTTATCAACGACATTCTCGACATCTCCAAGATCGAGGCCCGCAAGCTGGAGCTTGCAAGCGAGCCCTTCGACCTGCGCCGCACCTTGGCCGGGATCACACGGTCCATGCGCGCCCAGGCGAAAGGCAAGGAACTGCACCTGGTCCTGGCCATCGCCCCCGAAACGCCCCGCTATGTCACGGGAGATGCGATGCGCCTGCGCCAGATTCTGCTCAACCTCGTCGGCAACGGGATCAAATTCACCAACCAGGGCAGCGTGTCCCTGACCGTCGGCCCGGACACGCGGCAAACCGAATCGGACGGCCGCCCGGCCATCACCTTCACCGTGTCGGACACCGGCATCGGCATCGCACCCGAAAAGCTCGAAGGCATTTTCGACATGTTCGCCCAGGCTGACACCTCCATCAACAGACAATACGGCGGCACGGGCCTCGGGCTGGCCATCTGCCGCGAACTGGTGCGGCTGATGGGCGGTTCCATCGTTGCCGAAAGCACGCCGGGAGCCGGAAGCCGCTTTCGCATCACCCTGCCCCTGCCGCCGGCATCGCCGCCGGCAACGACCGAGAAGCCCGCGACCAACACCACGACGGACCCGGCCGCCCCCCACCCGGAGCCGCGGAGCCTGCGCGTCCTTCTGGTCGAGGACAACCCGGTCAACGTGAAGGTGGCACGCACCTATCTGTCCAGGCGGGGGTACGCCTTCCTGGTGGCGGAAGACGGGGGCAAGGCGCTGGCGATACTGGAAACCGCCCCGATCGACGTGGTGCTCATGGATGTCGAGATGCCGGGCATGGACGGCCTGGAGGCGACCCGCCGGCTTCGGGCGGGGCTGGCCGGTCCCGTCAACCAGAATGTGCCGGTGGTGGCCATGACCGCCCACGCCTTAAGCGACGTCAGGAAGCGCTGTCTGGAGGCGGGCATGAACGATTATCTCACCAAGCCGCTGGATTTTCATGCCCTGGACGCCCTTCTGGACGGAATCCCCCGGCGGGACCACACGCCGGGCGTCCGCGAAGTCCGGCCAGACGATACGCCCCTGGCCCTGGACACGCAGGAGGCCCTGTCACGCCTGGACGGGGACATGGAGCTGCTGCGGGAACTGCAAGGCGACTTTCTGCGGCAATATCCACGCAAGTTGCGCTTGATCGACCTGTGCATGGACAACGAGAACTGGGACGAAGCCACCCTGGCCGCCCATTCGCTTAAAAACATCGCCGGCGCGGTCGGGGCCGAGGCCTCGCGCCAGGGAGCCGGACGCCTTGAAACACACCTGCGTCAGGCCGACTACGACGCCGCTTCCGACGCCCTCGCCACCATCAAAGCCCTGCTGCGCCAAGCCGCCGAGGCCCTCCAGGCGGAGAGGGAGAGGGAGGGGGAAGAGACTGGGGGGAAACCTTTCTGAAGAAAGGTTTCCCCCCAGGCCCCCCTTCCAAAGACTTTTGACGGTAACGAATAAATACTCGTTACTTATTTATATTATTAAAAAATTTAGGAAGGGGAGAGCGCGAGAGGGGAGAACCCTTTTTAAAGGGTTTCCCCTCTCGCACCTCTTTTCATCCTCGATTCTTCCCGCATCACGCCAGCATGGCGAACAGGAAAAAAAGGCCGGCGCCGAGGAACATGGCGGCCGGCAGGGTAAAGATCCAGGCCATGGCGATGGAGCGCAGGGTGCTCATCTGCAACCCGCTTTTTCCGGCGGCCATGGTGCCGGCCACGCCCGAGGACAGGACGTGGGTGGTCGAAACCGGCAGCCCCATGCCGTCGGCCAGGCCGATGGTGGCCATGGCCACCACCTGGGCCGCCGCCCCCTGGGCGTAGGACAGCTTGGTCTTGCCGATCTTTTCGCCGATGGTGACCACGATGCGCTTCCAGCCGACCATGGTGCCGACGCCGAGGGCCATGGACACCGCGAGCAGCACCCAATCCGGGGCGTATTCCGTGGGGCGGCGCAATATCTCGCGCCACCGCTGGATTTTTTCCCGCTGCGCCGGCGGCGCATCGTCCGCCATGAGGCGCGAGGCGTCGTCAAGGCACAGGATGTCGGTCCGGACGTTCCAACGGTCGGCGGGCGGCAGGGCGGCGATGCTGCCGGCCTGGGCCAGGCTCACCTGAATGGCCTCGGCGGCCGCAACCGCCCCGCGCGGCCCGCAGGAGGCGGTCGGCGAATTCTTGGCCGGCTCCCGGTACTTGCCCGAGGTATAGGCTTTTTCGATCTCCAGGCGATGGGCGTTGAAGTAGTCGGTAAACTGGGCCGCCACCTCGCGCACGGCCAGGACGTCCCGGCTCGGCGTATCGACGTCCAGGGCGTAGACGCCAGGCAGAATGCCGATAAGGATGAGCATGATGAGCCCCACGCCCTTCTGCCCGTCGTTGGAGCCGTGGGCCAGGCTCACCCCGAGACCCGAGAGGATAAGCGCCACGCGCATGCCGAGCGGCGGCGGCGCGTCACCCTCCGGCGGCGCGTGCAGGGTCTTGTTTTTCAGGTAATGCCGCAGCAAAAGCAGCACGGCTCCGGCCAGGACAAAGCCTATGACCGGGGAAATCAGCAGCGACAGCCCCACCTCGACGGCCTTGTGCCAGTTGACGCCGGAACCGGCCGGCAGGCCCTCGCGCACCGCGTTTGCCAGCCCGACCCCCAGGATGGCTCCGATCAGCGTGTGCGAGCTCGAAGCCGGCAGCCCCAGGTACCAGGTGCCGAAATTCCACAGAATGGCCGAGACCAGCAGGGAAAAGACCATGGCCAGGCCAAGGTTGGTGTTGACCGAGACGAGCAGGTCCACGGGAAGCAGGTGGACAATGGAATAGGCGACGGCGATGCCGCCCATGTGCACGCCGACGAAGTTGCAAACTCCCGAGAGCACGACGGCCGTGCGGGCGCGCAGGGATTTGGTGTAGATGACCGTGGCCACGGCATTGGCCGTGTCGTGAAAGCCGTTGACGAACTCGAAGGAGAGAGCGATTCCGAGAGATGCCACCAGGAGAAATATGGTGTGGCCATCGAGGCCGAAGAGGATGTGCATGCCGTACTCCGCGCGCGTTTCCAGTCGGGGAATGCCGACCGGGCGAAGCCGGCCGAGGGGGATTGTGACCTGGGGTGACGGGGACCTGGGAAGTTCCGTCGCATCATGTTCCTTCCACGAGATGCACGAGCGCCTGTCTGGCCTTGAGTTCCTCGGCGGTAAAGAAGAAACCGTGCTTGCCGGCATATTCGATCAGTTCGTCGAGCGGCATGCCGCTGACCATGATCAGGTCGTCCTTGTTTCCACGCAGGTATTCGATAAAGCGATCGATGGCATCCTGGCTCATGCGTACCTCCGGTTGACGTTGCGAAACATGGCTACGAAGGTTTAGGCGCGCGGATATGGAGGGAATGTCAACACCCCGTGGCAATTGGGTGTTTCCGGCGTCCCCGGTTTGGCAAAATCCGTCCTTTCGTGCAATCAACGTCAATTTGCGGCCCGGACTTCATCTTTTCTTCATAATCGGGTGGTATCAACCCCACTGCCGCGCGGCGCCCGCGCCGCGAACGGACGAAAGGAGGCACTGTGGCGAACAAGATTTTCAAGTACGAAGGGCTTCAGGAGCCGGACGTTATCGCCGAATACCTGGAGGCTGTGCGGGACGGTTTCGCCAAAGGGGCCGTCACGCTCACCCAGGGTGAACAGATCATGGAACTTTTGCCCAAGGGATTGGTGGCGGTCACCATCGAAGGCAAGCTCAAGGGCGAGGACCGCAAGCTCAAGATGACGTTTCGCTGGAAGGAGCGGGAAGACGAATGCGACCTTCTCGACGCCCCCCTGCTGATCACGCCCCAGGACCCCAGCGATGCATGAGATCGAAACGAACTTCAAATTCCTCCTGGTCGAAGTCGAACGGCAGATCGAGGCGACACTGTCCGTCGTGGAAAACCACGACGAACGCGCCATCGCCAAGATCGAGGCCCGCGACGATTATATCGACAACCTCAAAAGCGTCATCGAAAACGCCTGCTTCGCCACCCTGCATGGCGAAAAACGACCGAGCGCGGCCGAAGTGGCCTACATCCGCTCGTTTAACATCATCGGCAACAACCTGGAGCGGGTGGGCGACCATGCCGTCAACATCGTGCGCCAGACAAGGCACTACGACGACCCCGAATGCATCAAGCGCTACGCCTATAAACCGTTCTTCGACGAGGTAAAACACGCCTTCGACTGGATGCCGCGAGCGGTGCTCGAACGCAACATGTCGGCAGCGCTCAAGATATGCCGTTGCGAGCTACATCTGGACCGCCTGTACAAGGAGCAGTTCGACCGCATCCGCGACGAATTGTGCACCGGCTACCAGACCGGCGACCTTTTAACCACGCTTTTTATCTTCCGCTACCTGGAACGCATGGGCGATGCGCTCTTAAACATCGGCGAGGCGGCCATCTTCGGCATCACCGGCGACAAATTCAAAATTCACCAGTTCACGGCCTTAAAGGACATCCTGGCCGAAAGCGGCCACGAACTGCCCTTGTCCGAACTGGAATTCGAATCCATCTGGGGCACCCGCTCCGGCTGCCGCATCGGGCGCATCGCCGACCCGGCCCCGGGCGAGGACCTCGCCCGCCGCGACGTCATCTTCAAGGACGGCGACACGGCCAAGCTGCGCAAGGAAGCGGCCAACATCGCCCATTGGGAGTCGCTCCTGCCCGGCCTGCCGCCCCGGGTCGAGGCCTTCCGGGAAGGCAAGAAATCGAGCTCCATGCTGGTGGAACTGCTGCCCGGGCAGACCATCCAGGACCTGGCCGTGGCCGGCGACCTGGATCTTTTGCGTCGGGCCCTGACCGCCCAGTGCCTGACCGCCGCGACGCTTTGGCAAAAGACCCTGGCGCGCGAGCCCATCGCGGCCGGGTGCATGCCCCAGTTGCGGGCCAGGCTCGGCGAGGTGCTGACCGTGCACCCCAATTTCGACGCTCCGCCCCGGTCCATCGGCGCCCTGCCCCTGCCGCGTCTGGAAACGGCCATCGCCGCGGCCGAGACAGTGGAGGAGAAGCTGTCCGCGCCGTTTACGATCTACATCCACGGCGATTACAACAGCAACAACATCCTCTACGACCCGGCCGCCGACCGCATCCACTACATCGACCTGCACCGCTCGGCCGACGCCGATCTGGCCCAGGACGTATCGGTCTTCATGATCTCCAATTTCCGGCTGCCGATCTTCGACGCCGAACGCCGGCGGGTGCTCAACACCGTCATTGTCGAGTTCTTCAACTTCGCCCGGGCGTTCGCCGCCAAACACGGCGACACGTCCTTCGAAATCCGGGTGGCGCTGGGGCTGGCCCGGTCGCTTATCACCTCGACCCGCTTCGAACTGAGCGAACGCTTTTCCAGACAGATGCTTTCCCGCGGCATCTACCTGCTCTCGCGGGTGGCCGGCCACGGCGGCGACCCGGCCGGCTTCCGGCTGCCCGTGGCCGCGGTCTGCTACTAACCTGCACACAAGCCTGACCAAGGGAGGATAGAATGAAGAGAATCGGCGTGGTGGGCATCCCCAAGGGATGGTCCACCCTGCGGCTCCTGGATACCCTGGAACTGAAGACCGGGTTTCGCCTGTGCATCGACATGGCCGAGGTACGCCTCGACCTGGAAACGGGCAAGGCGTTTTGCCAGGGGACCGACCTGACCGAACTCGACGCCATCATCGTCAAGAAGATCGCGCCGAGCTATTCCCCCGACGCCCTGGACCGCATGGAAATCCTGCGCTTTCTGCACGCCGGGGGCGTACCTGTCTTCTCCAATCCGGACAGCATGTTTCGCCTGATCGACCGCCTAAGCGGCACGGCGACCCTGCGCCTTGGCGGCATCCCCATGCCGCCGACGGTCATCACCGAGGACATCGAGGAGGCGGCCGCCACCGTCACCCGCTTCGGCAAGGCCGTGTTCAAGCCGCTTTACAGCTCCAAGGCCCGGGGCATGACCGTCATCGAGGACACCCCCGAGGCCCGCGAGGAGATCGCCGACTACAAGGCGGCCGGCAACCAGGTCATGTACATCCAGAAGATGGTCTCCCATGCCGGAGGCCACCTGGACCTCGGCGTCTCCTTTCTGGGCGGCAAATACCTGGCCACCTACGCCCGGCAGGGCAGCGGCACGTCCTGGGACACCACCACCCGCACCGGTGGCCATTACGTGCCCCACTCCCCGTCCGACGCCATCATCGCCCTGGCCCACAAGGCCCAGTCGCTTTTTCCGGACATGGCCTTTACCTGCGTGGACGTGGTGGAAACCCCGGACGGGGCGGCCATTTACGAAGTCTCCGCTTTCGGCGGCTTCCGGGGGCTGCTTGACGCCTGCGGCATCGACGCGGCCGAGGCCTATGCCGACTACGTACTGGAGAAAATCGCATGACAGCCCTGCCCACCATTGCCGGCATCATGGCCCCGATTCTCGAGGAATCACCCATCACCCACCGACTGGAGATCACCTTCGACGCGGTGACCGTGATCGTCTCCGCCAATTCCAAGGCACTCATCGACAAGCTCGCCAACTACTACCGCGACTTCATCGGCGGCGGCGGGTCGGTCACCATTCCGGTCACGGCCATCGAGGCCGGTCCCCCGGATTTCGACCTGCCCTTCGCCATCAAGCAGCGCGAACCCGGCAAGACCAAGCTCAAGGAGGCCTTCATCGACGTGCCGGACGGCCGTGCAGTCAAAAAGCTCCTGACCGGGCTGGTCTTTCTTTTCGGCCGTGGCGACAACTATGCCGTGGGCCCCTGCATCGAAAACGACAACCAGGTCGTCAATTTCATCAACAACCGCTTCATCGAGCACTGCCTCAAGGCCGGGGCCCTGCTCTTTCACGCCGCCGGCGTGGCCGAAAAGAATTCCGGGCTGGTCATCTCCGGTTTTTCCGGGGCCGGCAAGTCCACCCTGGCCCTGGAAATCATGCGCCACGGCACCACGTTCATCAGCAACGACCGGGTGATGGTCTCCAAAAACGGCGACGGGTCCCTGACCATGACCGGCGTGGCCAAGATGCCCCGGGTCAACCCGGGCACGGTGCTCAACAACCCGAGCCTGGCACCGGTCATGGACGAGGCTGACCGCAAGCGCTTCTCCGCCCTGCCCGACGCCGAGCTGTGGGACCTGGAGCACAAGTACGACGCGTTTATCGACGAGTGCTTTGGCCCGGGCCGGTTCAAACTGGCCTGCCCCATGACCGGGCTTGTGGTCCTGCGTTGGAAGCGGGACACCTCGCCCATGACCGCTAACCGCGTCGACCTGCGCCAGCGCCGCGACCTCATGGCCGCGTTCATGAAGGATGTGGGCCTTTTTTACGAATTCGAGGACGCGTCCGAACCCTCCATCGCCAGCCAGAACGCCTACCTCGATCTTTTGGGCGACCTGCCCGTACTCGAAATCGACGGCGGCGTTGATTTCCACAAGGCGGCCGAGGCCTGCCTCGCTTTTTTAAAAGAAACACAGTCCTAGAACGGTCTCGCGGGGGATGTGCCGCTACGCATCCCCCGCGAGGCCAGCCCGGTGCATAACGGCCTTCCGGCATCGCCTTTCCCCGCCGCCCGGCTGTCTTTCCTAACGACGCGGAGCCCCTATGACCGATCCCAAATTCCCGGCCGATGCCGTCCGGGAGCCCCTTGCCGGCCCGTCCGGACAGGCCGGCCTCAGCCTTGGCCCCGAAGAAGAATTCATCAAGAACCTCGAACACTTCGTGCAAAAGGCCCACGCCTTCGGCGGGCTGGCCCACCAGAAAAAGATTACCGCCTACGACGCCTACAAGCACCTGGAAGGCTTGTGGTTGCAGGTCTCGGCCCTGGGCGCGCACCTAAACGAACCCGAGCCCGAGCCCAAGTCCGCCATGGCCGGACTCACCGCCCAGGAAGCCGCCGAACGCCTCCGCCAGTACGGCCCCAACCAGGCCGCCACGGCCAAGCGCATCACGCTTTTCGACCGCATTTTCGACGCGGTCAAAAATCCGCTGGTGCTGCTGCTGCTCGTGCTCGGGGCCATATCCTACGCCACCGACGACGTCCGTTCGGCCGTGGTCATCATCGGCATGGCCCTCATGGGCGTGGTGCTCAAGGTCATCCAGGAGGCCAAGGCCGACACCGCCGCGGCGGAACTCAAAAAGATGGTCCATACCACGGCCACGGTGCTGCGCGACGGCAAGCAATGTGAGATCGCCCTGGCCGGCGTGGTGCCCGGGGACATCGTGCTGTTGGCCGCCGGCGACATGGTGCCGGCCGACGTCCAGCTCTTGCGGGCCAAGGACCTGCACATCAACCAGGCCATGCTGACAGGCGAGGCCCTGCCCGTGGAGAAATCCGCCCGGCCGGCCGACCAGCCGCCCCCGGACGGGGAAAGCGGCCTCGGCGACCCGGCCATGTGCTTCATGGGCACCAACGTCGTGTCCGGCTCGGCGGCGGCGGTGGTCACGGCCACCGGGGCCAAGACCTATTTCGGCGGCATCGCGGCCAAGCTGTCGCAAAAGCGCGTCGAAACCGATTTCGATCGCGGCATCAAGGGCTTCACCACGCTGATGCTGCGCTTCATGCTGGTCATGGTGCCCTTCGTCTTCGTGGTAAACGGCGCGACCACCGGCAACTGGATGGGGGCGTTCATGTTCGCCCTGGCCGTGGCCGTGGGGCTGACCCCGGAAATGCTGCCCATGGTGGTGACGGTGTGCCTGTCCAAGGGGGCGCTGGCCATGTCCAAACACAAGGTCATCGTCAAACGCCTGGACGCCATCCAGAACTTCGGGGCCATCGACGTCCTGTGCACGGACAAGACCGGCACCTTGACCCAGGACAAGATCATCCTGGAGAAATATCTGGACATCAAAGGCGAGGAGGACTGCTCGGTCCTGGAATACGCCTACATCAACAGCAAGCTGCAAACCGGGCTTCGAAACGCCCTGGACCTGGCTGTCATCGATACCGGCGACGAAGCGGGCAGCACCATCGACCCGTCCCAGTACGAACTGCTCGACGAGATACCCTTCGATTTCATGCGCCGGCGCTTGAGCGTCATCGTGCGCGACAAGCGCACCGACAAGGCGGTGCTCATCTGCAAGGGCGCGGCCGAGGAAGTCTTCGCCCACAGCCGCACCTACCTCAAAAGGGGCGTCATCAAGCCCCTGGAAGGAACCCATCTGGAAACGCGGCAGAAACTCGTCCACGACCTCAACGACGACGGTTTCCGCGTGGTGGCCCTGGCCTACAAGGAAGTGGACGGCTCGCGCCGCGACTTCGCCGTGGCCGATGAGTGCGACATGACGCTCATGGGCTACCTGGCCTTCCTCGACCCGCCCAAGGACACGGCAGCCGACGCCCTGGCCGCCATGGTCGCCCACGGCATCAAGCCCAAGATTTTAACCGGCGACAACGCCGTCATCACGGCCAAGATCTGCCGGGAAGTCCGCTTCGACGCCGGCGAACACCTGGTCACCGGCGACCAGGTGGCGAAAATGTCCGAAGAGGAACTCCACGAGGCGGTCACGACCTGCCACGTATTCGCCAAGCTCGATCCCATGCAAAAGGAGCAGATCGTCACGGCCCTGCGCCAGACCGGCCACGTGGTCGGGTTCATGGGCGACGGCATCAACGACGCTCCGGCCCTGCGCGCGGCCGACGTCGGCATCTCCGTGGACTCGGCCGTGGACGTGGCCAAGGAATCGGCGGACATCATCCTGCTGGAAAAAAGCCTGCACGTGCTCGAACACGGCGTGCTGGAAGGCCGCAAGATCTTCTTCAACATCACCAAGTACATCCGCATGGGGGCCAGCTCCAACTTCGGCAACATGTTCAGCGTGCTCGGGGCCAGCGCCTTCCTGCCGTTTCTGCCCATGCTGCCGATCCAGATTCTGGTCAACAACCTCATGTACGACTTCTCCCAGACCGCCATCCCCACCGACAACGTGGATGCCGACATCTTAAGCAAGCCACGGCGCTGGCGCATCGACGACATCCGGCGCTACATCCTTTTCCTCGGCCCGGTCAGCTCGCTTTTCGACTACGTCACCTTCTTCATCATGATCCACTTCTTCGGGGCCTGGCACAACGCGGCGCTTTTCCAGACCGGCTGGTTCATCGAATCGCTTTTGTCCCAAACCATCATCGTCCACGTGATCCGCACGGACAGCATCCCGTTTCTGCAAAGCTGGTCGAGCGTGCCGCTGGGGCTTACGACCATCTGCATCTGCATCGTCGGCATCTGGCTGCCGTTTTCCCCCTTGGCCGGCACCTTCGGCTTGGTCGTGCCGCCGACAAGCTACTGGGGATTTATCGCCTGCGTCATCTTCGGCTACATGTGCCTGGCCCAGGTGGTGAAATCCTGGGTGGTGCGGCGCATCCAGTCGCGCTGCGCCACGGCCTAGAGCGGCATTCGCCAAAAACAGGTATGGTTTTTTGTAAAATCAAGGAATAAACCTACCGTGTCGCGCCAAGATAAAACAAGGGAAGGACCGTGCCGACCGCAATATCCGCCCTGTGTCCTCGCAGGCCGCCGGACGCGGCAACCATCGCGTCATGAAGATACTGGTGACCTGCCCCGACTTGGCGGGCGACCTCTTTTACGCCCTCCCCTGCATCATGCAGCTTGGCCGCCACCTGGATGCGTCCATCGACCTCCAGGCGGCGGCCCGGCCCGCCTTGCCGCTGCTGCGGCGACAGCCCTACCTGCACCGGGCCTTCGGCCCGACCAACCAGCCAGGAGAAGACGGCCGCCCCTTCGCTTCCCCGCCCTGGCGCATCCCTTCCGGACAGGCCTATGACGCGGTCTACCATCTCGGCGTCTATCACGAGCTTTGTCCGAACGAAATTTTCGCCATGCACATCGGCGAACTGTATTTCCGCAACCTGGAACGCGGCTACGGGTTGACACTGCCGCGCAATCCCGGGGAACGCTGCCTGTTCGCGCCGGAGCAAGCCCCGGAGGAATTCATCGTCTTCCATGGGTTGGGCGGGACGTTCCAGCGCTATGCCGGAGCGGAATTGCTGCAGGCGCTTCCCATGTTCTGGGCGGCCTTGTTCGCTCGCGCCCCACTGCCGGTGGTGGCCGTGTGCGGGCCGGGCGAAGGAGCGCTTTACGACTGGTTTCAAGGGCCGGTGGTGGAATCGCCGGACATGCTGGCCACGGCCGGGCTCATGCTGCGGGCGCGATGTTTCGTGGGTGTGGAGAGTTCCCCGGCGGCCCTGGCCAACGGGCTCAAGACGCCGCGCCTGGTGCTGTCCTATTTCGGCAACGCCTCCCCGACCGGAGAGCGGGGGGCCTCGTTTTGTCTGGATGAACCCATGGCGGCCATCGAGGCCAAGCTGCGCGGTCTTCTGGCCCGGCCCACGCCAGCGGAAGCCTAGCGGCGTAGCCCAAGAGTCGACCAGAGGGATGACGCAACCACATTGGCTCCTGTGTGCGCCGACGCCTGCGCCGCAGGCTCCGGGCCGGGCCACCCTCTTGCAGCCCTTCCACGGCCCGCGTACTTTCTCGGCCCAGCGTCAATACCGCCGCGCAGACGCCGGCACTATCCCCCATACGCGGCGGCAAGCCCACCATGCGCATGCCGCGACTGCCCGCAAGACCGTGTGAGGAGCACACGCATCCATGAAAAAATTCTCACAGCTCAGCGAGCCGGAAATCCTGGCCCTGGCCATCTCCCTGGAAGAGGGGGACGAGCGCATCTATGCCGAATTCGCCAACCGCCTGCGCGACACCTATCCGGCCACGGCGGCCGTGTTCGACGGCATGCAGGCCGAGGAATCCACGCACCGGCGACGACTGACCGACCTGTTCAAGGCGAAATTCGGCGAGCACATCCCGCTGATCCGCCGCCAGGACGTCAAGGGATTCATCCAGCGCAAGCCCATCTGGCTCGCGCCCGAACTCAAGCTCGAAGCCGTGCGCAACTTCTCCGCCGATATGGAAGGGGAAACGCTGCTTTTCTACGAGAAGGCGGCGGCCAGAAGCCAGGATGTCGATATCCGCCGGCTCCTCGACGATCTGGCCCAGGCCGAGCGCAAGCACGAGGCAAGCGCCGAGCGGCTGACCGAAACCAACCTGAACGCGACAGCCCGGGAAACCGAGGCCGCCACCCAGCGCCGCCTGTTCGTGCTGCAAGTCGTCCAGCCCGGTCTGGCCGGACTCATGGACGGCAGCGTGTCCACCCTGGCCCCGGTCTTTGCCGCGGCCATGGCCACCCAGGACAGCTGGCAGGCGTTTCTGGTCGGTTTGGCCGCCTCCCTCGGCGCGGGCATCAGCATGGGATTCGCCGAGGCCCTTTCCGACGACGGCAGCATGACCGGACGGGGGCATCCCTGGCTGCGGGGCGTCGTCTGCGGCCTCATGACCACCCTTGGCGGCATCGGCCACACCCTGCCCTTTCTCATCCCCCACTACGGCATGGCCATGACCGTCGCCTTCGCCGTGGTGGCCCTGGAACTGGCCGCCATCACCTGGATTCGGACCAAATACATGGACACGCCGGCCTTCTCCGCCGCCGTGCAAGTCGGCCTCGGCGGCGCGCTGGTCTTCGCCACCGGCATGTTGATTGGAAGTGCCTAGGGGGGAGATAGGGGGAGGAGAAGGCATCCGGGGGAGGGAACTTTTTGAAAAAAGTTCCCTCCCCCGGCCCCCCACCCTCAAAAACTTTCAAAAGGTGAAAATACGGCGTTTCACCCAACTTAAGAATATATCCGACTACAATCGTTAAAAAGTTTAGGAAGGGGAGAGCGCGAGAGGGGAGAACCCTTTGCAAAGGGTTTCCCCTCTCGCACTTTTCTCCTTCTTTAAATTCTTATCCATTCCCGGCGTAAGGCGGTGTCCAGGATGACGCCGACGACGAAGGCCACGCCCATGTGCCACATGGCGAATCCGGCCACCACGATCATCACGTAGAATTCGGACTTTTTCGTGCCGATGTCGCGCACGGTCACGGCCAGTTCGGCTCCGGCCAGGAACAGGATCACCCCGAGCACCGCCGGCGGGAACATCTTGAAGATGACGGCCACGGACTGGCTGAAAAAAAGCGCGATGACGATGACGATGGTGCCGAGGATCACCAGCGACCCGCCGGTGCGTGCGCCGAAACGCACGTGGCCGGCCATGCCGCCCGCGCCGTGGCACATGGGCACGCCGCCAAACATCGGGGAGACGAGGTTCATGACGCCCTGGCTTATGCACATGGTGCGCTCGGTGACGGGCCGATCCGGAAACAGGTCGTTGTTCTCGGCCGTGATGGCCACCACCGCGTTGCCGAGCGTCAGCGGAATCTGGGGCAGGGTAAAAAGGAGCGTCCCGGTGACGATGTCGTCCCAGCGTATCTGGTGCAAGCCGAACTGGGGCAGCCGAAAGCCGATGCTGACTTGCCCCAGCTCACTCAGAAGCGCCGGATTGGAGACGACAGCGGCCACGACGCCGAGCACCAGCAGCGCGAACATGGCCGGGATCTTCGGGTTGGACAGCAGCACGAAGGTCATGGTCAGGGCGATGCCGGCCAGCCACGGCGAGCCCACCATGCGGTGGATGCCCTCGACCACGAAGGTCATGCCAAGCCCGAGCATGATGCCGCGCACCACGGGCTTGGTGGCAAGGCGCGCCACGTATTTGATGGTTCCGGTGAGGCCGATGAGCAGCCAGAAAAGTCCGGTGGTCAGCCCCGAGGCGAAAAGCGCCGCCGGGGAGATGCCGCCGGCCACGGCCGCCGCGCCGATGGCCTTCATGGGCTGGATGGGAATGGGAGTTTTGTAGAACAGTCCGGCGGCTATCTTGGACACACCGAACATGAAAAGGAGCCCCAGGGGATCGACGCCGAGGATGGTGATGTAGGCCACCACGAAGGGAATGAGCGTGCCGATGTCGCCGAAAGCGCCGGCCCACTCCATGGCGTCGTAGCGGTTGGGCGTCTTGCCGCCGTGCACCAATATGCCTTCCGTTGCCGATCGCGTGCCGTCATGCGCGGAACCATCCGTCTGGAACATGGCGCCTCCTTCGCCCGGGCGCATAATTTAACGGACAGGCGCCGGGCCTTTTACGGCGTTTGATGACACGGATTTTAGAAAATTCGTGTGACTAAGGCAAGCAAAAAAGGCGGTCGCTCAGGACCGCACCTGTTTGCGCAAGTCTTCGAGATACAAGAACTGTTCCTCGACCTGCTGGTCGAAAAAGCGGCGCACGCAGGAGAGAAAGGAGGACACGCACTGCATCCGTAGGGAATAGTAGATATTGGTGCCGCGCCGGGAATCGGTGACGATGCCGGCTTCCTTAAGAACGCTCAGGTGCTTGGAAACGGTCGAGATATCGGAGCCGACCAGTTCGCGCAGTTCGCACACGCATTTTTCGCCCGAGCCCAGGGCTTCGACCATGAGCAGGCGGCTGGGATGCCCCAGGGCCTTGAACACTTTGGCCCGCTGGGCCAGCTGGATCTGGTTTGGCTGCATGGTTCCCTGTAGCGTATCGGCGCGACGTTGCCAATACAGGCGATCGAATGCGTTGATTCCAAAGCGGAAAGCGCAAAACTCAGTCCGTGACGGAAGATATCGAACGACAGCAAGGAAAGGCTGGCGGTGAGGCGAGCCTGTGCCCACGCGATGCGAAAGCCCGGGCCGCAAAGGATGCGGTGGGCCATCCCGGGGAGGCTATAACAGCGTCTGCAAAAGCCCCATGGGCGTGCCGGAGGGCAACGGCAGGCGCTTTTCCGGCAGGATGCGTTCGGCGAGCAGCGTCAGCCACTGGCGGGAAAAGGCGATGTCGTCGTAGGTGAGAAAGCCGCGCCCGGAGCCGTCGGTCGCCAGCCCGTAGCCGAAGACCGTCACCCGGATGGGTTCGGTCTCGCCCACGGGCAGCACTTCGACCGTGATGGTGCGGGCAGCCGTATCGACCCGCAGGTCGCGGACCTCGCCGTATTCGTGGAGGTACTGCCGGGCCGAGGAGAGAAGCAGCTTGGACAGCGACTTGTCCTTGGCCCCGGAGAGATCGAGATTGAGATTGAACCCCATGCCGTCCTACCAGGAAAGGGCCACGTTCACGTCGTCCAGGCAGTTCTTGAGCCCCTCGCCGCACGGCGGGATCATATAGTCGCCGTCGAAGCAGGCCAGACAGTACGGCGGCTTCTCGCTATTGCCCCGCACCGATTCCAGCAGCCCCTCGATGCTTAAGTAATGCAGCGAGTCGAGGCCGATGAACTTGGCGATCTCGTCCACGGTCTGGTGGGCGGCGATCAGCTCGCCCTTGGAAGAGAAGTCGATGCCGTAAAAGCACGGGAAGCGGATGGGCGGACAGGATACGCGCATGTGGATCTCGCGCGCGCCGAGTTCCCGCAGGCGCTTGACCCTGGTGCGGATGGTGGTGCCGCGCACGATGGAATCCTCGACGATGAGGATGCGCTTGCCCTTGATCATGCTCTTGACCGGATTGAGCTTCACCCGAACGCTGAAATCGCGCATGTCCTGGGAGGGCTGGATGAAGGTGCGGCCCACGTAGTGGTTGCGCACCATGCTCATCTCGAAGGGCAGGCCCGAGGCCTGGGAATAGCCGATGGCGGCGTAAAAGCCGGAATCGGGAAACGGCATGACGTAGTCGGCGTCGACCGGCGCTTCGTGGGCCAGCGTCGCGCCCATCTGCTTGCGCCGCTCGTAGACCACCTCGCCGAAGACTTCCGAGTCCGGGCGGGCGAAATAGACCAGCTCGAACACGCACTGCTTGACCGGCTGCGGGTCGCAGATGCGGTAGGACTGGAGCCGCTTGTCCTGGATGACCAGCATCTCGCCCGGGGCCACCGACCGGATGGCCTCGGCCTCCATGAGGTCGAAGGCGCAGGTCTCGGAAGCGATCACGTAGGCGTCGCCCATGCGCCCGAGCATGAGCGGCCGCACGCCATGGGGGTCACGCACGGCAATGATCTTGTCGTTGACCAGAAGCAATATGGAATACGCGCCCTTGACCTTGTTGCAGGCCTTGATGACCGCCTCTTCCAGGGAACACGAGCCCAGGAACTTGGCGATCAGGTGCACGAACACCTCGGAGTCGATGGTGGTCTGGAAGATGGACCCCGTGGCCTCAAGCTCCTGACGCAACTCCAGGGTGTTGACCAGGTTGCCGTTGTGGGCAATGGCCATGTGGTAGTCGCCGAAGCGCACCAGAAAGGGCTGACAGTTGCGCAAAAGCGAGGCGCCGGTGGTGGAATAGCGGATATGCCCCACCGCCACCGTGCCCTTGAGCTCCTTGCCCAGATGCCGCTCGGAGAAGACATCGGCCACGAGCCCCATGCCGCGCTGTTCGCGGATACGGGTGCCGTCCCAGGTCACGATGCCGGCCGATTCCTGCCCCCGGTGCTGGAGGGCGTAGAGGCCGAAATAGGTCATCCGCGCGGCCTCGGGATGGCCGTAGATGCCGAACAGTCCGCAGTATTCCTTTTTCATGATGCGCCGTGGTCGGGACTAATTGCCCGCGTAATATTCCTGCAAGCTTTTGACGGTAAGCCCCTGCCCGCCCCCCATCTCCCGGATGGCCTGGGCCATGGCCTTGGCCCCGGCCGCCGTGGTCGTATAGGGGATGCCGTAGAGAAGCGCCGTCTGTCGAATGACCATAGAGTCGCGCACCGTGCGCTTGTCCGAAATAAGGTTGATGACCAGGTCGATTTCCCGGTTCTTCATGTGGTCGACCACATGGGGCCGGCCCTCGAACACCTTCATGACCGGGGTCACGGCGATGCCCTTGCCTTCGAGATAGGCGGCCGTGCCCTTGGTGGCCATGATCCTAAATCCCACCTGGCTGAGGATACGCGCCGCGGGCAGCACGTCGTCCTTGGCCCCATCGGCCACGGAAATAAACACCGTTCCCGACAGGGGAAGGTTCTGTCCCGCGCCGAGTTGGCTTTTCATGAAGGCCAGCCCCACCGAGGCGTCGACGCCCATGACCTCGCCCGTGGAGCGCATTTCCGGTCCGAGAAGCACGTCCACGCCCGGAAAGCGGTTGAACGGGAAGACCGATTCCTTGACCGCGTAGTAGCCGGTCTTGCGCATGGTCCAGGGAGCCAGATCCTTGAGCTTCTGGCCCATGATGACTTGCGTCGCGAGTTTCGGCAGGGGCACGCCCGTGGCCTTGGACACGAAGGGCGAGGTGCGCGAGGCCCGGGGGTTGACCTCAAGGATATAGATATCGCCGTCCTTGACCGCGAACTGGATGTTCATGAGTCCGATGACGCCCAACTCCTGGGCCAGGGCCACGGTCTGGCGCTCAATTTCGGCAACCAGCTCCGGCGACAGGCTGTGGGGCGGCAGCACGCAGGCGGAGTCGCCCGAGTGGATGCCGGCCTCCTCGATGTGCTCCATGACGCCGGCCACGTAGGTGTCCGTACCGTCGGAAACGGCGTCCACGTCCACCTCGATGGCGTTGACCAGGAACTTGTCGATGAGGATGGGGTGCTTGCCCGAAGCGACCACCGCCACCTTGAAGTAGTTCTCCAGGTCGCCCCGGTCGTAGACGATCTCCATGGCCCGGCCGCCGAGGACGTAGGAGGGGCGCACCACCACGGGATAGCCGATCTTGTCCGCGATGACGGTCGCCTCGTCCACGGTGAACGCCGTGCCGTTGGCCGGCTGGCGCAGCTTGAGCTTTATCAAAAGCTCCTGAAAGCGCTCGCGGTCCTCGGCCCGGTCGATGCTGTCCGGCGAGGTGCCGAGGATGCGCACCCCGGCATTTAA
Organism: Desulfovibrio sp. JY; assembly: GCA_021730285.1. Lineage (NCBI taxonomy): Bacteria > Pseudomonadati > Thermodesulfobacteriota > Desulfovibrionia > Desulfovibrionales > Desulfovibrionaceae > Desulfovibrio > Desulfovibrio sp. JY. The sequence goes on from CP082962.1 coordinate 4,101,455, forward strand.
AAGCGGCACGGCCAGGTTGAGCGGGGTCTGGCCGCCGAACTGGACGATGACGCCCTCGGGCTTTTCGGTTTCGATGATGTTGAGGACATCCTCGAAGGTGAGCGGTTCGAAATAGAGGCGGTCGGAGGTGTCGTAGTCCGTGGACACGGTTTCGGGGTTGGAGTTGACCATGATCGACTCCACGCCCATGGCCCGAAGCGCGTAGGAGGCGTGGCAGCAGCAGTAGTCGAATTCGATGCCCTGGCCGATGCGGTTAGGGCCGCCGCCGAGGATGACCACCTTGCGGGCGGGCTTGACCGCCACTTCGCGGCCGGTCTCGTAGGTGGAGTAATAATACGGCGTGTAGGCCTCGAATTCGGCGGCGCAGGTGTCGACCAGATAATAGGTCGGGGAAACGCCCATGTCCTGGCGGAGCTTTCGCGCGTCAAGCGGCGAGGCCAGCCGCAGCAGGCTTGCGATCTGCGGATCGGAGAAGCCGTCTTTCTTGGCGGCCAGCACCAGTTCCCGGCACTCCGGATCGCCGGCGGCGACCTTTTCCCTGGGGAAGGTCTCCAGCACGGACTCCATGTCCACGATTTCCTTGATCTGGCGCAGAAACCACGGATCGATCCAGGTGGCGTCGAAAATCTCCTCCAGGCTCACGCCGCAGCGCATGGCCTGGCGCAGCTGGAAGAGGCGCTGGGAATTGGGCTTGCGCATGTCGGCCAGCAGCTGCTCGCGGTCGGGCTCGCAGGACACCGCGTCCGGACCAAGGCCCGTGGCCCCGATCTCGAGGGAGCGCAGGCCCTTTTGCAGGGCTTCCTTGAAGTTGCGGCCGATGCTCATGGCCTCGCCCACGCTTTTCATGGCCGTGGTCAGGTAATCCTCGGAGCCGGGGAACTTCTCGAAGGTGAAGCGCGGGATCTTCACCACGCAGTAGTCGATGGTCGGCTCGAAGGAGGCCATGGTCTCGCGGGTGATGTCGTTGGGAATCTCGTCGAGGGTATAGCCGACAGCCAGCTTGGCCGCGATCTTGGCGATGGGGAAGCCCGTGGCCTTGCTCGCCAGGGCCGAGGAGCGCGACACGCGCGGGTTCATCTCGATGATGACCATCTCGCCGTCCGCCGGGTTGACGGCGAACTGGACGTTGGACCCGCCGGTTTCCACGCCGATCTCGCGCATGATGGCGATGGCGGCGTTGCGCATCTTCTGGTATTCGTCGTCGGTGAGCGTCTGGATCGGAGCGACGGTGGCCGAGTCGCCGGTATGCACGCCCATGGGATCAATGTTCTCAATGGAACAGATGATCACGCAGTTGTCGGCCCGGTCGCGCATGACCTCGAGCTCGAATTCCTTCCAGCCGAGCACCGAGCGCTCCAGCATGATTTCGCTCTTCATGCTGCAGGCCAGTCCCCGCGCGGCGATCTTCTCCAGATCTTCCATGTTGTAGGCCACGCCTCCGCCCGTGCCGCCGAGCGTGAACGCCGGGCGCACGATGATGGGGAAGGCGATCTTCTTGCCCCACTCGCGCACGTCGTCCATGGTATGGCAGATGCCGCTCTGGGGGATGACGAGGCCGATATTTTCCATGGCCTCGCGAAAAAGCTCCCGGGATTCGGCTTTTTTGATCACGTCCAGGGACGCGCCGATCAGCTCCACCCCGTGCTCGGCCAAAACGCCGGACTCGGCCAAAGCCACGGCCGTATTGAGCCCGGTCTGACCGCCAAGCGTCGGCAGCACGGCGTCGGGTTTTTCCCGGGCGATGATGCGGGCCACCGTGCCGGGCTCGATGGGCTCGACATAGGTGCGGTCGGCCAGCTCCGGGTCGGTCATGATGGTGGCCGGGTTGGAATTGACCAGGACCACCTCGTACCCCTCTTCTTTGAGGGCCTTGGCCGCCTGGGAACCGGAATAGTCGAACTCGCAGGCCTGTCCGATGACGATGGGCCCGGAGCCGATGATCATGATCTTCTTGATATCCGTCCGTTTGGGCATGAGTGTATTTTTTGTAGAGGGTGGAACGAAAAAAGCGGAACCGGCAACAAGTAAGCCACTTCGGCCCGATGGGCAAGGAATTTAGGAAGGGGGGCGTGCAAGAGGGGAACCCTATACAAGGAGTGCCCCCTCCCGCAACGGCCCCTGCCCCTTATGCGGCGCTTTGCCTCCGACGTTTCTTGACTTCCCGGCGGCCTTGTTTCAAACAGGCGGTTTCTCCGGCATCGTATGGACGCCGGGACAAGCGCAAGGAAACCAGGCCATGAGCAGCGACTATAAAAAGACCCTGAAACTTCCCAAGACCTCCTTTCCCATGAAGGCCAACCTCAAGGAAAAGGAGCCGGAAACCCTCAAATTCTGGGCGGAAAACGACATCTACCGCCAGATGCTGGCCGCCCGCGAGGGCGCCCCCCGCTACGTGCTCCACGACGGGCCGCCCTACGCCAACGGCCACCTGCACATGGGCCATGCGCTCAACAAGATTTTAAAGGATATCATCGTCAAATCCCGCCACATGGCCGGCAACCAGGCCCCGTACGTGCCGGGCTGGGACTGCCATGGGCTGCCTATCGAGCACAAGGTGTCCCAGGAGCTCAAGGCCAAGGGCAAGACGAATCTGCCGGCCGTGACCGTGCGCCGGCTGTGCCGGGACTACGCCACCAAGTTCGTGGATATCCAGCGCAAGGAATTCAAGCGTCTGGGCGTCTTCGGCGACTGGGACGATCCCTACCTGACCATGCGCCCGTCCTACGAGGCGGCAACCGCCCTGGCCCTTTGCGATTTCGTGGAAAAGGGCTCGGTCTACCGGGGCAAAAAGCCCATCCACTGGTGCCTGTCCTGCCAGACCGCCCTGGCCGAGGCCGAAGTGGAATACGCCGACGAGACCTCGCCCTCGGTCTTCGTGCGCTTTCCCCTGCCCGACCCGAAAATAAAAGACGTCTTCCCCATGGCCGATCCGGCGAGGACCTACGCCGCCATCTGGACCACCACGCCCTGGACCCTGCCGGACAACATGGCCGTGGCCGCCCACCCCGAGTTCGACTACGCGCTTATCGCGGCGGGCGACGCCCAGTACGTGCTGGCCGCCGAACTCCTGGAAAGCGTGCGCGAACTTTTCGGCTGGACCGACGCCACCGTCCTGGCCACGGCCCCGGGCTCGGCGCTCGAAGGACTCAAGGCGCGCCATCCTTTTTATGACCGGGAGTCGCCCTTCGTCCTGGCCGACTACGTGACCCTCGACGCCGGCACCGGCCTTGTCCACACCGCGCCGGGCCACGGCCGCGAGGACTACGACACGGGGCTTCGCTACGGCCTGGACGTGCTCTCGCCCATGGACGACGCCGGCCGGTTCCTGGACGTGGTGCCCTATTTCGCCGGGCTGACCGTGTGGGAGGCCAACCCCAAGGTTATCGAAAAGCTCAAGGAAGTCGGCAATCTTCTGGCCGAGCGCAAGATCCGCCACTCCTATCCCCACTGCTGGCGCTGCAAGGAGCCGGTCATCTTCCGGGCCACCACCCAGTGGTTCATTTCCATGGAGGTGGGCGACCTGCGCAGCCGCGCCCTGACCGCCATCGACAGCGAGGTGGAATGGATTCCCTCCTGGGGCAAGGAACGCATCCATAATATGATCGCCGGCCGGCCGGACTGGTGCATCTCGCGCCAGCGCACCTGGGGCGTGCCTATCCTGGCCCTTATCTGCGAGTCCTGCGACACGGCCTACAACGACGCGGCCTGGATGCGCTCGGTGGCGGAAAAATTCGCCGGCCACGAGCGCGGCTGCGACTACTGGTTCGAGGCGGACCTGGCCGACATCGTGCCGGCCGGGCTCACCTGCCCCAACTGCGGCGGGACCCACTGGCGCAAGGAGACCGACATCCTGGACGTGTGGTTCGACTCGGGCACGAGCTTTGCCGCGGTGCTGGAAAAGCGCCCGGAACTGGCCTTCCCGGCCAACCTGTACCTGGAGGGCTCGGACCAGCACCGGGGCTGGTTTCACAGCTCGCTTCTGGCCTCCCTCGGCACGCGCGGCCTGCCCCCCTACCGGCAGGTGCTCACCCACGGCTACGTGGTCGACGGCGAAGGCCGCAAGATGTCCAAGTCCCTTGGCAACGGCATTGAGCCCCAGGAGATCATCGACAAGCACGGCGCGGAAATCCTGCGTCTGTGGACGTCGGCCGTGGACTACCGCGACGACATCCGCATCTCCGAGGAAATCCTGGCCCGTCTGGTCGAGGCCTACCGCCGCATCCGCAACACCTGCCGCTTCGTGCTCGGCAACCTGTCCGACTTCGACCCGGCCGTAAACGACGTGGCCCCGCAGGCCATGCTGCCCCTCGACCGCTACGCCGTGGACACGGCCGCCCGGGCCCACGCCCGCATGGCCGAGGCCTACGAAGCCTACGAATTCCACAAGGTCTTCCACGCGCTACACAACCTGTGCGTCACCGACCTTTCAGCATTTTATCTCGACATCCTGAAAGACCGGCTTTACGTCTCGGCCAAGGATAGCCGGGAGCGCCGCTCGGCCCAGGCGGCCCTGTGGCGCATCCTGCGCGTGCTTGTTCGCGACATGGCCCCGATTCTCTCCTTTACGGCCGAAGAGGTCTTTCGCCATACGCCTGTCTGCCAGCGGGGCGACGGCGTTTCGGTCTTCTCCCTGCCGCCCCTCGACACGGCCGGCTGGGAGCTCGATCCGGAGTTGCGGGAAAAGCTCGACCTGGTGGCCACGCTTCGCGGCGAGGTGACCCGGGCCATCGAGCCCAAGCGCAAGGCCGGCGACGTGGGACACTCCCTGGAGACGGCGGTAACGCTGTACCTGCCCGAGGCCGTGGGCGCATCGGTGGCGTCGCTCGGCATGGACCTGCGCGAAGTGTTCATCGTGTCCCAGGCGACGCTGGCCCCGGCTTCCGGGGTTCCGGCCGAGGCCGTACCCTGCGAGGGCGTGGAAGGCGCGTTCGTGGGCGTGGCCCGCGCCACTGGCGAGAAATGCGCCCGCTGCTGGGTGTACGACAAACTGGGCACCGAGCCCGAGTATCCGGACCTGTGCCCGCGCTGCGCCGCGGTCATGGCGACCGAGGCCAACTGACCCATGCGTCCAAGTTTCAAGATCGCGATTCCCCTCGCCTTGGTGCTGATCGTCCTCGACCAGGCCGCCAAGCTGTGGATCGTCGGCAACATGACGCTCTACACCACCCGGCAGGTCATCCCCGGGTTCTTCAATATCGTCTACGTGCTCAACCGCGGCGCGGCCTTCGGTTTTTTGAACCGCAACGACATCAAGTGGCAGACCTACTTCTTCTTCGCGGCCACGGCCCTGGCCGTGCTCATCATCTTCCATCTGCTGCGCATGGCCAAGGACGACAACAAGCTGCTCATCATCGGCCTCGGCTCGATCCTGGGCGGGGCCGTCGGCAACCTCATCGACCGCATCAAGACGGGCGAGGTCGTGGACTTCCTGGATTTCCACTATAAAGCCTACCACTGGCCGGCCTTCAATGTGGCCGATATCGCCATTTTTCTCGGTTCGCTGGCGCTCCTTGCGGCCTTTTACCGCATGCGCCGCCCCTCTTCCCGCAAATAACGGGCGCACCGCCGCCAACATCCGAAACGAGGTCCGCATGCCCCCCTTGCCAGCGCTGCCGCCCATGACCACCGGCCAGTTGGTTTTCGCCCTCGCCATTTTGGCCCTGGCGATCCTTCCCAATTACATCGCGATATGGCAAAGTTTTCACCGCGTGTTTCCAACCCCCCTGGAGAGGATGTTCTGGTTTCTCCTGGCCATCTTCGTCCCCGTACTCGGGGGCGTGGTCTACCTCATCTGGGGACGCAAGCGAGGTCGCAAGCCGTTATGAAGACCCGTCACAGCAAAGGTACATTTCTGGCCGCAGCCATGCTCACCGCCCTGGTCGGCGGCTGCGCGCCCAAGCCCAATACCCCGGCCCCCCTCAACACGCCCGCCGACATGTGGGCGGAACTGGAGAACACCAAGGGTGAACTGCGGCGATTAAACGCCAAGGTCGAGGAGCTCTCCCAGCAGGTGCAGGCCAACAAGAACGACCCCGAGTTGTCCGGACGCGTGGCCCGACTGGAAGGCAACGTCAGCCGCATCGCCTCCCAACTGGCCATCGACCTCGGCCCCGCCGCCGGACCGGCTGCCGCCGCGCCCCAGGCCGCCGCCCAGCAGCCCCAGGCGGGCTATGCCCAACAGCCGCAGGCCGGTTACGCACAGCCGCAAACCGGCTATGCCCAGCAACCCCAGGCCGGCTACGCGCAGCAGCCCCAGACGGGTTACGCGCAGCAGCCGCAAGCCGGGTACGCGCAACAGCAAACCGGCTACGGCGCGCCCACCCCGGGCGGCGCGGGTCCGGACGAGTCCGAACCGACCATCCCGCCCTACACAGCCCCGGGCACAGCGGCCGCGCCGGCCGCCCAGGCGCCGGCCGTTCAGGCCCAACCGCCGGCGGTCCAGGCGCAAAGCCCGGCCGACGCCGTCTATGCCAAGGGCCTTTCCAGCTTCAACGCCCGCCAGTACCAGCAGGCGCTGGGGATTTTCCAGGAATTCGCCCGCAATTTCAAAACCAGTTCGCTGATGCCCAATGCCCTCTTCTGGACCGGCGAGTGCTATTTCCAGCTCGGCGACTTCGCCAACGCGGCCCTGGCCTACCAGGAAGTCATCGAGAAATACCCCAAAAGCCCCAAGCATGCCGATGCGCTGTTCAAACGCGGCGTGGCCTTCATGAAGCTCGGCAACGCCGGCGCGGCCAAATTGTCCTTCAAGGAAGTCATCGACAAATATCCCGATTCCGCCTTCGCCACCCGGGCCAAATCCATGATGCCCAAGTAGCGCCGGCCAACAAGCGACGGAACGCATGGAAACTCCTCAAGAAAAAACACTGCGGAAGATCATCTACCTGACCTTCCCCCCCGAATCCTCGAACAAGCCCGTGGTCTGCGATCTGGCCCGGATCTACGGACTGGTGTTCAACATCTCCAAGGCCCAGATCACCCCGCGCCACGAGGGCCAGATGACCATGGACATCACCGGGCCGAGGGAAGCCTTCGAGGCCGGCATGGCCTACCTCAAGGAGCATGGCGTGGGCGTGGTGCCGGCCGCCCAGCGCGTCTCCAGGGACGAGGAGCGCTGCATCCACTGCGGCGTGTGCACGGCCCTTTGCCCGACCAAGGCGCTTATGCTCAACATCGAGACCCGGCTGGTGGAATTTCACGAAGACACCTGCTCGGCCTGTGGCATGTGCACCAAGGTCTGCCCGGTGGCGGCCATGGAGATTTTACTGGAAAACGGCGTCATGTAGCCGGCGGGGGGGAAGCCTGCGTGGAAGAAAAACGGGCCTTCATGCGTATTCCCACGCGCCTGGCCGGCTATCTGCGGCCGTTGCCGGGACCGGACGACATCCAGATCTTCCGGGAATCGCCGTTTCTCGGCGGCGGCTCGGGAGCTTGCCACGATCCTCGCGAGGCGGGCATGAGCGAGGCGCTGCACGCCATGCTGTGCTCGATCAACGCCAAGCTCGACATGCTGCTCTCCATGCAAAGCCGCGACGAACTCACGGCCGATTTTCCGGTGACCCTGGAAATCCTTGAGATAAGCGGCGCTGGCGTGCGGTTTGTGGCCTCGCAGGAACTGGACGTGGACCAATACGTGGAGGCGGTCATCGTGCTGGCGCGGTTTCCGCTCCGCATGGCCGGCGCCGTGGGGCGCATCCTGCGCCATGAGGATGACCTGGATGGCCGCGTCGTTTACGCCCTCGATTTCACACGCATCCGGGAACGGGATCTGGAAAGCATCGTACAATTTGTCTTCCAAAGCCAGCGCGACGACCTGCGCGGAAAGAAATGGGACTAACGCCGCATGATCAATGACGAAGAACTTCTCGAACGCATGTTGGACAGGCTTCTCACCGAGGTCGTCCCGGACCTGCGCCGCAGCATCAGCGCCAGCATTGAAAAGGAAGTCGCCAAGACCCTGTCCCGTTCGCTTTTGGAAAGCGAGTTCCATCAGCGCCTAAACGAGGAGATGCGTCAGGGCCTCCAGGATATCTACAAGGAAATCAACCAGGCGGCCAAGACCGAGGGCGAAGCCCATGCCGACGACCGCCAGCAGGCCGACCAGCTGTTCCAGGAAGCGGCCCAGCAGCTCGACAAGATCCTTGAGACCACGGAAACCGCCACCACCGAAATCATGGACATCGTGGAAAAGCACCTGGACCTGCAAGCCGACGCGGCCGGACTCCTCGGGACCATGCAAAACGGTGTGGCCGACCCCGAAGCCGTGGAAAAACTGCGCGCGGGCAACGCAGCCCTCGGCGAAGACCTCATGCGCATCATGACCACCCTGAGCTTCCAGGACCTCACCGGCCAGCGCATCAAACGCATCATCACCGCCATCAAAAAGGTCGAACAGATCGTGCTCGACCTCTACCTGTCCACGGGCATCCAGCTCAAGGCCCGGGCCGAAGCCCCGGACAAGACCATCTCCGAACTCCAGGCCGAGGCCAAACAAAAGGTCTCCGAACTCAAAGGCCCCCAGACCAAGGTCCAACAAGGCGCGGTGGACGACCTCCTCGCTCAGCTTGGGCTGGATTAGGGGGAGAATGGCAAGAGAAGTGCGAGAGGGGAAACCCTTTCAAAAGGGTTCTCCCCTCTCGCGCTCTCCCCTTCCTAAAGTTTTCGACTTTACGGGAGCAACACCGATAACATCCCATCACCATTGGAAGTCTTTGGAAAGGGGGCCGGGGGGAAACTTTTCTACAGAAAAGTTTCCCCCCGGTTCCATTTTATCCCTCGCCCTACCCTACTCCGTGGCGTGATGGTGGTGGGCCTGGTCGCCCAGGGGATGGCCGTGGACGTGGCGGTGGATGATGAAGTGCGGATCATGCACGAGCCTGCCCGCCTCGATGGTATAGAAGGTATCGGTCACCTCGAAGAGAAAATCCCAGTCGTGGGAAATGACGATCAGCGGCTTGCCCAGGCGCTTGAGGATATCCGCGATACGCTCCCGCGTCCCCGGATCGAGGCCGTTGGTCGGCTCGTCGAGTAAAAGCGCCTCGGGCTCCATGGCCAGCACCCCGGCCAGGGACACGAGCTTTTTCTCCCCGCCCGAAAGCCGGTGCGACAGCCGTTCGCCAAAACCGGCCAAGCCGAGCATGTCCAGGGCATGTTCGGCCGCCTCCCGGGCGCGCGACGGCGAGAGACCGCAATTGAGCGGCCCGAAGGCCACGTCGTCGAGCACGGTCGGGTAGATGATCTGGTCGTCGGCGTTTTGCAGAAGCAGTCCGACACCTCGCCGCACGGCCCGGAAATCCTTTTCCGTGGCGGCGAGGGCCCCTTTGTAGTGCACCTCGCCGGCATCGGGCCGGACAAGCCCCATCATCACGTGCAACAGCGTGGTTTTGCCCGAGCCGTTGGGCCCGAAAAGTCCGATTCGCTCTCCGGCCGAAAACGTAAAATCGACATCGGCCAGCACCGGACGGTCGCTGCCGGGATAGGCGTAGCCCACCCCGGAAAGGCGTAGCAGCGGCGCATCAGAAGACATATCCCCTCCGCAAAACGAAATCGAGCGCGCCGGCCGCCGCGGATACGACCAGACACAGGCTCAGAAAAACCATATCGCCGCGCCGGGCCGCAAACCGGTCCAGACTGGGAAATTCGCCGTGGAACCCGCGCAGCAGCATGGCTTGGTAGACTCGCTGGGAACGGTCGAAGCTGCGCACCAGCACCATGGCGACCAGGGCGGCATAGGTACGGTAGGTGCGCGCGTCCGTGGCCGGGACAAAGCCCCGCAGCCTCGCCGCCGTGGCCAGCCGGGCGTACTCCTCGGCGATGACGTGCAGGTAACGGTAGGTGAAAAGAAAAAGAAAGGAAAATTTGGCCGGCACGTGCAGCGCCGTCATGGCCCGCCCCAGGGCCGGCACCGGGATGGTGGCGACCAGGGATACGATGCAAAAAAAGATGGCGTTGGTCTTGACCGTGATGACGGACGCCAGGGCCACGCCTTCCCGGGTCGCCGTGAAGCCGAAAAGCCGCCAGCCAGCCTCTCCCGGCGCGGTAAAGGGCAACACGAACCACAAGAACAGCACAAAGGCGTTGACCGCGACAAACCGGCCCCAGACCACCCGCCAGGACGGGCGGGCGGCAATGGTCAAGAAAAGCCCGCAGACAAGCACCAGCCCGGCGGCGGCCGGTGTTGCGGCCAGGGCGGCGACCACGGACAGGGCCAGGCAGGCGACGAGTTTGGAACGGGGGTCCAGGGAGTGGATGGACGAGGTTCCCCGGGCGAGCGGTTCGTCGATCATGCGCCCCGTCCGCCCTTGCGACAGCGGACATAGGCCAAAAGCCCGGCAATGCCGACCAGCCAGCCGATGCCCCCGGCGATCCCGGCCAGCCCCGGGCCTTTTTCCTCCTGATCCAGCAGCATCTTGCGGATGGGCGCGATCTTGACTTCAACGGCCTGCTCCACCACGGCCTGCAAGGCGGCCTTGTCCATGGGCACGACCGCGGCGGAGGCTGCCGGAGCAGGCGCGGCGGCTGTCACGGCCGGCGTAGCGGGCGTGGGCGCCGTTGCCGTCGCAGCGACGGGGGCGGCCGGGGCGGCGCTTTGTTCGGCCGGGGCGGCGGACAGATATTCCTCGGCCTTGACGCTCGTATTGTTCTGGTGGCCCTCGCCTGCTTTGAGGGTGATGTCGAGATCGGCCTTCTCGTTGCGGGCGGCCGTGGGCACGGGAAAGACGAAATTGCCCTTGTCGTCCGTCTTGCCGGTCAGATAGACCTGCCCGGTGGCGGCGTTTTTGACGGTGATCTCCCCGAAGCGCACCCGGTCGGAGCGGCTGTAGCTGCACTCCACATGCACATCGTTGCCCTCGACATAGGCGAACACGTTGACTCTGTGGGCCAGGGCCGGCGCGGCCGCACCCAGGCAAAGCGCCAAGGCTATAATGAAAATATGCTTATATTTCATAAAGATAATCCCTTATACGAGAGGGGAACTCCTTTGAAAATGGTAGTAGCCCTCTTGCGCTCTCCCCTTCCTAGAGTTTTTAACTTTACGGACGCAACGCCGATAACATCCCCTCACCGTTAAAAGTCTTGGGAAGGGGGGGCCTGGGGGGAAACCTTTCTCCAGAAAGGTTTCCCCCCAGTTCTTCCCAACTCACCCAGCCAGACGGATGGCCAGCATCTCGGGGCGCACCTTGGCCAGGAAGGCCACGGCCATGGCCGTCAGCACCCCTTCGATGAGCATAATGGGGATATGGGCGAGCAGAATCACCTTGGCCGTGCCGATAAACGCCTCGCCGGAAAGAGCAAGCGCGCCGGCGGTCAGGCAGCCGGCCAGAAGCACCGCGAAAAAGCCGCAGCAAAAGGCCCCCACCGCCCGCTTGGTGCCCCCGGCCCGCAGCAGCGGCCCGAAGACCAGGAAACAAAACACGGCCGGCAGCGCCATGTCGCAGGTGTTGACGCCAAGCACCACCAGCCCGCCGAACTGAAACAGCACGGCTTGCAAAAGGAGCGCCACACAGATGGCCGGAAAGGCGGCATAGCCGAGAATCGCGCCGATCAGGCCGTTTAATATCAGGTGGACGCTGACCGGTCCGATGGGCACATGGATGAGCGAAGCAACGAAAAAAGCGGCCGAAAGGATAGCCACGGTCATCAGCTTGTCGTAGTCCAGGCGCTTGAGGCCCACAGCCATGCCCACGGCCGTGATCGTCCAGCCGCCGGCCAGCACCGGCCCGGAAAGCACCCCTTCGGAAATATGCATGCTGCCCGCCTGTCGCGCCAATGCGCGCACGGTTATGGGAGACGCGGCCGAGACGGTCCCGGCCGGACTCCCGGATCGTCAAGCGAAAATCCCGCAAACGAGTCGCAAGGCCTTACTTCTTCTTGTGCTTGGGATCAACGAACTTGGCCCACATGACGGCCCCACGCTCCACCTTCTTGGCCACGCCGTCCTTTTCGATGGTCTGCGGCGCGTCGGTCAGGGCGGCGAATCCCCACCAGCCGGCAAAGGGCACGGCATAGGTGAAAACGCCGTTGGCGTCTGTCTTGACCACCTGGGTCACCAGATATTCGTTAGGCGGGGTGTAGGCATTGTCCTTGTTATAGTATTCCACTTCCACATCGACCCCGGCGGCCGGCTTCCCGTCCACGAGCAACTTGCCCGTGAAGACGTTGCCGACATAATTGCCGAAGGGACGCGAGAGGGGAATGATCTCGGCCGGCAGCCCCACGGGCTCGTCCCAGCCCTCTTCCTCGCCGAAGGCCGGCACCACGACCTTGGTCAGGTGCTCGATGTACTTGTCCTCGGCCGGTTCGAAATAGGGCTCGGGCACCACGTAGAAAATTCCCACGCCCGGCCGCTTGAAGGTATATTCGGACTTCCAGGCGTCATGGTCCATGACCTTAGTGGGCTTCAGCGTCGCCAGCAGATCGGTCTTCTTGCCGCCGTCCACCACGCCGAAGGCCTTGGGCTTGGCCATGTTCATGCCCTTTCCCTCCATGGGATGGGAAAAGGACACGACCAGATCCACCTTGGCTTTTTCCTTGCTCGTAACCACATCCTGGGACGGGATGACCATGCCGAAATGGGCCAGGGCCGGTGCGGCCGTCAGCACCACCGTCGCCAGCGCGACAAGAACGCGGGAAATGGATACCATGGAGCCCCCTTTTTTATGGAAGATTACCAATACATAGTAAGAACAAAAAAATCATAACACGCAGCAAGAACGCATGGCAACCATTGGCATACGGAAATTGTCGGGAAAGAGGCACCCTCAGAAGGTAAGCGCCAGGGACAGCGCGCAGTCGGGCTGCGCGGCGGGGCGCAGTTCCGCCGCCAGGCGCAGGCGGGACACGGGCCGAAACGTCACGGCCAGATACGGCGCGACAAGGCTTTTGGGTTCGTAGCCATATTGGCCGGGCCGGGCATTGAGCGCCAGGATGGCGGCCAGGGCCGTTCCCGTGGCCCCGCCGGGATCGATGTGGTGGGTGAGGCGCTTGTCCAGGCGAAACGCGGTGAGCGTCGCCCCGGCGGCCACCGCCACCTTGCCCCAGTCGTAGCCCAGGGCCAGCGTGGCCTCGTGACTCTGCCAGGAAAAGGTCGCATCGCGCTGGGACGGCGGCGTGCCCGTGCCCGAGGAACTCACCACGTCCTCGCGGGCCTCGGGCGCGTTGGCGATAAAAAGCTCGTAGCGGGCCAGCAGAAAAGCGCCATACCCCGGCTCCCGGCGCAGGAGCAGCCGGACGGAAGGCCCCCAAAGCAGGGCCGGCCGGGTTTCCCAGGCTTCATAATAGCCGATGCCGATGTTCTTGGCCTCGAAACGGCCGATGGACGTGCCCAGGTGGAAACCCGGGGCGACAACGACGTGTCGCGAGTCCAGCAGACGCCAGGAAAGCGCTACATAGGCCCGCGTCTCGGACCAGTTGCGGGTCCAGCCGCCGTGTTCCGGCAGGATGCCGGCCGAGGGGTTGGAACAACGGGGTTCGCCCAGGTCCCGATAGCCCAGGCTGCGGTAGACGGCGGCGATTTCCAGGCGTTCGTCGGCAACGGCGGGACAGACCATGGCGGCGAAAATCCCCCAGGCGAGGCCTGCCGCCGCCAGGATGCGCCTTGCCGTTCCGGTCATGATCGCCGCGCCGTCAGGAGCCGGGCCGGGTAGGCGTCCCTTCTGCCACCGGAGAGCCGGTCACGTCGGATCTGCCGTTCGTCCGCCCCTGGGTACCGTCCGGGGCGGCACCGGGGAAAAACGCCGTTTCCACCGGCGCAGTCGGGAGATAGTGCGCGAACCAGTCGCGATTGCGGACCATGAGGTCACGGATCAACGAGGGCTCGGTCACGTCGTGGCCGCTCCGGGGATAGGCGGCCAGCTTGGTCGGCACCCCGAGGCGCGACAGGGCGGTGTAGAGCTCGAGGGACTGGGTGAACGGCACCCGCTCGTCGGCCACGCCGTGCTGAAAGAGCGTCGGCGTTTTGATGGAGGCGGCGTACTTGAGCGGCGAATGGTCGAAAAGCGTCTGGAACCGTTCATAGGCCTCGCCGCCGAAATACAGCGGAATGAAATCGGGCAGGTCCATGCTGCCGGATTGGCTGACCAGATCGGTAATGCCCGCGCCGATGGAGGCGGCGGCGAAGCGGTCGGTGTGGCCGATGGCCCAGGCGGTCAGGAAGCCGCCATAGCTCCAGCCCATAACGCCCATGCGCTTGGGATCGGCCAGCTTGCGCGCGACCAGGGCGTCGAGCCCGCTTTGCAGGTCGGCGAAGTCCACTCCGCCCCAATCGCCCCGGATGGCCATGCGAAAAGCCGGTCCATAGCCGTCCGAACCCCGGACATTGGGCTGGAAAAGGGCGTAGCCGCGCTCACTGAAAACCGCCAGCGGGTAATAGTTGAGCGCCCCCAGATACTGCCGGTCGGCGGCCACGGCCGGCCCGCCGTGGAGCTCGACCAGAAGGGGCGGCGGCCCGGCGCCGGGGGTGACGGGATAGGTGTAGAGGCCCTCGAGGACGGTGCCGTCGGAAGCCTTCCAGCGCACCACCTCGGTTTTGCCCAGGCGGTAGCCGGCAAACTCCCGGTTGACCGTGGACACGGCTTTGGGCGCGAAACGGGCGGCCGGGGTCAGGTAGGTCTCCGGAGGCAGGTCGCTGTCGACCAGCACCATGCCCAGGGTATTGCCCGAGGCGGAAACGGCGGCCTGGGACACCATGCGGGGGGTATCGGACACCACGCGCGGCGCGGCGCCGGAAACAGGCAGGGCCAGAATCACCGCACCCGTGCCTTCGACCTCGCGCACATAGACCGCGCCGCCGCCAGCCGACCAGCCGATCATTTCCGGGCGGGCATTGGGCGTTGCGGCCAGTTCCCGGGCCGGGCCGCCGGTCGTGGGGACAACCATGACCCGGGCGGCGCTGTAATAAAACCCCGGCGCGCTAGTCGCCACGTAGGCCAGCCATTTGCCGTCCGGAGAAAAGCTCGGACCGGCCTCCGAAGCGGCGGTCGCGGCCACGGGCACGACGCGCCCGGTTTGCACATCCACCATGGCAATGTCGGTCTGGGCCGCGTCCTGGGGCTGGGCCCGGCCGGAAACGGTATTGCCGCGACGACCGCGCGGCGGCGCGTCGGGAGCAACCGTCTCGAAAGCGATGTGGCGGCCATCCGGGGAAAAGACGAATCCCCCCACGTCGCGGTCGGTCACAAGTCCCCGAAGCGTCCCCTGCCCGGTAAGCGGCAACAGATACAGCCCCGCAGCGCCGCCCTCCTCGTCCAGGACGTCCACATCCGCGTCGCAACCGGCTTCCCGGCCGCCGGAAGCGCCGCCCATGACCACGGTCATGGCCAGTTCCTTCCCGCTGGGCGCAAAGGCCAGATCGAGCACATCGCCCCGGCCGTGGGTAAGACGGTGGGCGTGACCGCTTGCCAGGGGCAGGAGCACGGCATCGGTCGTATCGTCGGTCTGGACAAGATAGGCAAGGCGGGAGCCGTCCGGGGAAAAGGTCGGCTTTTCGCAGACCTCCCGTTCCGGCGTGACGGGGCGCGCCAGGGCCTTGGCCGCGTCGGCCACGTACACACGCGAGCGCAAATCGCCGCCCTGCCCGTCCATGACGGCCCGGGTGACGGTGAAGGCTGCGCGCTTGCCGTCGGCGGACAGGCGCAGGTCGTCGATCATGGCCACCCGCAGCATGTCGTCGATGGTGAAAGCCTTTTCGGAGCAGATGGCGGGCGCGGCGCAGGCACAAAGAAAGGCCACGGCCGTCAGCACGGCACGGAGACGGAATCGGAAAGCGGCAGGCATCGGTTCGAACTCACCTCGCTTGGGCGATGGCGCACTGTACGGTGTGCCGGGATAGGGGTCAAACCGGAAAAAAAAGCCCCCCTGCCGGGGGGCTTATGGTGCCATCGGAATCCGTGCGCACCCGTTCCGGGGAAAAGCCCGAAACTTTAGATGCGGATACCCGCGTCCGGCGGCCGTCGGGACAGCCAGAGGTCAAACAGATAGCGGGTAAAAAAGATCGCGGTGAACATGGACGCCACGGTACCCAGGATCAAGGTCACGGCAAAGCCCCGGATGGGACCGGTGCCGAACTGGTAGAGCACCATGGCCGCGATGATCGTGGTCACGTTGGCATCGAAGATGGTGAGTGTGGCCCGGTCGTAGCCGGTGTCCACGGCCTTGCGGGCCGAGAGCCCCAGGCGCAGCTCCTCGCGTATTCGCTCGAAGATGATGACGTTGGCGTCAACGGCCATGCCGATGGTCAAGATGATGCCGGCAATGCCGGGCAGGGTCAGGGTGGCCCCGAACCCGGCCAGACCGGCCATAATCAGCACCATGTTGAAAAGGAGGGCCAGATCGGCAACGAAGCCGGCCAACCCGTAGTAAAGGATCATGAAGCCGACGACGACGACGCCGCCGACCAGGGCCGAATACACGCCCTGCTCGATGGATTCCTGGCCGAGGGAAGGACCGACGCTGCGTTGCTCCAGAATGCTGACCGGGGCGGGCAACGCGCCGGCGCGCAGTACGATGGCCAGGTCGCGGGCTTCCTCGGTGGAGAAGTGGCCGGTGATGCTGGCCCGGCCGCCGCTGATCTTTTCCTGAATGGTCGGCGCGGAATAGACCTTGCCGTCCAGGACGATGGCCAAGCGCTTTTTCACGTTTTCGCCGGTCACCCGCTCGAACTGGCGCGAACCGCTCGGGGTGAACGACAAGGCGACATAGGCCTGGTTGTTGCGGTCGAAATTGGCCCGGGCGTCGGAAATGTGCTCGCCGGTCATGACCGCGTCGGAACGCAGGACAATGGGGCGCTCGAGATAGGAGCCGTCAGGGTTGCGGTGGCGCAGGACGGAAAGTTCCTCGCCCGGGGGCAGGACGCCCTTCTGGGCCTTGTCCAGGTCCGCGTTGTCGTCCACAACCTTGAACTCCAGGTGCGCGGTCTTGCCGATGAGCTTGATGGCCCGCTCGGGATCGTGCAGGCCCGGCAGCTGGATCTGGATGCGGTTGTCCGACTGTTTGCGGATGTCCGGCTCGGACACGCCGAATTCGTCGATGCGGTTGCGGATGGTCTTGACGGCCTGATCAACGGTCATGCGGGTCAGCTCGGACGCGTAGCGCGGGGTGAAGGACAGCTTGTAGGTAAACTTGCCGTCCGGGCCGCTTTCCACGTTGTCGACGACCAGCACGTTGAAATGGTTGGCGAGCATCTCGTCAAAGGCCTGCCGCTTGTCGCCCGAAGCCAGGACGAGCTGGAGGCGCTTGCCGTCGGCCGTGGTCTGGGGGCGCAGCACGGCGATGCCGTCGTCCTTGGCCTGGTCGCGCACGTCCCGACCCATCTGGACCAGGGAGTTGGCCAGGGCCTTGTCCACGTCCACGCCAAGGGTGAGATGGATGCCGCCCTTGAGGTCGAGGCCGAGGTTTATCACGTCATCAGGCAAGAACTTGCCAAGGAAAGACTGTTTGACCGTGCCGATGGACGGCAGCATGTAAATCAGGCCCAAAAAGGCCACAAGACTGATGACGGCCAGCCGCCAACGCATATTTCCAGACATGGGCGAGGCTCTCCTTGGGAGGCTTACGCTTCGGGGAAACACTCAAGGCGAAGGGTTGCCGGCCAGCAGCCCTTCGCCGTGCGCGCCGGGAAGAAAAACACCCGGCGCCGTCAAAAACGCTATTCCTTGGCCTTGCCCTTGGCTTCGGCCTTGGCGGGAGCGGCCTGGGGCTCGCCGGGACCGGAGACAAAGCTGCGGTTGATCTCGATGGTGAGATCCTTGGCGATCTCCACGGTCAGCTTGTCGCCGTGGACTTCCATGATGCGGCCGTAGATGCCGCCGCCGGTCAGGATATAATCCCCACGGCCGAGATTGGCGAGGTAGGCGCGGTGCTGCTTGGCCTTTTTCTGCTGCGGACGGATCAGCAGAAAATAGAAGATGGCGAACATAATGATCAGCGGCAAAAATGCGGTGATGGGATTGGCCGCCCCCTCGCCGCCGCCGGCGGGGGCGGCGCCCATGGCATGCGCCAGGCTCGGAAAAAGCATGCTGCCTCCAGATAGGTTATTGGCCCGAATCGTGCGCGCAAGTGCGGACATCCGCGTCCGGCGCGGCCTCGGGCAAGGGCTGTCGCGGAAAAATGGATGGTCTAAAAATGCCGCCGCGTCAAGGTTTATCCGTCCATGGGCTCTTCCGGCCGGTCCCGGCCGTCGGCCAGGGGGTGCATTCCCGGGCCGGAGAAAATCCCAGATTAAAGGCCTGCCGGGCATCGGCCAGGGCCACCCGGTGGCGGCGACCGATGCGCCCGGCGTCGGGACAGCCAGGGGCATGGAACCGGCGCGAGGCGGCATTGCCCGCATATCCGCCCGCCGGCGGCGGCAGGCGCAGGATGCGCGGCCAAAAGCCCCTGCCCTGCTCCATGGCCCGCCGTTGGGCCGACAGAAGGCGCTGCACCAACGAATCGGGCAGATCCGGATACCAGAAGAAAAAGGCCGCCCCCGCCGCCAGCATCCGCTCGGCTACGGACGCGCCGTCCGGCAGGATCAGATCGCCGAGCGCCCGACCAAAACGGTCCGAGCCCCGTCCAACCGGCATGAAGCGCAAGGCGACGCCCTGGGTCAGGCTCGCGAGCTCGCGCCGGGAGGCGGCGGCGTAATACTGGGCCGGAGCGGCGCCATGGGCTATCTCCGGGGCGTCGATGCCGGCTAGGCGCACCCTGCGGCCGTCGGTCAGCTGTACCGTGTCCCCGTCGAAGACCCGGGCCACGGACACGACATCCCGGGCCGCGCCAAGCCTGGGCACAAGCAGCAACAACGCCAGGGCACAGACCGACACGAGAAGCGGCCACGCCCCGCGCCGTCCCGCCCGTTCGCCCCGCGGCCACGGCAAACCGACCGATACAAATGCAAACCGGCCGCCGCACAAGTCGCGACAGCCGGTTCCTGCAAACGATGTTCGCGGCACGCTACTTGATCGCGCCGGGAATGAAGCCGATCTTGTCGATAGCGTCCTTGATGGCGGCTTCGGAAGCCTCGCCGTCAAAGGTGGCCTGCCCCTTCTCCAGATCGACCGACACGTTGGACAGGCCCGGCACCTCGGTCAGGGCCTTGGTCACGGACGCGACGCACTTCGGACAGTGCATGCCGCCGACTTCCACGGTTTTCATGCGACCTCCTCGGACTGGTCGGCGATGTAGGCCATGGCCTCCCCGAAATCCAGGGTTCCGGTGTAGATGGCCCGGCCGGTGATCACGCCTTGAAGCCCTTTTTTGGAATACGGGAAAAGCATTTTGACATCGCCCAGGGTGGCCACGCCGCCGGCCACGAGCACGGGCAGATCGGTGAGGTCGAGCAGGCGCTCGAGCGCCTCGAGGTTGACCCCGGTCTGCATGCCGTCGCGACTGATGTCGGTGTAGACGACAAAAGCCGCACCCTGCTCGGCCAGACGCGGCACGACCTCTTCGACGGTCAGTCCCGCGTCCTCGACCCAGCCCTTGACCTTGAGCTGGCCGTTCACGGCATCGAGGGACACGCCGACGCGGCCCGGATGGGCGGCGCAGATGGCGGCGAAGGCGTCGGGATCGGCCAGGGCCAGGGTGCCGATGATAAGACGCCGCACGCCGGCGTCCAGATAGGCGGCGGCGACCTGCGCGTCGCGGATGCCGCCCCCGAGCTGGACCGGGATGGAAAGCCCGGAGCAGATGCGGGAAATCAGCTCGAAATTGCGTGGCTTGCCGCTAAAGGCCCCATCCAGGTCGATCAGATGCAGCCACAGCGCCCCGAGCCCCTCCCAATGCCGGGCCATGGCCTCGGGATCGGGAGAAAACACGGTCACTTCGTCGGCCAGGCCCTGCTTGAGGCGCACGCACTGGCCGTCCTTGATATCGACGGCCGGAAACAGGATCACAGGCCAAGCTCCTTGATGCCCTGCTTGAGCCCTTCCTGGGCCAGCTCCATGGCCGAAAGCCAACGGCCGTTTCGGGACACGAACTTTTTGGCTTCCAGGATGTTGGAGGCCAGCGTCTGCTGGGTTTCGTTGAAATGGAAGGTTTTGACGATGCCGCCGGTGCGCACGTTGACGAGGGTCAGGCTCAGGTTCACGCTGGCGGGCTTGGTGGCGCCGATCTCGGAACCCTCACGCGCAGTCCAGTCGATGACCAGGGGCACGAGCACAAAGTCCGCGCCGGCGCATTTGCCGATGTTCTGCCAGTACCGCATGGTGGCCAGTCGGCCCGTCTCGTTGCCGCGCTGCGCGGAATGGGCGCAGGTGTAGGCCATCTTGGACGGGACGAAATGCTGGCTCGAGCCGGACAGGTCATTGTCCAGGGCGGCGTCGAGCTGGACCGGGACCGCCTCGGGCACGGACCGCATGGACGGCAGATAGCCCGTGGGCAGATCGGCGTCGGTGGCCGGGATGGCAAACGGGACAACGACAAAGGTCTTGTTCAGAAAAGCCACGGCCGAAGTGGCGGCGTCGCCAGGGGTCGGGGCCTTGGCCATCGGCGCGGTGCGACGCACGCATCCTGCCGACAGGGAGATGACGGCCGCAAACACGACAACGAGATAGGCCAACGATTTATTTCGCATCAGTCCAGGCTCCCCTTGGTGCTCGGCACCCTGGTTCCATCGGCGGTCGTCGCCCGGCGCAGGGCCAGTCCCAACGCCTTGAAGGCCGCCTCCACCAGATGATGGCCGTTTTGTCCGTATTCGTAATGGATATGCAGGTTGGCGCGAATCGTAAAGGCCAGGGACTTGAAAAATTCCCGCCACAGATCCCGTTCCTCGCCCGCGATCACCGGCGGCAACGCATCGCCCCCCCGGTAAACGAGATAAGGCCGGCCGGACAGGTCGACCACCACTTCGCAAAGCGCCTCGTCCATGGGCACCTTGGCCACGCCCACCCGGGCGATGCCGGCCCGGTCGCCAAGGGCCAGGCGCATGGCCTCGCCCAGGCAAATGGCCACGTCCTCCAGGGAATGGTGGGCATCCACCTCCAGATCGCCCCGGCAGGAGACCATGAGGTCGAAACGACCCCAAAAGCTCAAAAGCGACAACATGTGGTCGGCGAACCCGACCCCGGTATCGACCGAGGCCGTCCCCGTCCCATCGAGGTCGATGCGGACGGAGACCTTGGTTTCGCCGGTCTCCCGGACAAATTCGCCGAAGCGTTCCCCCATGGCGTTCCCCGACCGCCTAGGCGGTCGGAGCCTCCTTTCCCGAGGCCTGGGCCTCGGCCTGTTTCGTCGCGGCCTGGGCCGGCTTGGCTTCGGCTTCGACCGGCGTGGCGTTCGCGGCGGCGCTCGCCTCGGCCGCATCTCCGGCCGAATTTTCCGGATACAGTTCTTTCTGAGCCTCGCTCTGGCGCTTTTCACGCTCGGCCCGATCCACTTCGGCCTCGAAGGTGGATTTGACGTCGTTGCTCATACGCCGGAATTCGGCCATGCCCTTGCCGAGCGTGCGCATGAGGTCGGGCAGCTTGGAAGGACCGATGACA
Source organism: Desulfovibrio sp. JY (assembly GCA_021730285.1). Lineage (NCBI taxonomy): Bacteria > Pseudomonadati > Thermodesulfobacteriota > Desulfovibrionia > Desulfovibrionales > Desulfovibrionaceae > Desulfovibrio > Desulfovibrio sp. JY. The sequence goes on from CP082962.1 coordinate 4,122,913, forward strand.
ATAAGGGCCACGATCAGGATGACCACGAGCTCCGTGGAACCGATGCCGAACATAAAGTCACTCTTTTCGCCGGCCCGGGCCGACGGGATTGCAGGTCTCGACGGTTATTCCCATTCGATGGTGCTTGGCGGCTTGGACGACACGTCGAAGACCACGCGATTGACACCCTTGACCTCGTTGATGATCCGGTTGGACATGGAGGCCAAGAGCTCCGAGGGCAGTCGAGACCAGTCCGCCGTCATGGCGTCGAGACTGTCCACGACCCGGATGGCGGCCACGTTTTCATAGGTGCGCCCATCGCCCATGACCCCGACGGTTTTGAGCGGCAGCAAAACGGCGAACCCCTGCCAGACCTTGCGGTACCAGCCCGAGGCGGCCAGTTCGCTTTGGACGATCTTATCCGTTCGGCGCAAAATCTCAAGCCGTTCCTCGGTTACTTCGCCGATGATGCGGATGGCGAGCCCCGGTCCGGGGAAGGGATGGCGCCAGATGATGAAGTCGGGCAGGCCAAGCTCCGCCGCCACCTTGCGCACCTCGTCCTTGAAAAGCTCGCGCAGGGGCTCGATCAGCGTGAGCTTCATGTGCTCGGGCAGCCCGCCCACGTTGTGGTGGCTTTTGATGACCGCCGAGGGCCCCCGGAAGGACACGGACTCGATGACGTCGGGATAAAGCGTCCCCTGGGCCAGGTACTTGACCTTGGGGAGCTTGGCCGCCTCGGCCTCGAACACCTCGATGAAGGTCGTGCCGATGATCTTGCGTTTTTTCTCGGGGTCGGTCACGCCGGCCAGCCGATCGAGGAAGAGCTTGGCGGCCTTGACGTAGTACAGGTTGAGGTCGAAGTGCTCGCGCAGGTAGGCGGCCACCTCCTCGCCCTCGCCCAGACGCAGCAGGCCGTTGTCCACGAAGATGCAGTGGAGTTTTTTGCCGATGGCCTTGTGCAGCATAACCGCGACCACGGTGGAGTCCACGCCGCCGGAAAGCGCGCACACGACCTCGTCGTCGCCGACCTGCTTTTTGAGCGCCGCCAGCTCCGTTTCCACGAAGGATGCCATGGTCCAGCCCGGGGTCAGCCCGGCAATGCTGAAAAGGAAGTTGTGCAGGATGCGTTCGCCGTCGTCGGTGTGGGCCACCTCGGGGTGGAACTGCAAGGCGTACATGCGCCGTTCGACGTTGGCCAGGGCGGCGATGTCCACGTTTTTCGTGCGCCCGGCCACGACAAAGCCGTCCGGCGGCGCGATCACCTTGTCGCCATGGGACATCCAGACCGTGTGGCCGGCCTTGGCGTCGAGTCCGGCGAAAAGCGGCACGTCGGCCAGGACGGAAAGCTCGGCCCGGCCGTATTCGCGGTCGGTGGAGGCGGCCACCGCCCCGCCCGGCTGGCTATGGGCCAGAAGCTGCATGCCGTAGCAGATGCAAAGCGTCGGCAGGTTCAGGTCGAAGACGGCCGGATCGAAGGGCGGGGCGTCGGCGTCGGTGACGCTCGACGGGCCGCCGGACAGGATAAGGGCCGACGGGGCCATGGCCGCGACGTCCTTGGCGGTTACGGTGCAGGGATGAATTTCCGAATACACGCCGGCCTCGCGCACGCGACGGGCGATCAGCTGGGTGTACTGGGACCCGAAATCCAGGATGACGACTTTGTCGGGAGCTGCCATTTAGTAGGTCTCCACGCGATAGTTGGGGGCTTCCTTGGTGATGATGACGTCGTGGACATGGCTTTCGCGCAGGCCCGCCGGCGAAATGCGCACGAATTGCGCCTTCTGCTGCAAATCCTCGACAGTGGCGCAGCCGCAGTAGCCCATGCCGGAGCGCAGGCCGCCGACCAGCTGGTAGAGGCTTTCGGTGACCGGGCCCTTGAAAGGCACCCGGCCGACGATGCCCTCGGGCACGAGCTTTTTGGACTTCTCCTGGAAGTAGCGGTCGGAGCTACCTTCGCGCATGGCGTCGATGGAGCCCATGCCGCGATAGATTTTGTAGGTGCGGCCCTGGTAGAGCACGGTTTCGCCCGGGCTCTCCTCGGTGCCGGCGAAAAGCCCGCCCATCATGACCGTGTCGCCGCCGGCGGCCAAGGCCTTGACGATGTCGCCGGAAAACTTGACGCCGCCGTCGGCCACCAGTCGCTTGCCGGCCTCGCGGCAGGCCCGGGAGGCCTCCATGATGGCCGTTACCTGGGGCACGCCCACGCCCGCGACAACCCGGGTGGTGCAGATCGAACCCGGCCCGATGCCGACTTTCACCGCGTCGGCCCCGGCCGCGATCAGCGCCTTGGCCCCCTCGTAGGTGCCGACGTTGCCGGCGATGAGCTGGCAGTTCGGATGGTCGCCTTTGATGGCGCGGACAGCCTCGAGGATGTTCTTGGAATGGCCGTGGGCGGAATCGAGGACCAGGAAGTCGGCCCCGGACGTCAGCAGGGAGTCGGCCCGCTCGTCGCGGTCGGCCCCGACGCCGATGGCCGCGCCCACGCGCAGGCGGCCGTGCTCATCCTTGCAGGAATTGGGGTATTTGCGGATCTTCTCGATGTCCTTGATGGTGATAAGCCCGCGCAGCTTGTTGTTCTCGTCGACGACCAGCAGCTTCTCGATGCGGTTGGCGTGCAGGTGCGCCTTGGCTTCCTCGAGAGTGGTGCCCACGGGCACGGTCTTGAGGTTCTCCTTGGTCATCACGTCGCCGACCTTGGTCACGGAGTCCTTGACGAAGCGCACGTCGCGGTTGGTGACGATGCCGACCAGCATGTCGCCGTCGACCACGGGCAGGCCGGAAATGCTGTACTCGCTCATGACCACCAGAGCCTGCTCCACGGTCATGTCGGGCGGCACGGTGATGGGGGAGATGATCATGCCGGATTCGGATTTCTTGACCTTCTCCACCTCGAGCCGTTGCTCGGCAATGGTCATGTTCTTGTGCACCACCCCCACCCCGCCGCTACGGGCCAAGGAGATGGCCATGCGCGATTCGGTGACGGTGTCCATGGCGGCGCTGACAAGGGGGATGTTGAGCCTGATTTCGGGCGTCAGCCACGACGAGACGTCGGCCGCGTCCGGCAGGACTTCGGAATAGCTCGGCAATAAAAGCACGTCGTCGAACGTGAGCCCGGTCTCGATGATCTTTTCCATATGGAAACTCTCCTGGTTGTCGGGGCGCGTCTAGTCCAGACCGAGATAGGCCGAGCGCACCTTGGGATCGTTTAACAGATCCCGGGCCTGGCCCTCCAAGGTCAGACGCCCGGTTTCGAGGACGTAGCCCCGGTGGGCGATCTGCAAGGCCATCTGGGCGTTTTGTTCCACAAGCAGGACCGTGACGCCATCCCTATTTATCTGCTGGATAATCTCGAAAATATTTTCAACCACCAGCGGCGCGAGCCCCAGGGAGGGCTCGTCGAGCAGCAGCAGCTTGGGCCGGGCCAGAAGCGCCCGGCCAATGGCCAGCATCTGCTGTTCGCCGCCGGAAAGCGTACCGCCCATCTGGGTGCGCCGTTCCTTGAGCACCGGAAAGAGGTCGTAGACCTTTTCCTCGTCGGCCCGAAGCCCGGCCTTGTCCCGGCGCAGATACCCGCCCATGAGCAGGTTCTCCTTGACCGTGAGCCGGGGGAAGATCATGCGCCCCTCGGGCACCTGGGTGATGCCGAGGGACACAATGCGCTCGGTGGTCAGGCGCGTGGTCTCCTGGCCGAGAAAGGTCACCTTGCCACGTTTGGGCGGCGTGACGCCGGAAATGCTCATGAGCGTGGTGGTCTTGCCCGCGCCGTTGGCGCCGATCAGCGTGACGATCTCGCCGGCCTCGATGCGAAGCGACACCCCGCGAAGCGCCTGGATGTTGCCGTAGAAGGTGTGGATGTCCTCGATCTCAAGCATGGACCGCCCCCTTGCCGAGATAGGCCTCGATGACGTCCGGGTTGGACCGGACCTCCTGGGGGGAGCCGTCGGCGATTTTGATGCCGTGGTCAAGGACCACGAGGTGCTTGCAGATGCGCATGACGAGCTTCATGTCGTGCTCGATGAGGATGACCGTGATGTCGCGGGCCAGGATGGCATGGATGAGGTCGACCAGGGAGTCGGTTTCCTTGGGGTTCATGCCGGCGGCCGGCTCGTCGAGGAGCAGGAGCCTCGGGCCGGTGGCCAGGGCCCGGGCGATCTCCAGGCGGCGCTGGTCGCCGTAGGAGAGGCTTGCGGCCGGGGTCAGGGCCTCTCCGCCGAGGCCGACGAAATCCAGGCATTCCATGGCGGCATCAACGATGCCGCGTTCCTCGGCCCGCTGGGACTTCGTGCGCAGGACCGCGCCGAAAAAATTCGCCCTGGTGCGGCAGTGCCGGCCGATGCGCGCGTTGTCGAGCACGGTCAGCGAAGAAAAAAGCCGGATGTTCTGAAACGTCCGGGCCACGCCGAGCGCGGTCATGCGCTCGGGCTTGCTGCCGGCCACGTCGCGCTCGGCCCCAGAACCGCTAAACAGGATCCGGCCCTCGGTCGGCTTGTAGATGCCGGCCACGCAGTTGAACATGGTGGTCTTGCCCGCGCCGTTGGGGCCAATCAGCCCCAGGATAGCCCCCCGCTCCACGGAAAAGGAAACGTCGGAGAGGGCCATGAGCCCGCCAAAGCGCTTGCTTACGCCGTCCACTTTCAAGATCGCATCCATATTACGCCGTCCGCCGCGCGGCAAGCTTTGCCCGCAATTCCTTGATCAGTCCGCTTTGCATGGTCGACGCGGCCACCTGGGTGAAAATCCCGCCCGGGCGGTAGCGCATGATCAGCACCATGATGAGGCCATAGGCCAGAAACCGGGTCTCGGCCGGCAGGCCGAGCCTCGGCAGCGCCACACGCAGCACTTCGCCGAGGGCAATGAGGATGACCGCGCCCACCAGGGCTCCGTTGATGTTGCCAAGCCCGCCGAGGACCACCATGCACAAGACCAGAAAGGATTCCCAGAACTTGAACATGTCCGGTGAGATGAAAAGCGTCCAACGGGCGAAAAACGAGCCGGCCATGGCCCCGATGCCGGCCGAAACGGCAAAGGCGATGACCTTGTAGACCAGCAGGTTCACGCCGCAGGAAGCGGCGGCCATGGAATCCTCGCGGATGGCCAGCCAGGCCCGGCCCAAGCGCGAATCCTCCAGCCGGCGCATGAGGATGTAGACGAAAAGCACCATGAACATGCCGAGATAGTAGTACGGCACCTCGCCCCGGAAGGCGTAGCGCCACCGGCCGTCGATGCCGAGAAGCGAGGCCAGCCAAGTGAAGTTGATGTCCACAGGCGCGATGCCGGGAACGCCGAGCGGGCCGCGCGTCAGCCAGATTTCGTTGGTGAGGAAAAGGACCACCAGTTCGGAAAAGCCGAAGGTGACGATGGCGAAGTAGTCCCCGACAAGACGCAGGGTGGGCACGCCGAGCATGATCCCGAAAAAGGCCCCGTTTAACGCCGCCAAGGGCACGATCAGCCAAAACGACATGTTGTAGTGGATGGTGAGGAGCCCGGCGGTATAGGCCCCGATGCCGTAGAAGCCCACGAAACCGAGGTCGAGCAGGCCGCAGAAGCCGGGCAGGATGTTGAGCCCCATGGCCAGGACCATGTAGACCATGATGAGGACGAGCACATGCAGGACGTACACGTCCCGGAAGGGCATGAGCGGATAGGCCAGGGCCGCCGCCGCGATCAGGTATTTGAGTGTGTTTAAGGCGCCACGCATGGGAATATTCCGGTCGGTTCGGGTCGGCCGGCGTCCCGGCCGGCCGGGTTAAGCCTTTTCCACCATGGACCGGCCGAGAAATCCCGACGGCCGGAAGATGATGACCAGGATCATGACCGCGTAGGCCACGCCGTCGCGGTAGGGAGAGGAAATGTAGCCCGCGCCGAGGGTCTCGGCGATGCCGAGCACCACCCCGCCGAGCATGGCCCCGGGCACCGAGCCGATGCCGCCGAGCACCGCCGCCGCGAAGGCCTTGACGCCGGCCAGATAGCCCATGGTCGGGTACATGGTGTTGTAATACATGGACACCATGACGCCGGCCACCGCGCCCATGCCCGAACCGATGGCGAAGGTGAACGAAATGACCCTGTTGACGTTGATGCCCATGAGCGCCGCGGCGGTGCGGTTCTGGGCCAGGGCCCGCATGGCCGTGCCGATACGGGTCTTGGTGATGATGAGGTTGAGCGCGACCATGAGCAGCAGGGCCACGACGTAGATGATGACCTGCATCCAGGAAATGGTCACGTCGGAAAACGTGAACGCCGGCTCATTGAAAAAGGCCGGCAACGCCTGCCGGGGAAACGGCAGCGGCCGGCTGCCCCAGATGATCATGGCCAGGTTTTGCAGGAAGATGGACATGCCGATGGCGGTAATGAGCGCCGCCAGGCGCGGGGCCTCGCGCAACGGCCTGTAGGCGATCACATCGAGCAGGACGCCGATGGCGGCCACGGCCAGCATGGCCAAAACCACGGCCAGGGCGAGCGGCATGCCCGTGGAAATAAACGACAAGGTCAGGAACGCCCCGAGCATGTAGATTTCGCCGTGGGCGAAATTGATCAGCTCGATGACGCCGTAGACCATGGTGTAGCCCACGGCGATCAGGGCGTAGATGAGGCCCAGGGTGAACCCGTTGACGAGCTGCTGTTCAAACAACGTCCGCTCCGAAACGCTTGAGGTTATGTGGGACGGGCTTTAACGCGAACAGGCTGGATGATATCCAGCCTGTCCGTGATCCGTCATCCGTCTCGTTGCCCCGCCTAGTTCATCTGCTTGGGGGCGGGAACGAACTTGCCGTCCTTGACCATCTTGACGAAGGCGGGTTTCTGGCAGTCGCCGTTGGCGTCGAAGTAGTTGACGCCGGTGACGCCCTTGTAGCCCTTTTCCGGGGTATTCATGCCGGCCAGATAGGCGCGGATCTTGGCCCGGTCGGGGCCGACCTTGGCGATGGCCTGGACCATCATACCCGCCGCGTCATAGGCGTTGGCGCTCATCCAGTCAACTTCGCGATTGTACTTGGCCTTGAAGTCCTTGATGAACTTCTTGGCGTCCGGGCCGGCGGTGTCGGCCAGGAAGGGGGCGGTCAGGTAGGTGTCGTCGGCCGCCGCGCCGCCGAGCTTGATGTAGTCAGCGTTGTCGAAGCCGTCGGCCCCGAACTTGGGCACGTTAAGCCCGATCTTCTTGGCCTGGTCGGCAATGAGCGCGCCTTCGGGATAGTAGCCGGCGATGAACATGGCCTGGGGCGCGCCGCCCTTGAGCTTGGTCAGCTGCGGGGTGAAATCCTGGTCGCCTTTTTTGTAGGCTTCTTCGCCGACCACGTTCAGGCCGAGTTTCTTGGCCTCTTTGACGAAGGCGTCCTTCAGACCGATGCCGTAGTCGTTGTTCTCGTAGAAGACGGCGACCTTTTTGAGCCCCATGACCTTGTCGATGTAGTCGGCCAGGAACTTGCCCTGAAAGTCGTCGCGGTACACGTTGCGGAACGACCAGACCTTGCCCTGCTCGTCCTTGTTCTTGTCGCTGATGGAAATATTGGTGGCCGTGGGGGAGATGGCGGCGATGCCCTCGCGCACATAGGTGGGCAGGGCGGCCAGGTGGGCCGAGGAGCACAGGTGGCCGACGATGCCGACGATCTCGGGATCGTTGACGATGGAGGAGGAAACCGTGGCGGCCTCGCGGGGCTCGCACTGCTCGTCGAGGTAGACGGCCTCGATCTTCTTGCCGTTCACCCCGCCGGCGGCATTGACTTCGTCGATCTTCATGGCCACGCCGGCCTTGACATTCTCGCCAAATCCGGCGGCGCTGCCGGTATAGGGCGAAGGCACGGCGATCTTGATGGTATCGGCGGCCTGGGCGCTGCCCGCCGAAACGCCCAGGGCCAGGCCCAGGGCGGCCATGAATACCGCCATACGTTTCACATTCCTGCCAAACATTGCTGCTCCCTCCGGTTGCGGTTGACGTCCAGCCAAAACCCTTTGCGCCAGCGCAAGAAAGGCCGACGAGGCCCCAAGCTTCTTATGCGGCATCCGGCAACATTCACCAAAACGTCATGAAATGCAATGGGTCGCTATGCGCAACGGCTCCGGGGCCGCAACCTTCGCGCCGTCGGGAAACATGCGGACGCGGCCCGGCCGAGGGACCTTCGCCGGGAGGCGCCCGCCTCTTCTTACTGCGAAACCTTGCTCTCCAGTTCGCGCTGGGCCGTGGCCCGGGTGTCCGGATCGACGTCCGGGGCGGCGAGAACGGTCTTGAAGGCTTCGGCCGCCTTGTCGGGCGCCTTGAGGGCGTACTTGTAGAGCAGACCCAGGTTAAAAAGGGCCCGGAAGTCTTTGGGATGCTTGGCCAAAACGCCTTCGAAGGCCGCTTTGGCTCCGTCGATGTCCTTGAGATTATACAGGACCACGCCCATGGCGTTTTGGGCCTCGGGGTCGTCGGGGCGGACCTTGGCCACCTTGTCCAGAAAGGTCTTGGCCCGATCGAAGGCGCCCATGGCCATGAAACGCTCGGCCATGGTCAGTTGCAGCTCGGGGTCGTCGGGGTTTTCCTTGAGCTTTTGCATCAGCGCCATGATTTCCTTCATGGGGCCGTTCATGGCCTGGCCCATGGCCTCGCCCATGCCGCTTTTCGGCTGCTGGCGCACTTCAAGGCTCGGGCGCTGCATGCGGTAGATAAACGAACCCACGAATATGACGGCCAGGGCAAAGCCCAAAAAGGCCAGGACCATGCGGCCCGAGGCGTTGGGCCCGCCGGGCCGATCAGTCGTCGTCACCTAAGACCTCCAGGCGTTTGAGACGGCGTTCCAGCCGCTTCTGGGTGCCGGCCAGAAAGGCCACGTAGCAGCCGATGCCGACCCAGAAGATGATGTTGGCCGCGAAGAGATAGACTTCCTTTCCCATATCAGTTCCTTATCGCTCCGTGGCGCACCAAGGCGCTTATGGCCGCGCCGGAAGCCAGTTGCCTGGTCCGGGCCAGAAGCAGGGCCAACCACAAAAAGCCCATGGTCACGAGGTTGGCCACCATGGCCAGCCACATTTCCGGCTCCATGCCGCCGCCCTGCGGGCCGAAGACGGCCGGATGGATGCTGCGCCAGTAGCGGGCCGAAATGAACACCAGCGGCACATCGAGGAACGCCACGATGCCGAGCACGGCCAGGACCGCGTCCCGGCGGCCGCCGCCGATGTCCGAGGCGCGAAGCAGCAGGTAGGCGGCGTAGACGAACCACATGACAAGCGTGGTGGTCAGCCGCGGGTCCCAGGTCCACCAGACGTTCCAGATGGGCCTGGCCCAGCACATGCCCGTGGCCAGGGCCAGGCCGGAAAAAAGGACGCCCATCTCGCAGGCCGCGCCGGCAAGGCGGGCATAGGCGGCCCGGCGTTTGACCAAATAGAGGATGGAGGCCACGAAGACCACGAAAAAGCTGACAAACGACCACCAGGCCATGGGCAGGTGGGTGTAGAAAATCTTTTGTACCACCCCCATGGTTCGCTCCACCGGGGCGAAATACCAGATGGCGTACTGGGCCGGGATGGACAGGACGGCGGCGACAAGGGCACAGATACGGATCATGGGCAGGTTATTCCTCGCCGGTATACAAAAACGGGAAAAGGACCAGGGCGGCGGCGGTAAAAACAGCGTCAAACGCGCCGACAGTCCCGGCCCAGGCGGAAACCGCCTCGAAGCCCCGGCCGGATATCACGGTTTCGAGCAACCGGATGCCGGCCAAAAGCACGGGCACCAGCAACGGAAACAAAATCACCGTCAGCAGTGATTCCCGGGCCGAACGGCCGACGGCAAGCGCGCCGAGAAGCGACCCCAGGGCACAAAGCCCCCAGTCCACGGCAGCCACCACGACAAGTCCGGTCAAAAGCGACCCGACCACGTGCTGGCCCAGAAAGGCCACCGCTGCGGGGGCGAATACCATCTGACAGCAAAAAAGCAACACCCAGCCGGCAACCGCCTTGCCGAGCCACACGGCCTGGACCGGGCACGGGGCCAGAAGCAGGCCCAGTCGCGCGCCCTCGGCCTCTTCCAGGCCGTAGAGGAAATTGAAGATCAGCACCTGCCCGAAGGCCGTGGCCAGCCAGAAGACGGCGGCGGCGGCCAGGGGCGGCGACATCTCGCCCGGCTCGCGCGACAGGCTCATGATGAAAATGAGGAGCAGGCCCAACAGCACGGTCTGCACCAGTCCCTGGGCTCCGGAAAGCGACAGGGACAGGTCCTTTTTGGCGATGGCGACCGCGGCCTTCAGCATGCCGCCTCCCGGGCCAGCTCGGCCGGATCGAAGCCCTCGGCCGGGCCGTCGTAGGCGATGCGTTTTTTGCGCAGGCACACGACCCGGTCGCTTGCCGGCAGGTCGGCGGCCACGAAATGACTGACCCAGACCACGGCCGCGCCGGCGGCGGCGGACTCGCGGATGGCCCCGTGCAGCATGGCCGCCGAGGACGGATCGAGGCCCGAGGCCGGCTCGTCGAGAAGAAGCAGTCGGGGACTGGTGAGAAACACCCGGGCGAGGCTCAGGCGCTGGGACATGCCGCGCGAAAAAACACCGGCTTCCTCGTCGGCGAACCGGGAAAGCCCCACCCGCGCAAGGGCCGCGTCCACGGCGGTCGGATCCCGGGGAAGCCCGGAAAGCGACTGCCAGAAGGCCAGGTTGGCCCGGGCGGTCAGGTTGGGGTAACTGAGGGTCTTGTGGCCGACGTACCCGATCTCGCCGGGGGCCAGATCGGAAAGCGCCTCGCCCTCGCTTGGCGGCATGAGCCCGGCCACGATACGCAGGAGCGTGGATTTCCCCGCGCCGTTTGGCCCCACAAGGAGCGTGACGCCGCTTGGCGCGATATCCAGGTCGATGGCCCTGAGCACCGGCCGTTCGCCGAAAAAACGGCTCACCCGGCGCAGACGCACCAACGGCGCGGCCATGACCTTAACTCCGCTCCCCTGCTGTCTCCTTGGGCCGGCGCAGGCTCAAAAAGGGCGCCAGGCTCATGAGCGCGCCGCCGATCCAGACCCAGTTGACCAGCGGATTGACGCTGATCTTGATGCTGGCGGCCTTTTTGTCGGTAACGGATAAAAGCGTGGCGTAGAGCTCGTCACCCAGGGAAGGAATCGTGGACACCTCGGCAAAGGGCTGCTCGAAGCCCTTGTAGATGCGCCGCTCCGGCGTAAGCCGTCCCACCGTCCGGCCGTTTTTGGTCACGTCGATGACGGCCCGGGCGATGCTCACGGCCGGGTTGGTCTCCCGTTCCAGATCGGTATAGGTCATGGTAAAATCGCCGATGCGCATGGCGCGTCCGGGCGTCAGCACAACCTCGCGGCTGATCTGGTAGGGCCCGGAAAAGGCCACGCCCAGGGTGAGCAGGGCCAGCCCCAGATGGACGCAGTAGGCCCCAAGCGCGCCGGACCGACTTCTGGCGTGACGCTGGCGGATAAAGACATACGCCACGCACACCATGGCGGCTATGGCGCAGGCGCCGCCGAAAAGGGCCAGGGGCAGATGCACGCCCGAGGCATAAAGCACGGCCCCGCCACCGACGAAGCCGCCGGCAACGATGGCCAGCCCCAGCTTGTCGCGCACCCCCTCGGTCCAGGAAAGAAGCGGACACATGGCCACCAGAAAGGTGGCCATGGCGAAAAGGGGCAGGCACACGCGGTTGTAAAAACCCGCGTCGAGACCGACCGGATTGGCGCTCCACAGCTTGCTGATAACCGGCCACATGGTGCCGAGCAAGACCACGGCGGAAAGCGCGAGCATGAGCCAAGCCAGGACCACGAGGAACCCCGGGACGCTGAAAAGGCCGGCAAGTTGCTTGCCCCGGCCGGCGAAATAGGGCGCGCCGGCGACCAGCACCGAGGCCAGAAGCACCAGGGCGAAGATCATAAAAAGCAGGATCGGGTCCCCTACCCCGCCCTCGCCAAAGGCGTGGAGCGAATCCACCACGCCGCTGCGCACGAGGTAGGTGCCGAGGATGCAGGAGATGAAGGTGACCACGGCCAGGGCCACGTTGGTCTTGGCAAGCGCCTTGGTGCGGCGTTCGACAATGGCCGTGTGGAGAAACGCCGTGCCGACCAGCCAGGGAATCAGCGAGGCGTTTTCCACCGGGTCCCAGGCCCAGTAGCCGCCCCAACCGAGTTCCATGTAGGACCACCAGCCGCCAAGGACGATGCCGGCGGTGAGAAAGAGCCAGGACAGGATGGCGGTGTTGCGGGCGGTCGCGACAAAGGAGCGCGTCTCCCCCACCAGCCAGGCGGCCAGCCCCAGGCAGGCCGGCACGGCAAAGCCGGCGTAGCCAAGGAAAAGCAACGGCGGGTGGAAGATCATGCCCGGATTTCGCAACAGCGGATTAAGCCCCCTGCCCTGGGCCGGCGGCGGCACGGCTTCGAGAAACGGATTGCTCGGGCCGGTCAGAAGCAGCAGGAAAAAGGCCTCGATGGCGAAAAAAAACATCCAATAGGCATATTTGGTGGCCGGAGAAAGCTTCTTGTAGGACGGGGCCAGGGCGAATCCCCCCCCGAAAACGGCCAGCACCAGCATCCAGAACAGCATGGAGCCGGCCTGCCCAGCCCAAAAAGCCGTTACGGCGTAAAAAAGCGGCAACAGGGTGTCGGTGTATTCCGCCACGTAGACAAAGGAAAAATCGCGCCGCCACAAGGCGATGGTCAAGATGGCCGAAGCAAGCAGCGTGGCGACGAAAACGACCAGATGGGCCCGTTCAAGCAGCGCAAGACGGCAGTAGTCGCGCCGCCAAAGCCCGAAAATCGCCGTCGCCGCCGCGGCCAGACACAGCAGCATGGCCACGAGCAACGCAAAATACCCTGTAGCGTGCATCAAGACTCCTTACGTAGGAACAAAAAACGCCGCCACCGGAGCACATCCAGCCCCCGGGGCGACCATTGCCATGCCGCCGCAAAATGACAGGCCGATCGGAAGCCGCCTGTCAGCCGCGATTTTCCTTCTGGTACTTCGACGGGCACTTGGTCATCAGCGTGTTGGCGGCGAAATCGCCCGAGGCCGGGTTGACCCCGCCCTCCACGATGACTTCCGCGCCGGGCTTGAACGTATCGGGCACGGCCCCTTTGAAATCCACCCGGATGGTCTTGGCGGCCTGATCCTTGTCCACCAGCGTGAAGGTCACGCCCATGGCGTCCTGGGGCCTTTGTATGCCGCTGGCGGCCACGGTGCCGAAAAGCCGGGCCTTGGTCAGGTCGGCCGGTTTCATGGCCAGCGCCTCGGAGACGTTGAGAAAATAGGACGTATTTTCTCCCAGGCCCGAGTACAGCAGATAGCCGAGGCCGCCCAGAAAAAGGACCAGGGCCACAAGGTAGACGGGGGCGTTGTTTTTTTTCGCCATGGCAAATTCCGCGTTTGGCTGCGTGCGTTATGCGGCGGGCGTGTCCTTGGGGTCGCGCATGGTGCGCAGAAGCTCCTCACGCCTCGTGCGGGCCAGCTCCCGCATGTCCGCCACCTGATCGGTTTCGTCAACGATTTCCTTGCCGAGGATTTCCTCCAGCACATCCTCCAGGGTGACCACCCCGGATACCCCACCGTATTCGTCTAGAACCACGAAGAGATGCATACGCGATTCCAGAAATTTTACCAGCACCCGGTCAAGGGGCATGGAATCCAGGACAAATCGCACCGGCTTCATGAGGTCGGACAGGCGCACGTCGTCCTGGTCGTTGGCCAGGGCCTCGAGGACCTCCCGGCGGTAGACGATGCCCACGATGTTTTCCGGGTCATCGGCGTCGAAAACCGGAATGCGGCTGTGGGGCCAGACCGCCCGGCGATCGCCCCGGGCCTCGGCCACGGTCATCTGGGCCGACAGGGAAAACACCACCGTACGCGGGGTCATGATGTCGCTGGCGGTTTTCCGGTCGAGGGACAGGATGTTTTTGATGGAGAGTTCCTCGAGGGGCTTGATGATGCCTTCCCGGCGGGTCAGGCTGACCACGGCCCGCAGGTCCTCTTCCGAGGACATGGGGTCCTTGCGCCGGTTCGCGACCAGCCCGGCGAGCAGCCCCCCGGCCCAGATGATGGGGAGCAAACCGAGGATCAGGTACTTAAGCGGCGCGGCAATGCCCGTCGCGACCGAACGGCTGTAGGCCACGCCCACGGTCTTGGGCAATATCTCGCCGAGGGTGAGGATGACCACGGTGAAAACGGCGGTGAAAAGCCACAGCTCATCCGGGCCGAAGACCGTCGACGCCGCCGCGCCGGCAACCGCCGCCCCGGCCGTATTGGCGATGGTGTTGAGCGTCAGGATGGCCGTGATGGGCTTTTCCACATTGGAGCGCAGGGTGAAAAGCAGTTCTCCGGCCGGCCGGCCGTCCTTGCGCAACCGCTCGATCCAACTCCAGGGCACGGAATAGAGCGCGGCCTCGCTCATGGAGCAAAAGGCCGAGATGAGAACCGCCGCCGCCACGGCGACAACGAGGGTCAGCATAGGCCGCCCCCATTGCTCGGGACGGCGCGCGAAGACGGAGGTTGGGGGGGATCGAGGGTATCGGCGGCCTTGGCTTTCGGGGCGCGGTCGTGTTCCATGGAAGGGGTAAGGCTCCTCGCGGCACTGCGCGACATGACTTTGTTTCTTTTTCCCAATTACGGATTTCAGTCGATTTGTAAAGCGCCGACGGCCGCCAGCATCAGGGGGCCTTGGCCACGGCGTCGGTTTTGATGCGGAAATGGCCGTTTATGGTCGGCAGGATATAGCGCTCGGTGTACTCGTCGATAACCAAGTTCGGCTTTTCCTTCTCGATAAGCGCCGTGTCGAAATAGCGAAAGGCCGTCTCGGTCTGGGGTTTGAGCCAGATGTAAAGCCCCTTGTCGAAGGACTCGGCCATAAACGGCAACAGTTCCCACCAGAAGGAATCGTGGAACACGATGACGTTCGGCAGCTTGGGGTCGCCCGTATAGGAATACTGCGGCGTCTCGAAGTACGGCGCCGGCATCGGTCCGTCATAGGTCATGCCCCGGGCCTTGTACCAGTCCTTGTTGACGAACATGATGCGGTCTTCCTTGAGGTGGCCGCCAAGCCCCAGCATGTTGGCCAGGTCCCCGGGCAGCCAGTTGAAACGCTCGACGGAAAACCGGGACCGCGTCAGCGGCTTTATGGCCGGGAAATCCTTAACCAGATGGGGCACGATCGCCTGGTAGGCCGCAAAGGCCCCGTTGGCGTTCCAGTGGCTGTCCGTGGAATAGAACACCTGTTCGTTCTTCTTCGCCTCCATGAGGGCCTGGGTCACGTTGACGATGTCGACCTTGGTATGCTCCTTGACGTAGGCGGAGAAGCGATCCAGGTGCGTGTCCTCGAAGACCGGACGCAAGGCGTCGGGCAACTTTTCGGGATAGACGGTATTTTTGTTGGGAGCCACGATGACCAGGTACTTGATGCCCCGGGCGGCCAGCCATTCCCGCCGGCGTTCCATCTCCTGGGCGATAAGGGCCACGGCATTCTTGGGCAGGCCGTAGGGGGAACGGGCGTCCTCCAGGATGTTGCGCGCCCCGTCCTGGGCCAGAAACAGCCAATGATCCTTGCCGACCACGACCTGGGATGAGGACGAGGACGACGCCAGGATGAAGGTGTCGAGGTAGCTCTCCCAGGTGATGAGCAGGCCGCGCAGGCTGTAGTGGCGCTCCAGGTAGCCGTGGCGCACCGTGTTGAACCACGGCACCCAGGTGCCGGGGTCCAGCTTGAGCGTGGGCAGCTTCCTACCGCCGGCCTCGCCGATGATGGTCATGGGCGCGAATTTAAGGACCCTGTCGATCGAGGGAAGCGCGAGCAGGGCCACGAACAGGAGGCAGGAAAGGAAGGCCACGGTACGATGGGCGGAAGCGGAAGTCGTGGTGCTTTGCAAGGGAATGTTCCAGGGATGGCGCGGGACTATCGGGCCCAGGCTGCTTCGAGGGCATCCTCGCGCTGTTTGAGTTCGCGCAGCACGGCCTCGCTGACCAGACCGTCGATGCGTTTTTTTTGCCGCCACCGCTCTCGTATATCCGAGGCGGACACGTCAAGTCTGGCCACGGGCACGAAACTGATGTGGCGGTCCTCGGGCAGGGCCCAGACCGCTGGATCGTCGGTGGGCTCGGCCCCCATGGCGGCGGCGTTACCTTTCAGAAAAACGGTGAAAACCTCAAGCCCCAACCCTTCCCGGGCATGCACGGCCAAGCTGGCCATGCGGCCGAGCCCCAAACCGTTTTTCCAGGTGGAAAGGCCGAGCAGATCGCCCATGCCGAGGATGAAGCAGAATTCCTCGCCCGGCCGGGCATCGCGCAGTTCTGCCAGGGTGTCGCAGGTGTAGGACGGCCCGGGCCGGTCGGCCTCCATGGCGTTGACGCGAAATCCGTCGACGGCCGCGACCGCCAGACGGCACAGCGTCAGGCGCAGCCCGAAATCGAGCATGGGCTCGCCGGACTTGTGCGGCGGTCTGGCGGCGGGCACGAATTCCACCCCGGCCAGGGACAGGGCTTCGGCCACCTCGATGGCGGCGCGCAGGTGGCCGATGTGCACGGGGTTGAACGTGCCGCCGAAAATGCCGATCACGGGTCGCGTCATTGGGGTTGCACCAGGGGGCCCGCCGGGAAAAATCAGCCCCGCACCTGGCCGTTGCCGAGCGTCACGAACTTGGCGCTGGTCAGCTCCACAAGGCCCATGGGGCCGTAGGCATGGAGCTTGGAGGTGGAGATGCCGATCTCGGCCCCAAGCCCCAACTCGCCGCCGTCGTTAAACCGCGTGGAACAGTTGACCCCGACCATGGAGGCGTCGGCCCGGCGCAGAAACTCCATGGCCCGGCCATGGTGCTCGGTGACGATGACCTCGGTGTGGTTGGAGCCGTAGCGATGGATGTGGGCCAGCGCCTCGTCCATGGAATCCACCACCTTGACGGCCAGGATCAGGTCGTGAAACTCGTGGCCGAAATCCCCGGGCGCAGCCGGCGCGGCCCCCTCGCCAAGCAGCGGCAGGGCGCGCGGACAAGCCCGAAGCGCCACGCCGGCACGGCGCAGGGCCGCCCCTACCCGGGGCAGAAATTCCGGCGCGACGTCGGCGTTGACGAGCAGGCACTCCAGGGCGTTGCATACCCCGGGGCGCTGGGCCTTGGCGTTGACCACCACCTTTTCGGCCATGGCCAGATCGGCCCCGGCGTCGACATAGGCGTGGCACACGCCCTTGAAATGCTTGAGCACCGGCATGGTGGCGGCGTCCACCACGGCCCGGATGAGCCCTTCCCCGCCGCGCGGGATGATGACGTCGATAAACTGGTCGAGCTTGCACAGCGCGGCCACGGCGGCCCGGTCGCTCGTGGGCACGAGCTGGGCGGCGTCGGCGGGAAGGCCGGCGGCGGCCAGGGCCTCGCGCAGCAGTGCGGCCAGGGCCTTGTTGGACTCCAAGGCTTCGGAACCGCCTTTCAAAATCACGGCGTTGCCGGCCTTGAGGCAGAGGATGGCGGCGTCGATGGTGACGTTGGGCCGCGATTCGTAGATCATGCAGATAACGCCCAGCGGCACGCGCATACGCCCGACGAGCAGGCCGTTGGGGCGCGGCCGCATGGCCTCGATGCCCCCCACCGGATCGGGCAGGGCGATGATCTCGCGGCAGGCCCCGGCCATGGCGTCCATGACGGCCGGAGTCAACGTCAGGCGATTTAAGCGCGGCGCGTCCATGCCGGCGGCCGTGGCCGCTGCCACGTCCCGGGCATTGGCGGCCATGACCTCCTCGCGGCGGGTGGCGAGCAGATCGGCCAGGGCGGCCAGAAAAGCATCCTTGGCCGCGCCGGAAGCCCCGGCCAGAAGCCGGGAGGCGTCCTTGGCCCGGACGGCCATCTGTTCCATGTCGGTTGCCACGCTCATGGGACCTCCCCGTGTCATGTGACGGCTGGCATCGCAAAAGGTTGCTTTTTAGCCGTCACGGGGCGGTTCCGTCAATGACCGTCGGCAACGGCGGCCAGCACCACGCCCGTGACGGTCTTGCCCGAGCGGGTGCGCACCTTGGGCGTATCGGCAAAGGCCACCCGGTAGCCGGCCGCCGCAAACAAGTCATGAAGCTCGTCCAGGGTGAAATGGTGGGCCGTATAAAGCACTTTGTTCCCGTCCCGGACGACAAAGCTGCCGGCCTCGCCCGTTTCGGGCAACCCGGCCTCGTAGCGGGCTGCGTAGTACGGCAAATCCCAGTTTTGCAGGAAATCGGCCACGCACAGCACCTTGCAGCCGACCCGGCGGGCCTCGGCCAGGACATCCAGACGGGTCTGCCGGGGATTGAGCGTGGTCAGCACGGCATGAATGATGCCGGCGTCGAAGGCGTCGTCGGCAAAGGGCAATGCGGCAAGCTCGGCCCGCGCCACGCGATAGCCCCGGTCCGCGGCCACGGCGAGACTCGGGAAATTGCGGTCCGCGCCCACGGCGAAGCGGCCGGTCCCGGCCATCTCCCCGAGCATCCGGCCCGCGCCGCAGCCCAGGTCCAGTACCCGGTCGTGGGGTTTCAGATAGGCCGCCACTCGCGGATCGAGGGTCAAACTTGAAGGAACGCTTGAGGTTTTATCCCAGTACATCTTCTCCTCCTTTTCCGTATAAGCACTCGCCGCCCTGCCCCCTCAACCCCTTTTGAAAGTTTTTGAAGGGGGTTCAGGGGGAAACTTCTTTCAAAAAGTTTCCCCCTGACCGCCGGAGGCATTCATTCCCGCTCCACTCCTTCCCCGCGCCTAGCCCTGCTCCTCGAAAAACCGCACCGCGTTTCGCAGTTCAGCGAAGTTGGAGATGTTGTAATGGGCCTCGACGCCATCCATGGATTGCTGGCCCTGGCCCGAAGCGAAAAAGACGGTGCGCAGCCCGGCCTGGCGCGCGCCGTAAATGTCGCGGTACATGTCGTTGCCGACGAAGAGCAATTCGTCGGCGTACAGATGCATGCGCTTTATGGCCAGGGCGAAGATGCGCGGATCGGGCTTGCGATAGCCGAGGTCGCCGGAGACGATGATGGGGTAAAAGTACGAGTCGATGCCGACCATGCGCATTTCGGGCAGGGCCCAGGCCGTCTGCGCGTCGGTCAGGGCGGCGAGCCGGTAGCGCGGGCGCAGTTCGTCGAGCACTTCGCGCACGCCGGGATAGAGTTCCAGGCAATTGAGCGCGATGCCCCTATAGAGCTCGGCCAGAAAATGCGGCAGCACGGCCAACTTGTTTTTGGGGATCGTCACCCCGGAGCGGCCGGCCCGGTCCAAAATGAATTCCCGCCATACAGCCACGGCGTCGAACTCCGGATACTGCTCCCCGCCGCGCCGGCGCTGGTCCTTTAAAATCTGGTAATAGCCGTCGCGCACGTCGCCCCGGTTGGTGCGGATGCCGTAATATTTGAGCAGGTGGCTGATGGAGCGGTAGATCTGCTCGTTGCCCTCGTCGGTTTCGATGTGGACGAGAGTGCCGTTGATGTCGAAAATGATGCCCCGCACCTTCATGCCAAGCCTCCCTTCAAAATGGTCTTGCCCTCCTGGATGAGCCGCTTTCTGTAGGCGTCGTCGAGCCAGTGGTTGCGGGCGATGCGCAAAAGCGTCAGGCCGAGGTAAAACGGCAGCCGTGCCGTTATGGCGTCGAAGGCCCGCTTGCGGTCGGGAAAATGTCCGGCGTATTCCCACAGGAAATGGCCGATAAAGGGTTCCGAGCGGGCGGGGCTGCCCGTCGTCAACATAAAGCAGTGCTTGAGCTCCCCGCAAAGCCGCCCCACGTCGTAGACCCGGTCGTCGCGGTGCATGCGCTCGAGGTCGATGGCGCATACGTCCCGGCCGTGGCCAAAGAGGAAATTGGAGGGCGTGGCGTCGCCGTGGACGCAGACCTGGACGTCCTGCCACAATTCGGGCCGGGCGGCGTAGGCCTGGCCGAGTTCGCGCAGCCGGTCGATCCGCCGGGGCGAGGCGACACCCTGGCCGGCGAGGTAGGCCAGCACCCGCTCGAAGTAGGCCCGGGTTCGGGCAAAATCCACCCGCTCGCCCCCGGCCGTGCCGTTGTGAAGCCGGGCGAAAAACCGGGCCAGGCCGGACAGCTTGGTGAAAAGCCTGTCCGAACGCCCCGCCCGGGCGGCTTCCTCGATGACGGCGTCGAGCTGCTCGCCGGTGACGTGTTCCACCACGAGCAGGTCCCCGAGTTCGCGATTGGCACCCAGGGGACGCACAACGGTATCCGGCGGCCCGGTAAAGCCGAGGCTTCTCACGTATTCGAGATTGCGATATTCGTTTTGCGCGGACTGGGGAGCGTTGCTGCCGTTTAGGCCCCTGGCACGGGCGTAGAACTTGCCCACCACCCGGGCCCCGCTCCATTTGTCCTCGTAGAGGTAGACGTCGCTTTCGGCCGAAACACGGTAGACCCGCCAGCGCGGTTCGCGCTGGGTCGCCACGAGCTGGGGCAGGATGCAGTCGCGCAGATAGCCCTGCAGGGGATCGCTTGGCGAGAGGTGTCCGAGGGAGACGCGCATCAAAAAACCACGTGGCGGCCGGTTTGGCGAGCCGGGCTGCCGCCGGGCCGGCTCATCGGGAAAGTAGTATTAAACCACAGGCCCGCGCGCAATGGAAATCGCCAGTCGGAGTTCCCATGCCCCTTCTCCCCTTTGCCCGGGCCAGCCAACCGCCGCGCTCCGTCCCGCTGTGGGGCCGCACTCCCGGCGACGGGCCGGGCAAGGCGGGACAGCCCGGCCGGATGGTCGAGCCCCGGGCCGGGACCGGCCTGCTTGACGACCCGCTCCTTCGCTGCATCGCCTGCCGCGCCCCGGTCACGTCGGAAAGCCGGCGCATCACCGTGGCCGGCGACCACCGCCATGTATTCGCCAATCCGTACGGCCATATTTTCGAGATCGGTTGTTTTGGCGCCGCGCCCGGCTGCCTGGGGGCGGGGCCGGTGACGTCGGATTTTTCCTGGTTTCCGGGAACACGATGGCAAACGGTGTTGTGCGCGGTGTGCCGGCTCCACCTGGGCTGGCGCTATGTCCCCGTTTCCGGAGGATTTTTCTTCGGGTTGATCCTGAGCAGGCTGGTGTCCGGTCCAGCCGCATCCGAGGACTGATCCTGTGAAAAAATGCGCATATTCCGTCCTGGCCAGTTAGATTTAACTTGACTAAACTGACCAGAATAGCATTTTTTGACTTAAATGCAAACGGAAAAAGGGCCGTCGGCCGACACGGCTTCGACCCGAGGAGCGTTTCGTGAAAGCCACAGGCGTTTTTTTGGAGACAAATTCGGCAGATGACCTGATCATAAAGCACAAGCCCAGGTTCGTGTTCGACAACCCCGACCTGGCCCATGCCGACCGCATCGCCTGCGCCGTGTGCGAGATGGAAGTCACCCGGGCGAGCCTGCGCATCGCCGTCGGTGGGCACCATCGCCACACCTTCCCCACAGCCAAGGGCGTCGACCAGGAATTCGGCTGCTTCTCCCTGGCCCCCGGCTGCCGCGTCATCGGGCACTTCAAACTGGATTTCTCCGGCGAGGACGACGGACTGTGGCAGACGGCCTTTTGCGCCGCCTGCGGCGCCCACCTCGGCTGGTATTACCTGTCTTCCAACGGATTGGGCTTTTTCGGCCTGATCCAGGACCGCCTGCTCGCCCTGCCGGAAGACCTGGCGGGCCAGCCGGAATAACCTCCCCGCCCGGGTGCGCGGCAACCGTTGGCCGGAAAGTTTTGCGCCGATGGTTGCCTGCGCCCCTGGCGTGGCTATTTTAATTCCAACTCCGAAAGGAGGAAATCAAGCCACAAACGGGAGCGTCACCGCAGCACGAGCAGCGGCCCGTGGGGAGCCCCCATGGACAGACATATCACGCTTTTCACCACCAATCCGCCGTTTCATCTCACCTACGACATGGACGAAGCGGCCGAAACGGGCACCGCCCCCCGCCCCGTCATCACCAATCCGGCCCTGGCCCATGGCGACCGGTTCGTCTGCTCCCAGTGCGGGGCCGCCATCACCAGTTCGGCCCTGCGTATCGCCGTCGACGGCTCACATCGCCACCTCGTGCCGTCAGGCTTCGGACCGGACCAGGAAATCGGCTGTTTCTCCCTGGCCCCGGGCTGCGCCGTCATTGGGCATTTCGCCATGGATTTCGCCAAGCCCTCGCAAGGCCAATGGCGCATGGGCGTGTGCGCCACCTGTGGCGCGCACCTCGGCTGGCATCACCATGCCGACGACGGCACCGGCTTCTTCGGCCTGATCCTCGACCGTCTGGACGTCGGGGACGACGCGACGGAACAAGAAGACACGTAACCCGCTCGTTTTGCGAACGCAAAAAAAGGCCGGAGGCTTGCGCCCCCGGCCTTTGTCGTCAGAAGGTCCTTTCGCGGGTCAGACCTTGGAAACCGTGATCACATCCTCGAACTCGGCCATGACCTTGAAGGTCTTGCCCTCGGATTCGACGCAGTAGTCGCAGCCGGGGAAAAGCTGGGTCGTCGGCGTGAATGCATCGCCGACATAGAGGTCCTTGGCCTCGCCATTGGTCTCGAACCGGATGGTCGTCCCATCGCCAAGCGTCACCATTTGTTCGTGGTCGATGCTGACAGGCAGATCGGCTTCGGTGAACTCGCTCATGGCAGCCTCCAGGGTTTGCGGTTTCAGACGTTGCTTTACCCGCGCGGGCGGGCCGAAATACGTGTTTTGCGATTTCAGGCTACGCCCATTCCCGGCGGCTGCCAAGAGATTGCGCTTTTTATCACGAGTTACCAGCCAAGTACGTAGCCGAAAATCAGCGGGGCCACGATGGCGGCGTCGGAGTTGATCATGAAACGCGGCGTGTCCACGTCGAGCTTGCCCCAGGTGATCTTCTCGTTGGGCACGGCCCCGGAATAGGAGCCGTAGGACGTGGTCGAGTCGCCGATCTGGGCGAAGTAGGCCCAGAAAGGCGTATCCTCGAGCTGCAGGTCCTGGATCAGCATGGGCACGGCGCAGATGGCGAAATCCGCCGCGATGCCGCCGCCGATCTGGAAAAACCCGACCGGAGTGTTGGTCCTGGCCTGCTCCTGGTACCACTTGGCCAGAAGCTCCATCTGCTCGGTGCCGTGGCGCACGGCCGAATGGTCTTTCAGGTGCCCCCGGATGACCTCGGAGCAGAAGATGTTGCCGAGCGTGCTGTCCTCGAAGCCGGGAGTGAAAATGGGCAGGCCCTTTTCCTTGGCGGCCAGGACCCAGGAATGCTCGCGGGGAACCTGGAAGAACTCGGCAATGTCGGGCTGATCGAGCAGCGCGTACATGAATTCGAAAGGAAATTTCGGCGTACCGGCCTCGGTCGCCTCGGCCCAGAGCTTGGAGATGCGGTGCTGCACCTGCCGCATGATCCCCTCGGGGATGCAGGTGTCGGTCACACGGTTGAACCCGGCCTCGTAGAGCTCTTTTTCCGCTTCGGGCGAGAGGTCCCGGTATTCGGGAACCATCTTGTATTCATTATGGTTGAAGAGGTTGAAAAGGTCCTCCTCAAGATTGGCGGCGGTGCAGCTGATGGCATGGACCTTGTCCTTGCGGATCATCTCGGCCAGGGAAATGCCGAGTTCGCAGGTGCTCATGGCTCCGGCCATGGACAAAAACATCTTGCCGCCCTTGCCGAGCAGATCGTTCCAGGCCTTGGCGGCGTCGAGAGTCTCACGGGCGTTGAAGTGACGGAAATGGGTTTCCATGAAACGGGATATGGCGGCCATCATAACTCCTTCGGTTGTATCGGGGCGGGCTGTTTGGCGAGGAACTCCCGCACCACGTGATGCCTGGGCAGTGGGCGAATGTGCCTCGATAACGTAAGGCCCAGGACGCGAGAACGGGAAGCATAGCCGCTCTTTGCCCCACCGTAAAGCGGGAGCGCGGCCCGGTCCTCCCGCGCCAGGGCCGCTACAGGCTAAGCAGGGAGCGCAACGCGGCCTTGATGCCGTCCTTGTCGATGCCGCAAAGCGCCCGCAACGCTTTTTGCGCGCCGTGTTCCACGAAGTCGTCGGGCAGCCCCAGCCGGCGCACGGTGAGCCCGGACAGCGCCCCGGCATCGGACAGCATTTCCAGTACGGCCGAACCGAAACCGCCTTGCAGCACGTTTTCCTCGGCCGTCAGCCACAGGGGGAATTCCCTGGCCAGGGCCAGCAACTGCTCGCGCGGCAGCGGCTTGACAAACCGGGTGTTGAAAACCGCCACCTCGCGCCCGGTCTCGGCGGCCAGTTCGTTGGCCGCGACCACGGCCGGCATGACCCGGCTGCCGATGGCCACGACCAGGGCGTCCGCGCCCGGACGAACCATCTCCCCCCGGCCGATGGGCAGAGGCTCGGGCTTTTCCGGCAGGGGCAGGCCCTCGCCGGCGCCCCGGGGATAGCGGATGGCCACCGGGCCGGGGTGGACGAGCGCTGCGGCCAGCATGCCCGGCAAATCCGCCTCGCTGCCCGGAGCCATGACCGTCAGGTGGGGGATGTGGCGCAGGTAGGACAGGTCGAAGGCCCCGTGGTGGGTAGCCCCGTCCTCGCCCACCAGACCGGCCCGGTCGAGGCAGAAGGTCACGGGCAGATTTTGCAGGCACACGTCGTGGACGATCTGATCGTAGGAGCGCTGTAAAAAGGTGGAATAGACGGCGACCACGGGCTTGAACCCCTCCTTGGCCAGACCGGCGGCAAAGGTCACGGCGTGCTGCTCGCAAATGCCGACGTCCACGAAGCGTTCGGGCATGGCGGCGGCGAAATCGGACAGCCCCGTGCCCTCGGGCATGGCGGCGGTAATGGCCATGATGCGCTCGTTGTCCTTGGCCAACGCGGTCAGGGCCCGTCCGAAGACCTGGGTGTAGCTCGGCGGGCACACGCCCGGCTTTTCCACCAGCCCGGTCTCGGGCTCGAAGCAGCCCACGCCATGAAAATAGGTGGGGTTCTTCTCGGCCGGGGCGTAGCCGCGCCCTTTTTTGGTCAGCACGTGGACCAGCACCGGGCCCTCGATCTCGCGCACTTCCTTGAACACCTGGGTCAGGCGCGCCGTGTCGTGGCCGTCGATGGGGCCGAGGTAGTTGAAACGGAAGGCCTCGAACAGCATGCCGGGCGTGAAAAAGCTTTTGAACGATTCCTCGCCGCGCTTGACGTAGCCCATGACGTCGCCGCCGAAGGGGAACGAACTGATCCAGTTCTCCATGTCCTTTTTAAACCGCTTGACCCAGCGCTGGTTGAGCTTGCGGCTTAAAAAAAGCGAGAGCGCGCCGACGTTCTTGGATATCGACATCTCGTTGTCGTTTAAAACGACAATCAGCCGCCCGCCCCAGCCGCCGGCCTGGTTGAGGCCCTCGTAGGCCAGTCCGGCGGTCATGGAGCCGTCGCCGATGATGGCCACCACGTCGTGGTCCTCGCCCTTGAGGTCCCGGGCCATGGCCATGCCGAGGGCGGCGGAGATGGAGGTGCTCGAATGGCCCACGCCGAAATGGTCGTAGGGGCTTTCGGCCGGCCGGGGAAACCCGCTTATGCCGTGCAGGGTGCGCAGGGTATGAAAATTCTCCTGGCGGCCGGTCAGCAGTTTATAGGCGTAGGCCTGATGGCCCACGTCCCACACCAGCTTGTCCCGACCGGGGTCGAACACGGAAAGCAGGGCCAGGGTCAGCTCCACCACGCCGAGTGACGGGGCCAGATGGCCGCCGTTCATGGAGACCGTGCCGATGATGACCTGCCGGATCTCCTCGGCCAGGGCGGTCTTTTCCTCCGGCGACAACCCGGCCACGTCACGGGGATTTTGAATCCGGGGAAGGATGTGAAGCGCCGTGTCCGAAAGTACGGTCATCTGCTGGTCCTTTTCTTGTGACCGCCGCGCGACGCCAAAAGCGGGCAGCGGCAGCACGGCTTCGTTGCCGGCCATCACCAGACGTCGTGATGGACCCGGTCGGGCCGGTAGCGGTCCTTGGGCGCGGGCTGCTCGGCCGGATGGCCGATGACGAGCAGCGCCATGGGGGTTGTCGTCTCCGGCATCTTCAAAAGCGCCCGAAACGCCGCCACCCGTTCGGGCAGCGGATAAATGCCGGTCCACACCGCGCCAAGCCCCAGGGCATGGGCGGCAAGCAGCATGTTCTGGGCGCAGGCCGACGTGTCCTCGATCCAATAGCCGCCGCATTTGTCCAGGGCCTGATCGCCGGCGACCAGGATGGCCACCGGGGCGTTTTTGGCATAGGCGGCGTAGGGGTTGATGCCGCCGACCTTGGCCAGGATCGCCTTGTCGCGCACCACCACGAACTGCCAGGGCTGCTCGTTGCAGGCCGAAGGGGCCTGCATGCCGCAACGCAGGATCTCCTCGACCTGGACGTCCGTCACCGGCTCGGCGGTGTAGGCACGCACGCTACGCCGGGTCTTGATGGCGGTTATGGCGTCCATGGCGGCCGGTTTGTCCCCGGCCCAGGCCGGCCTGGCCGCAAGGAGCCCCGAAACCGCCCCGGCCAAAAGTCCAAGCACCTTTCTCCTGCCCATGCGTCCTGCCTTGCGGATCATGTCGCCTCCCGGCGCGGCAAAAGGCTTCGCGCCTATTGGACCCGAACCACGATATAGCGGGCCAAATCCCGCAAAAAATCCGCCGCCGACCCCTCGTAGGCGGCAATGGCGGCCAGGGCCGCATCCACACGCTGCCCGGCCAGCCGCCGGCTCTCGTCCAGCCCGACCAGACTCGGATAGGTGCTCTTGCCCTGCTCCCGATCGCTGCCCACGGGCTTGCCCATGGTGTTCGCGTCGCCAACCTCGTCGAGGATGTCGTCGACGATCTGGAACGCCGCGCCCACGGCCTCGCCGTACTCCCTGGCCCGGCTGATGCCGTCCTCGGCCGCGCCAGCCAGGATCGCGCCGCACACGCACGAAGCGGTAATGAGCGCTCCGGTCTTGAGCGCCTGCATGTGGGCCAGCTCGGCCAGGGACACGCCCTGGCGGGCGGTAAATTCCATATCCAGCATCTGGCCGCCAACCATGCCGGCCGCGCCCGCCGCCCGTCCCGCCTCGGCCAGGGCCGGCAGCACCAGCTCGGCCGCGACGGCCGGCCAGCAGCGGCTCATGCAACCAAACGCCTCGGTCAAAAGCGCATCGCCGGCCAATATGGCCCCGGCCTCGCCAAAGACCTTGTGGTTCGACGGCCGGCCCCGGCGCAGGTCGTCGTCGTCCATGGCCGGCAGGTCGTCGTGAATGAGCGAATAGGTGTGGATGAGCTCGAAGCCGGCGGCAAACGGCATGACGCTGGCCCGGGACGCGCCGAAAAGCTCGGCAAAGGACAGGCAAAGACACGGCCGCAACCGCTTGCCCCCGGCCATCAGCGAATATTCCATGGCCGACAGCAGCCCCTCGGGCACGCCGCGCTCCCGCATGCGCGCGCCGAAGCGCTCCCGGATGTACACTTCCACTTCGGCCGCCTGGGCGGCCAACCGTTCCTTCACCGTCACGCGAGTTCCTCCCCGTCTTCGCCGTCCGTCTCGGCAAGCCGCGCATCCTCGACCTCGAAAGGCTTAAGCGCGCCGTCCTCGCCGGCCAGCGACAACTCCAGCTTGGCCGCCTCGAGCCGCTTGCGGCATGCGGCGACAAGCCCCATGCCTTCCTTGTACAGGGCCACGCCCTTTTCCAAGGGAACATCTCCGGCTTCCAGCCGCGCGGCGATACGTTCCAGGCGCTCCAGCGCCTTTTCAAAAGACTCTTGCTTGCCCGCGGTCATGCCTTCTCCCCGTTGCGTCCAGCATCGTCCGAATCCGCCGGTGCGGGCGCAACGTCCGTTATCCGCGCCTTCACGCGGCCTGCATACACCATGATGGAAAGGTTGTCGCCCGGCCGCGCATCCCCTGCCCGGCGCAGGAATTTCCCGGTGCGCTCAAGAGTCGTCAGACTGTAGCCGCGCGCCAGCGGCCCCATGGGGTCAAGCCCGGCCAACTCGGCCGCGGCCAGTTCCAGCCGGTTTTCCCGCCCGGCCAGAAAAAATCGAAAGGCATTGCCGAGCCGCTCCGTCCGGCGGGAAAGCGCCTCGTCCCTGGCTTCCAGGCTGTGCGGCCCGTACTGCCCCGCCATCTTGGCGGCAACCGCGTCCAACCGGGCGGCAAAATTTCCCAGCCAGCCGTTCCCGGCCCGCATAAGCCGCGCCGCCGCACCGGCAAAGGCCTCATCGAGCCGCGCCAGACGCTGCCGGGGCGACAGCCAGGCAAGCCCCCGGGCCAGGGCGACAAGCTCCCGCTCCCGCGTGGCGACAAGCCGCGCCATGCCGCGCCGCGCCGCCATCTCCAGATCATCCAGGCGCTGGGTCAGCTGGGCCCGCTCGGGCCACAAAAGCTGGGCGGCATGACTCGGCGTGGCGGCCCGAACATCGGCCACCATGTCGGCAATGGTCACGTCGACCTCATGGCCCACGCCGGTGACGACCGGCAGCGGCGAGGCGAAAATCGCCCCGGCCACCTCGGGCGTATTGAAGGCCCACAAATCCTCCAGCGACCCGCCGCCGCGAATGAGCACCAACACCTCGGCCCAGTCGTCGGACACCGCCCGCAGCATGGCCCGGACAATCCCCACCGGCGCGGCGTCGCCCTGGACCAGCGTCGGATAGATCCGCACCGCCGCGCCATGCCCCCGCTCCCGGCCGATGCGGATGAAATCGCGCACAGCCGCCCCCGTTGGCGCGGTCACCACCGCCACCCGCAGCGGATGACGCGGCAAGGCCCGCTTGCGCTCCTGGGCAAAATACCCCTTGGCCGCCAGCTCCTTTTTGAGCGCCTCGAATTCCTGCCACAGCCGGCCCTCGCCCACCTCCTGCACCAGCTCGGCCACCAGCTGATACACGCCGCGCGGGGCATAGACCGTCAGCCGCCCGGCAACCATGATCTCCATGCCGTCGGCCAGACTCTTCGCCAGCGACTTCTCGAAAACCTCACCCGTCAGCGGGTCGTACCGCTCGCCCCCCGCCAACGCCTTGCCGCCCTGCGCGCCCCGAAACCACACCACCGCCAAAGACGCCTCGGCATCGCGCAACGAAAAATACAAATGCCCCGAGCCCGGCCGCGACAAATTCACCACCTGCCCGCGTACCCAGACAAAGGGGAACTCGGACTCGACGACGTCCTTCACCGACCGCGTCAGTTCGCTTACTTCAAATACGTGCGGCATTGTGGTGTGGAGGGGGAAAGAAGGGAAGGCATCCGGGGGAGGGAACCCCTTTTTGAAAAAAGGGGTTCCCTCCCCCGCCGCCGCTAATCCAGGCCCCAGCCCTGGCGCACGCCTTCGCGCCAGGCGATAAAGGCGTCCATGAAGCCGGTAAGCGGCAGTTCGCCCTTCTCGCCGGTGCGGCGGTCCTTGGTTTCGACGATGCCCCGGGCCAGGCCCTTGCCGCCGAGGGTGAGCTGAATGGGGAAACCCATGAGATCGGCGTCCTTGAATTTGACGCCCGGGCGTTCCTCGCGGTCGTCGAGGAGCGTTTCGATGCCGGCGGCGGTCAGGGCGTCGTAGAGTTCGTCGGCCTTGGCGCTGGCCTCGGCGTCCTTGGCGTTGAGGTTCAAGAGCGCGACCTCGAAGGGGGCGATGGCCGGCGGGAAGATGATGCCGGATGCGTCGTTATTTTGTTCGATGCAGGCGGCCACGATGCGCGAGACGCCGATGCCGTAACAGCCCATGATCATGAACTGTTCCTTGCCGGCCTCGTCCAGGAAGGTGGCGTTTAACGACTTGGAATACTTAAGTCCCAGCTTGAAAACGTGGCCGACTTCGATGCCCTTGGCGAAGGCGAGGGGCGCGCCGCATTTGGGGCACGGGTCGCCGGGCGCGACCTGGCGCAGGTCGGTGAAGGAAACGATCGTGGCGTCGCGGCCGAGGTCCACGTGGCGCAGGTGGGCGTCGGCGGCATTGGCCCCGACGATCCAGTCGGCGGCATTGGCGAGTTCCCGATCGGCGTAAACGGGGATGCCGGCGAGTCCCACCGGACCGGCGAAGCCGACCGGGGCCTTGGTCGCGGCGGTGACTTCCTCGGGGGAAGCCAGACGGATGTCCTGGGCGCCAAGGAGGTTCTTGAATTTGACCTCGTTGAGTTCGCGGTCGCCGCGCACAAGGGCGGCCACGGTCTTGCCGTCGGCGACGTAGAGCAGCGTCTTGACGATTTTCTCCGGAGTGACTCCGAGGAAAGCGGCCACCTCTTCCACGGTGTGCTGACCCGGGGTAGCCACGCTTTCGGCTGGCGGACAGGGGGCGGCCTCGCCATGGGGCGGACAAACGGCCTCGGCCTTTTCCACGTTGGCCCCGAAGTCGCAGGCGTCGCAGTAGGCGATGGTGTCCTCGCCGGTCTCGGCCAGGACCATGAATTCGTGGGAGAACGAGCCGCCGATGGTCCCGGAATCAGCCGAGACAGCCCGAAATTTGAGTCCCAGGCGCTCGAAGATGCGGGTATAGGCCTTGAACATGGCCCAGTAGCTGGCGTCGGCTCCGGCATCGTCCTTGTCGAAGGAGTAGGCGTCCTTCATGACGAATTCCCGGCCGCGCATGAGCCCGAAGCGGGGGCGGATCTCGTCGCGGAACTTCGTCTGGATCTGGTAGAGGTTGATGGGAAGCTGGCGGTAGGAACGGATTTCGTGGCGCACGAGGTCGGTAACGACTTCCTCGTGGGTGGGGCCCAGGCAGGATTCGCGGTCATGGCGATCGACGAAGCGCAGGAGTTCGCGGCCGTAGAATTCCCAGCGGCCGGATTCCTTCCACAGGTCGGCCGGCTGCACGGCGGGCATGAGGACTTCCAGGGCCCCGGCCCGGTCCATCTCCTCGCGCACGATGCGGGCGACGTTGTTGAGCGCCCGAAGCCCCAGCGGCAGATAGGTATAGATGCCGGCGGTGAGCTTGCGGATCAAGCCGGCGCGCAGCAAAAGCTTATGGCTAATAACCTCGGCCTCGGCCGGGGTTTCTTTGAGGGTCGGGGCATAGTAGCGGCTCAGTCGCATGGGGTTTCCTTTTTTTCGGTGAGATAACGGTCCAGTTCGTCCATGAAGGCGGGAATGAGGTTGTCCGCGCCACGCACCTTGCCGAGCACCCGGCCCTTGCGGAAAATGATGCCGCAGTCCCGGCCGCCGGCGATGCCGATGTCGGCCTCGCGGGCCTCGCCCGGACCGTTGACCACGCAGCCCATGACGGCCACGGTGAAGACGTCGGTCACGCCGCGAAGGCGCTCCTCCACGGCCTCGGCCAACCCGACGAGGTCGATTTCGGTGCGGCCGCAGGTGGGGCAGGAGATGATTTCCGGGCCCCGGGCGCGGATGTCGAGGGAACGCAGAATTTCGTAGGCCACGCCGATTTCCGTGACCGGATCGCCGGTGAGCGATACCCGCAGCGTGTCGCCAAGGCCCTCGGACAGCAAAATCCCCAGGCCCACGGCGGATTTGACCGCCCCGCGCATGGGCGTGCCGGCTTCGGTCACGCCGATGTGCAGCGGATAGTCGACCTTTTTCGCCAGCAGGCGATAGGCGGCCACGGTGCGGGGCACGGAGGAGGATTTGAGCGACACCTTGATGTCGTAAAAGCCCCGCTTTTCCAGATAGGCGATGTGGGTCAGGGCGCTTTCGACCATGGCCTCGGGGGTGGGACCGCCGTATTTGCCGAGCAGATCCTTTTGCACCGAGCCGGAATTGACGCCGATGCGGATGGGCGCGCCGTGGTCCTTGGCCGCCGCCACCACCGTGTCCACGGCCGCCTCGGAGCCGATGTTGCCGGGATTGATGCGAAGCGCCTCGATGCCGGCGGCAAGCGCCGCCACGGCCAGGCGGTGGTCGAAATGGATATCGGCCACCAGCGGCACGGGCGAGGCGTCGTGGATGGGTTTCAACGCCGCGGCAGCGTCCTCGTCGAGCACGGCCAGGCGCACGATCTCGCAACCGGCGTCGGCCAGAGCCCGGATCTGGGCCAGGGTGGCCGGCACGTCGCGGGTGTCGGTATTGGTCATGCTCTGGACGCGCACGGGATTGTCGCCGCCGACGCCGACATTGCCGATGGTCAGGGCACGGGTGGAGTGCCGTTTGGGAGCTTGCGGGATGTCGCGCATGGAATGGGGGGTTGCGGGTTGGGAAAAACGCGGACGGAAGGAATTACTTGCCCTGGGTCACGCGGGTTACGGTAAGGTAGACGTCCTCCCCGGACGTTTTGGCCACGGTGCCCTCGATGTGGCACGGCGTGTCCTTCTTGCCCAGGGCGAAGAGCTGCTCGATAACGTCCTTGGCGGTGACGTCGTCGCAGATCATGTAATTTTTCTTGTCGTTGCCCGTAAACGACAGGCAGATGGTCTGCGTCTTCGGGAACTGCATGACGCCGGACACCCGGCCGTCAAGGGTTATGGGTTGCGCCGCCAGGGCCGGAACGCCGCACAACAAGCCGGTCAGGACCAAGGCCCACAGGATACTTCGCATCAGTCGAACCTCCAAAACCCCTCCAGGCGGACCGCGCCTACGAGGAAACCTCATCGCCGCCGCGGGCGGACGATTTCCCGAAAAGCGTCAGCAGCCAGATACAGCAGGTTACGGCCGCCGCCTGATACACCACGTCCTGGCCCATGACCCAGACCAGGGCCGTGCGCGGCGCGCCCTCCGGGAGGCGAAACACCCAGCGCACCACGGCGTCAGGCAGGTAATCGCCCAGCGGCCAGTCGAGCCACAGCCCATCGCGCCACGCCACGAAAAGTTTCATGCCGCACAAGGTGTATAAAGCCGCCAGACTGACCCATAGGCAGCCCCGGCCGAGGACGTCACTTCGGGTTGTCATGAAACCGCCCGTATCAGGTCGCCGTTTTGCGGTAGCGGCACTATAGGTGGGGCGGGCCGGCCTGTAAACGCCCGTGGGGCGTCTTTCTCCCCGGGAGGGCGTCGCGGCTCAGCCGCCGTGGCGCGCGGCAAGGTGCTCCATGGCCGCTTGACGGTCCGCAAAGCGGGGGGCGCGGCCGGTGACGCCGAGCCGGTCGAGCACCTTGGCGAAATTGTCCGAAAGGCCGCAAATCGCCGCCGGGCGGCTGCTCCCCTCCTCCGTGGCCTGCAACAGCAGGTCGAGGCCGGCGCCGTTGATCGAGGCGTCGGGACTGAAGGCGAAAAGCAGTTTGCCGGCATCGGCCAGTTCGCGCATGGCCCGCGTCAGGTAGGGCTCGGCCTCGCCGGTCAGGTTGCCCCGGATGACCACGACCCCCACGTTCCCGGCCCATTCCACGCCGATGGGCTCGCCGTCCCCGGCCGCGCCGGCCTGGTCCAACCGGCCGTTGGCCCGGGCCAGGGCCGCTTCCAGGGCCTCGCGCCGGATGGGCTTGTCGATGAAGTCGGTGGCCCGAAGCCCGAGCGCGGTCAGGGCCAGATCGACATCGCCGTGCCCGGTGATGACGATCACCTCGGTCTGGGGACGCATTTCCTTGATCGCGCGCAGCACGGCCAGCCCGTCCATGCCGGGCATCTTGATGTCGGTGAGGACGATGGGCGGCTTTTTTTCGGCGAAAACGACCAGCCCCTCCTCGCCGCTTACGGCCGTCAGCACCGGATAGCCGTAGGCCCCGAGGTAGAGCTCGAACATCTGGAGCGTCGGACGCTCGTCGTCGATGACCAATATGGTGCGCATGCCGTACTCCCGGGGATGACGGGGCGTCATGTTTGCCGGCTGCCGGGTCCGCCGTCAAGACGGCGCGCCGCCCAGGGCGCCCTCGGCGATCGGGAAGCTCAGGCGGAAAAGGCTTCCCCCGCCCGGCGCCTCGTCGACCGTGATGTCCCCGCCGTAATCCTTGACGATGCCGTAGGTGATGGCGAGTCCCAGGCCCATGCCCTGGCCGGTCTGCTTGGTGGTGAAAAACGGTTCGAAGATCTTGTGCCGCTTGGCCTCGGGAATGCCGCAGCCGGTGTCGGCCACGGTCACCGTCACCCGGAGCCCTTCCCGAAAACAGCGGATGCGAAGCCGCCTGACGTCCGAATCCCTGCCCGGGCAGCCGTTTCCCACCATGGCGTCCCGGGCGTTGACCACGAGGTTGAAAAAAACCTGCTCCAGCCTGTTGGCGTGAGCCCGTATGGGCGGGACGGGCCGCAAATCCAGGTCGATCTCGATGCCGGCCAGGGACAGTTCGTGGCCGATGATGGCAAAGACGCCCCGAATGGGCACGGCGATGTCCACATCCTCCAGCACCGGCTCGGACTTGCGGCCGAAGTCGCGCAGATGGCCGATGATGGCGGCGGCGCGGTCCACCTGTTCGCTGATCTGGGCGGTGACGGCCAGCAGGTTTTCCAGGGGCGGTGGATGGCCGGACTCGGCCACCAGACGCAGGTAGTCGCTGCCCATCTTGACGGCATTGAGCGGCTGGTTGAGCTCGTGGGCGATGCCGGCCGACATTTCGCCCAAGGTCTTCATCTTGCTCGCCTGGATGAGGTGGGCGTCCTTTTCCACCTGCTCGGTGATGTCGGTGGTGGAAAAGATCACGGCGTCGCGGCCCCGGTAGGCGATGCGGCAGGCGTGCAGATTGACGAAAAGCGGCGTGCCGTCCTTGCGCACATGCCGCAGCTTGGCGAAAAGCACCCGGTCCGGGGCGTCGCGGTCCTGCAAATAGGCGGACACCCCGCCCGGCGGCCCGTCGGACTCCAGCACCTCCACCGGCCGGCCGACCAGCGCGTCCCGGGGATAGCCGTAGACGTCCTCGGCCTGGGAATTGGCGTCCAGGATGCGGCCGTTCGCGGTATCGACGACGAAGACCGGATCGGGGTTGCTGTCGAAAAGCGAGCGGTACTTCTCCTCGGACTCCCGCAGCCGGCGGCGGTAGAGCCGGATGCTCCAGATCATGTTGCCGAAGGACTCGGCGAGCTGGGCCACCTCGTCGCCGCCGCCGCCCTTGCGGTAGAAACGGCACTCCCGACAGGTGGGGACATTGGCCGGGTTGTCGGGACTGCCCTCCCCCGCGCTCTGGTCGAAATGCCAGCAGGGGAGGTCCGTGTCGGCATAGGCCGGGCAATCCCGGGGCGCGGTCTCGCGCAGGCCAAGGAGCGTCGCCGGTTCGTCCAGGCTGCCGCGACTGACGGCGTCGGCGGCCCTGGTCAACCGGGAGATGGGTCGGGCCACGGCATTGGAAAGACGCAGCACGATGATGAACATGACCACAGTCACGGCGGCGATAAAGCCCAGGAAGGTGGTGCGCAACGTGCCGACCAGGGAATCGATGTGGCTTTTGGAAAGCCCCACGTGGACCGCGCCCAGGGTGTAGATGCCCTCGCGCACGGGCACGGCGATGTCGATGGCCTGGTTGCCCTCGAAATGGACCAGCCTGATGCGGGACTCGACGCCCTCGGGCAGCGGATTGGCCCGCAAGAGCGCCTTGGGAAAGGTCCGCATGAAGGTATTGGCCAGAATATGGCCGTCGGTGTCCTCGATAAAGATATAGGAAACGAGGATGCGCCGCTCGCCGAGCTGGGCCGCGTCGAACACGAGGCTGACGAGATTGGCCCGGTCCTTGTCCAGGATGTAGCCGCTGGCCCGTTCGGCAATGCTCTGGCCGATGGCCACGCCGCGCTGCTCCAGTTCGCGGTTGAGGCTCGTGACCAGTATCCAGCGGGCGAGAAGCGCAATGACGGCGCTGACCAAGAGCACCACGGCCATGGCCCCGCCGAACATCTTGAGTTTGAGGCTTATGCGCCGCTTGGAAAACATGCCGCCAGCCGCCTATTGCGCGGTCGCGGGCGCGTCCGTACCGCCGCCCTCGCCCGTCGCCGGCGCGGCAAGCGAATCCTTGAGTTGTTTCCAATCCGTGACCAGACGGAACACGCCATGGTCGAAGCGGGTGAAATAGACGCGCTCCATGCCTTGATGCCGGTTCGGGCCGAAACTGACGGAGCTGGCGATGCCCACGGAGAAATTCTCGATGGAATCCACGGCGTCGATGAAGCGCTCACGCGTCAGGTTGCGGCCGGTCCGACGCAGGCCCTCGATCAGCACCCGGGCGTTAACGTAGCCTTCGAGCCCCACGAGGTTGGGGCTTTCCGTGGGGAAATAGCGGGCCAGATCCCGGGTGTAATCCCCGACGCCGGAGAGCAGCGAAACCGACTCGGGCAGCCCCGGCGGCGGCACCACCTGAGACATCACGAGCGGCACGGCGCTTCGCGGGCCGAGGATGCGGGCAATTTCGTCGGCCCCGACAAAGGACACGGCGTAAAAAAGCCCTTTGTAGCCCCGGCTGCTGGCGAGGGTTATGGCCTTGGCGCAGGGGCTGTAGGCCCCGATCATGACGATGGCCTGGGGAGCCGCTTCCAGGATGCGCGAAATCCCCTCCTCCACGTCCATGGTGCCCCGGATGTAGGAGCCGCGCGCCACCGGAGCCAGCCCATGGGCCTTAAGCGCCATTTCCGTGCCCTTGAGCCCGTCGAAGCCGTAAGCGTCATACTGGTAAAAGACCGCCACCCGGTCGATGCCCAGGTCCTTGACCAGATGCGTCACGGCGGCAGCGGTTTCCTGGTAATAGGAGGGCCGGACATTGATGATGTAGCGCCGCGAGGGCGTGCGCAAGGCATCGGCTCCGGTAAAGCTCCCCACCAGCGGCACCTTGGCCTCCTCCAGCATGGGGATGATCTTCACCGTGGTCGGCGTGCCCACGTAGCTGAAAAGACAGAACACCTGGTCGTCGACGATGAGCCGCTGGGTGTTGGCCACACAGCGCGGCGGATCGTAGCCGTCGTCCAGGGCCAGGACCTTGATCTTGCGCCCGGCCACGCCGCCGGCATCGTTGACGGCGTTGATGCGGGCCATAGCCCCAAAAAGCGTCTGCTTGCCCAGGTAGCTGGCATGGCCCGTCAGCGGCAAAGACGAGCCGACGAGCACCGAATCCCTGGTCACTCCCGGCACGCGCGCGTCGGCCGTTTCCGGAGCGGGCGCCCCGGAACAGGCGGCCAGGGTCAGCAGGCAACAAGCCAGCACGATGGCCAGCAGGGGGGGCGTCGTTTTGGCGGGCATATCCAGCATACCCCGGGGAATAGCAGATTGCCGTCGTCGGTCAACCGGCCGCCTCCGGGGGGCCGTGGCAGCGGCTCCCCAAAGCGGACACGGCGGGACGTTGCGGAGCGTTCCCGATTACCAGTTTTTGCGGATAATGCGTTTGGTCGGGAGGCGGCCGGGTGTGCCTGCCACGCGCGGCGCATATTCGAAGAATACGCCTTCGCGTCCGGCACACCCCACCGCCTCCCCTGACCGCACGCCCCATACCTGGAAACAACCCTCCCACGACACCAAAGGCGACAATTCGAACCCTTGTCGCTCCCAGCATCATTGGAAAATTGAGGAAGGGGAGAGCGCGAGAGGGGACAACCCTTTTTAAAGGGTTTCCCCTCTCGCACCCTCTTTCCCCTCCCTAACCGAAGGCGCGCAGCGGGCGCAGCACCTTGGCCAGGAAGGCCTTGCGGCTCAGCACGCTCGGCGCGGCGTCGCCGTACTGGACATACTTATAGTAGGCGCTCGGCGGTTGCGGGCACAGGAAAATGGCCCGCACCGTGGAAGCGTCCACAAGCTCCGCCTGGGGATACTTGGGCTTGAGCGTGGCCAGGCGATTTTTGGCCAGGGTCAGCATGTCCTCGCGGTCGCCGAAGTTCATGGTCCCGGTCGGGCAAGTCTTCACGCACGAAGGGAGCAGGCCGGCATGGACCCGGTCGTTGCACATGTCGCATTTGTACATGAGCTTGGTGGCCGGGTCGACGCGGGGGATGTCGTAGGGACAGGCCTCGCGCACGGCATCGGCCGTGAGCCCCTTGGTCTTTTCGGTGAAGACCACGGCCCCGGTCTCCGGGTCCTGGACGATGGCGTCTTGAATCTCGGAATCCCCCACCATCTTGCAGGGCGCGTCCAGGCAATGCCGGCATTGGTCCGGGAAGAACAGCCAATGGAACTTGCCGTCAATGGTGGTCTCGGTGAAACGCACGACCTTGAGCGTCTGCCAGGAGAGGTCGGGCGGGTTCTGGTGAGAACCGGTATTTTTCGTGGGTTCCACGGGCTTGTTCTTCCACTGCTTGCAGGCAACCTGGCAGCCCCGGCAGCCGGTGCAACGCGACAGGTCGATAAAGAAGCTTTTTCCGTTCATGGCCTTTCTCCCTTACGCCTTTTTCACGTTGACCATGAAGGCCTTGGTTTCGGGGATGCCCGTGTTGGGATCGCCGACGGACGGGCACAGGATGTTGGCCGAATCACCGCCGTCCTTGGGCCAGGTCCAGCCGTAGTGCCAGGGCACGCCCACTTGGTGGATGGTATGCCCCATGACGGTAAAGGGCTGGAGGCGCTCGGTGACGATGGCCTTGGCCCAAAGCGAGCCGCGGGTGCTTTCGAGGATCACCTTGTCGCCGTTGCCGATGCCGCGCATCTTGGCCAGTTGCGGGCTCATTTCGCAGAACATCTGCGGTTCGGCCTCGAGCAGCCAGGGCGAGTTGCGGGTCATGACGCCGGTCTGCCAGTGCTCGGTGACCCGGTAGGTCGAGCACACGAAGGGATAGCGCGGATCGCAGGTGGCATGGACCTCGGTCGGGCCGGCGAACTTGAGGGCCGCGGGGTTGTTGAGCTGCTTGGAGAAGGGATGCTCGCCCACCGGACACTCGAGCGGCTCGTAGTATTCGGGCAGCGGACCGTCGTTTCTCCCGGGGCCGAAGATCTGCCCCATGCCTTCGCTCTCCATGATGAAGGGATACTTGCCCTTGGCGGAATCGGCCATGGGCGGCCAGCCGCCGTCGGGCACGTCACCCACCCACTTGCCGTCCTTCCACTCGATGACCGGCTTTTGCGGCTGCCAGGGCCTGCCCTGGGGGTCCACCGAAGCGCGGTTGTAGAGGATTCGCCGGTTGACCGGCCAGGCCCAGGTCCAGCCCGGGTACAGCCCGATCTTGGCCTGCATGGGGGTCTGGGTCTTGTCGCGGCGGGCGGCCATGTTCTTGTCCGTGTAGGAACCGGAGTAGATCCAGTTGCCCGAACAGGTGGAGCCGTCGGTTTGCAGCAAGGCGAAGCTCGGCACGGGGTCGCCGGGTTTGAAGGTCTTGTCCTTGCCGCCGACCTTGAGGGTCTTCTCCTTGAGAAACACGCCGTTTATGAGCTTGGCCACCTTGTGGCTGTCAAAGGCGTGGTTCGTGGCGAAGTCCCACTTGAGGTTCTTGATCGGGTCGGGGAACGCCCCGCCTTCCTTGGCGTACAGCCCCCGAATCTTCTCGAAGAGCTCGTAGATGATGTCGCCGTCCGGCTTGGTGTCGCCAAGGGGCTTCTGGGCGGCGTAGCGCCACTGCATCCAGCGGCCGGAGTTGGAGATGGAGCCTTCCTTTTCAAAGGCCA
Organism: Desulfovibrio sp. JY; assembly: GCA_021730285.1. NCBI lineage: Bacteria > Pseudomonadati > Thermodesulfobacteriota > Desulfovibrionia > Desulfovibrionales > Desulfovibrionaceae > Desulfovibrio > Desulfovibrio sp. JY. Next base: position 4,162,080 of record CP082962.1, read on the forward strand.
CGGCGCAGGGCAGGAAAAAGACCTCGGTCTTGATCTTTTTCGGGTCCATGCCCGGGCCCTTCCAGAAGGAGCCGGTCTCGGTCTCGAAGATGTTGACCGTGACCATCCAATCAAGCTTGGCCATGGCATCGCGGGTCTTGTTGGCGTTGGCGGTACTGGCGGCCGGGTTCTGGCCCCAGGCGAAAAAGCCCTTGAACGCGCCCTTGTGCATGGCGTCGAACATGGACAGCCAGGAGTAGTTCTTGCCCGGTTCGAGCTTAGGCAGATACGAATAGCCGGTTTCCAGGTCCTGGTCCGGATAGAGCGACTTGATGAAACTCGCCATGTACTTGGGCCTGTTGCCCCACCAGTTGGCGCTTTGCGGGTCCTTGGTCATGGGCGTGGTCTTCGCCTCGTACTCCGCCAGGCTGGTCAGGTTCGCATTCGGCGTCGGCAGATAGCCCGGCAGAATGTGATAGAGCAGCGCGTGGTCGGTGGAGCCCTGGACGTTGGCCTCGCCGCGAAGCGCGTTGATGCCGCCGCCGGCCACTCCCATGTTGCCGAGGAGGAGCTGGACGATGGACATGGCCCGGATGTTCTGGACGCCGACCGTATGCTGGGTCTGACCCATGGCATAGAGCATGGTGCCGGATTTTTCCGGGACGCCCGTGGCGGCGAAGGTCTGGTAGACGAGCTGGAGGTCGGCCTCGGGCGTGCCGCTGATCTCGGAAACCGCCTTTATGGAATAGCGATCGTAGTGCTTGCGCAGGATCTGGAACACGCAGCGCGGGTCGCGCAGGGTCGGGTCCTTTTTGATGCGCCCGTCGGCATCCTTGGCAAAGGCCCAGGCCGACTTGTCGTAGGCGTGCTTGACCGGGTCGTAGCCCGAGAAAAGCCCGTCCTTGAAGTCGTACTTGTCGCCGAGGATGAACGAGGCGTTGGTGTAATTGACGACGTAGTCCTTGAAGTACAGGTTGTTGGCCAGGATATAGCGGATGAATCCGCCGAAAAAGGCGATGTCGGAACCCGAGCGAAGCCTCGTAAACACATCCGCGTGGGCCGAGGTGCGCGTGTAGCGCGGGTCCACGTGGATGATCTTGGCCCCTTTGTCCTTGGCCCGAAGCGCCCACTTGAACGAAATGGGATGGTTCTCGGCGGCGTTGCTGCCGATAATGAGAATGCAATCCGAATTGGCGATGTCGATCCAGTGATTCGTCATCGCCCCGCGTCCGAACGACTCTGCCAGAGCCGCTACAGTGGCGCTGTGTCAGATACGGGCCTGATGCTCGATGTAGGTAAATCCCATGGCCCGCAGCATCGCCTGGTAGATCCAGCACTCCTCGTTGTCCATGGCCGCCGAACCGACCGAGGCCAGGGTCTCCACGCGGTTGACCACCCGGCCCTTGGCGTCCTTGGCGGTGAAGGACGCGTCGCGCCCCTCTTTCACCTTGCGGGCGATGCGATCCAGAGCGAAGTCCCAGCTTTTTTCCTCCCAGTTCTCGCTATAGGGCGCGCGGTAAAGCACCTTGGTGATACGCCGGTCGTTTTTGCCGAGCTGGTAATGGGACGCGCCCTTGGGGCAAAGCGAACCCTCGCTGATGGGATGGTCCGGGTCGCCCTCGATGTTGACCACCCTGCCCTCGCCGTTCTTGTCGGTGCTGGCGATCAGCCCGCAGCCGACCGAGCAGTAGCAGCACACCGAGGTGGTCTGCTTGGTGAATTTGAGCTTGTCGGCCTGGGCCAGCGCCGCGGCCTTGGCCTGGCCGAGGTCGAAACCGAGCCCGCCAAAGGCGGCCACGGCCGTGGTCGTGCCAGCGATCTTGAGAAAGTCGCGCCGATTCCATTCCATAAGCGTATCTCCTTTGCCGCCAGCACGGCGGCCTGCCCCTTCGCCGGAGGCTGCCTGGGTCCATCTTTATTATGTTATTTTTAACATAAGCTAAAAATAACATACACTTCGCTAATAGAGTCACTATTTATCTAGAAAAAGGGTGACAGGCGGTCAAAGAAAAAAGAATTACGCAAGATCCGGCACAAAGGCGCAGATATTGGTGAGCAAAATAGGCAGGATATCTTCGTTCCGGTGGTTGTAGCGGAATTCCAGTTCCTTGAGGTAGAGCGGAAATTTGCGGGCCGTGACTCCGTGGAACCGGGCCAGCCGCTCCCGGGCATAGGGCCAGAAGCCCTCCCGGTTGGGCTCGACCGATGGCGCGCGCCCGGCCACCTCCACGAAGCGCCGGGACAACACGTCCGCGCCGCAGGTCACAAGCGTGGCATAACGCTGGTAGCGGTCGGAATAGACAATGGCCCCGAGCCGGGACAGCGGCAGGGAAAAGTGCAGATTGTAGTGCAGCAGGTCCTCGGGGGTCATGTCGGGCAGGTAGTCGATAAAGACCATGCCCCCGCGCTCCAGGATGCCGAAAACCGGCACGGCAGTGAGTGGCGCATCGGCGGCTGGGACCGGACGCAGGGTCTTGCCGGAAAAGCCGAGTTCGCTGCCCAGACGGCCGCGCAGCACGGCCAGACCGTCGAGACTCTCGGCCAAAAGGGCCAGGCGAATGAGGGTGGCCGCCTTGTAGGCGGTGTTGTAGGCCAATTCCAAGGCGGCGGCCATGGCGTGGGCCGTCTCCTCGGCGGCGAAAAGCGCCGCGAGCCGCAGCCACTGGCGGGCGGTCAACCCAGCCAGACCGGCGAAGCGACCGGTCAACAGACGATAGGTGTAGCGGCAGCCGGCGCAGCGCAGCCGCCCTTCGGCCAAGGCATACGCTTTTCTACTCCCGCAACGCGGACATACCGGCAGCCCATCCGGCCAGCAGTACTTCTCCAGCAGGCGCCGCGCGCCCGCCTCGCTGCGCGCATGTCGGTCAATGTCAAGAGCCATTATTAAATAAGAAACTGGGGGAAAACCTTTCTGAAGAAAGGTTCTTCCCCCAGGCCCCCTTTCCAAAGACTTTCACCAAGGGGAGGGAACGTCCTGTAGTCACCAATAAACGGAAGGAAATTTAGGAAAGGGAGAGCGCGAGAGGGGAGAACCCTTTTTAAAGGGTTTCCCCTCTCGCACTTTCTTTCCTCAAAATTCATCCTACCCTCCGATGGCCGACATTTTACGGGCTTTTTTGGCGCCGTCGGGGTTTAAGACCTCGTAGCCGAGCGGCTTGTTGCGCAGGGCCAGGGCGATGACCCGTCGCACCATGGGCAGTCCGAACTTGGGGTTTCGCAGCAGCTGGCGCAGCCTGTATTCGCGCTCGGAGAACAGGCAGGTGCGCAATTTTCCGTCGGAGGTGATGCGCAGCCGGTTGCAGGTGGCGCAGAAATGGTCGCTTAAGGGCGAGATGACGCCGAATCGGCCGAGGCCGTCGTCGATGCGGTACATCCTGGCCGGGCCGCCGGTACTGTGTTCGTGGGGGATGGGCGTCAGCTCCGCCGTCCGCTCGGCCAGTTCCAGCACCTCCTTGGCGGCGATGTAGTTTTCCTTTTTCCACAGCGTGCCGCCGCCGACGGGCATGAATTCGATGAAGCGCACGTCCAGGGGATAGGCTTTGGCCAGGGCCACAAAGGCGGGGATCTCGTCGGTATTGACCCCACGCAGGGCCACGGCGTTGAGTTTGACCCGAAGCCCGGCCTCCAGGCTTTCGTCGATGGCCTGACGCACGGCGTCGAACCGGTCGAGGCCGGTGATGTCCTCGTATTTTTTGCGGTCCAGGGTATCAAGGGAAATGTTGACGGCCGAGACGCCGAGGGCGGCCAGGGCGGCCGGCTTGCCGGCCAAAAGCGTGGCGTTGGTGGTCAGGCGCAGGTCCAGGCCCGGAAAGCGGTCCATCAGCGCGGCGATAAAATCCATGAGCCCCCGGCGGGCAAAGGGCTCCCCGCCGGTGAGGCGCAGCTTGCCGATGCCGAGTTCCCGGGCCAGCCCCACCAGACCGAGCATCTCCTCATAGCGCAGGATCTTGTCGTGCGGGATGAAGGTGAAGCTGTGCCGGGGCCGGCAGTACAGGCAGGAGAGATTGCAGCGGTCGGTGACGGAAAGGCGCAGGTAGCTGACCTCGCGCCCCCGGCCGTCGCGCAGATGGGGTGTGACGTCGGTCATATCCGGGTCTCCATGCTCCGGGCCCGGGTCAGGTCCGGTGGCGCATTGACGTTGAAAAAGGGTCGGGCCGCGTCCGCGTCGGCCTGGCTGTAATCGATGTGCCAGCGGACCTCTTCGGGAAAAATGGCTGAAAGGCGGCGTTGCCCCTGCTCCAGGTTGTGGCGCAAACGCCCCTCCCCGGCCGGGTCGTAGATGGCGACCAGGGATTCCACGTAGCCGGTCTCGACGATCCGGTAGGTGGTCATCAGCGCGCCGGCCGGACGCTGTCGCCAAGCGGCGGCCAACCGGTCCAGGGTCGGCTCGTCCAGAAAGGGCAGGTCGCAGGAAACGACGAGACAGGGCCGGCCCGTCGCGGAAAGGACAGTCAATACGCCGCCGGCCGGTCCGTGTCCGGGCTGGGCGTCAGGGAGCCAGGGGGCGTCGATGCCGAAAACGGACGGATCACGGCCGGAAACGAGCAGATCGCCGGTGACGTTTCGCACCACGCCCGCCACCCGGGCCAGAAGCGGCTGACCGAAAAAGGACAGCCAAGCCTTGTCGCGGCCCATGCGGCTGGATTTGCCGCCGGCCAGGATCACGCCGAGCAGCGGCTGTACCGCCCCGCTCACGCGGCGATCCTCCCGGCCGCGTCGGCAAAGACGGTGAAGCGCGATTCGGCGTCCCGGGCGAAGCCGACCAGGGTGACGCCATGCTCACGCGCCAGGGAAACCGCCGCGCCGGTCACGGCCGAGCGGCTGACAATCAGGCGCAGGCCGGCCCGAAGCGCCTTGTCCATCATGGAAGCCGTCACCCGGCAGGAAAGAAACAGGATATGTTCGGGCAAGGCGATTCCCTGGCGCAGGCCGAAGCCGGCCAGTCGGTCCAGGCAGTTGTGGCGGCCGATGTCCTCGGCCCGGGCCACGAAATCGTCTGTGCGCGGGTCATAGAGCCCGGCCCGGTGGAAACAGCCCGTGCCGTCCCACAGCCCCGGAGCGGCGATAAAGCGCGTGACCAGGGCGAGCATATCCGGCGCGGCGAGCGTCCCCGGCAGGGAGGGATCGGGTTCGGGGCGCGTGTCCGGGGCCGTCTCCAGATCGAAGCACAGCCCCCCGGCCCGGGCCATAACGGGAATGCGGCCGGGGCCGAGCATGTCCAGGGCGGCATGGCCGAGGGCCAGCCCCTCGGGGTCGATGGGCGAGGCAAAAAGACGGCACGCGCCGACGCCGGCCAGGCGCACCGTGACCCGGACCTCTTCGGCCACGTCGTCGGTGATCTCGCGCCAGCGCCCGTCCTTGAACCGGCGGCAGGGGACCTTGCGGGTCAGCGCCGCGTCCACGTCAAAATCCCCAGGCGGACAACACCGGCCGGGCGTAGCCCTGGTTGCGGGCGGCGATGTCCAGGGTCAGGGACTCCAGGTCGTCGAGGCTGGGGACGCTTGGCCGATCGAGGTCGCGAAAATCGGCCGTCTTGATGTAATTCTTGCAGCGCAGGCAGACATGGACGGCGTAGCCGGTCTCGTCCGGAGCGGTGAAGACCTCGAGCATCTTGTGGTCCTCCTCGCCGCAGTACGGGCACATGAGGCGCTTGGCCCGGTATTCGAGCTGGCAAAAGGAACAGGTCAGATGCCGGGCGCCGGCCTTGCCGACAAGCCGGGCCATCAAGGGCGGCGCACCACAGACCGGACACTGGCCGAAGTTCCAGGTGCGTTCGGCCGGGAAATGGGCGTAGACGGCCTCGCCGATGGCGGAAAGCTGCGGGGCCAGCGCGGCCTGGACCAGAAAGGCGAGCAAGCGCGGCGCATCCGGGGTCTTCTCGCCAAAGGCGGCGAAAAAGGCGTCGTCCCCGGCCACATGGCGGGCGAAGGCGGTGCGGATATCGAGTTCGCCGGCTTCGCGCGCGGTGTCGATGGCGGCCATGCCGGCGGCCAGATGGGGCTCGTCCTCCCGGACCAGCCGGGAAAGTTCGGTGAAAAACGTTTCGGCCCGGGCTGCGTCGATGGGAAAGGCGTCGCGAGGAAGCATGGGCGCGCCGCGAAGCACCCGCTCGATATCCTCCAGCCGGGCGGGATCGAGCGCCACGGTGAATCCGGCCCGCTCGGTCAGCTGGGCGCGGCAGGTGGCTGCCACGAGTGTGATCATGGGCGCGGGCAGCACCGTTTTTTGAGCAATGTCGGCCAGCTTTTTTTCCAGCTGGCGACCGTAAGCGGCGGCATCAAAGGGCATGGGGGCTCCTTGTTGAAAGAGATTGGCGCAGGCGACGCCGGGCCTTGGTGACAGTATGGTGACGCGGCTGAAAATAGCAAGAGGGCAGGCACGTTCGGCCGGGGGCGCGCCCGGGAGAACAGGTGGCTTGTCCCGACAAGGAAAAACAGCACGGGGGCCGACGACCATGCCGCCGACCCCCGCTCTCCCTATTGACGTCCCCTTACTGCTTTTTCGGACCGAAGATCTCGGGCGGACGCGTGGTGTCGCCGCCGGTGCCCGGGAAGTTGTCGTACTTGTAGGCCGGGGTGTTGGTGGTGATCATGTGGTGGGCCTGTTCCCCAAGCTCGCACAGCCGCTTCTTGCACTCGTAGAACCCGTGCCACCAGGCATAGTCCGGGGCCATCATGGCCACCCCCATGCGGGCGCGCCGGCCCTCGTGGTGCCACAGTTCGTAGAAGTCCCACTGGAACTTGGTGTGGAAAAAGGGTTTCTCGTCCACGAGCTTCTTGGCATAGAGTTCGTCGAGCAGGGCCTTGGCCGGCTTGAAATAGAGCTCGTTGTAGTTTTTGACCGCCGCGTCGATGCGCGCGTAATGGTCCTCGGTCCAGGTGGCGCTGTGGCACTGGTTGCAGATGGCCTGCATCTTCTTGCGCTCCACCTCCCAGTTGTTCTTGGCCGGGAAGGGGGCGAAGTCCTGGGGCCGTATGGTCAGCGGCGCCTGCAATTCCCAGGACAGGCGCTCGGTCACGTCATGGGTGCCGATGACCGGACCGGAACCCGACATGTGGCAGGAGGCGCAGGTCGGACCGCGGTAATCCACGCCCGGCGTCCACATGCCTGGGGCCACGTTCCAGTTATAGGTGTTGCCAAAGGCGGCATAGATGTCGCCGTGCTTGGACTCGTGGTAGATTTCGGCCTGCGGATGGTCGGGACCCAGATGGCACTGGCCGCAGGCTTCGGGCTTTCTGGCGTCCATGACCGAGAAGCGGTGCCGGGTGTGGCAGCTCGTGCAGCTCCCCAGGCTCCCGTCCAGGTTGACGCGGCCCACGCCCGTGTTGGGCCAGGTGGCGGTTTCGAGCTCGCCCTTGTCGTTGGTCTTGAGCACCGTGCCGTGGCAGGCGTAGCAGCCGGTCGTGCGCTCGGTGGCGTCGTTGAGCCCCTGATTGAGCCAGGGGTCGATCTTCCAGATGATCTCGATGGTGTTGGCGTGCTTGCTCTTGGAATACTGCTTGACCTCGTCCGGGTGGCAGCGCGAGCAATCCTTCGGCGTGACCACGGCGGCCACGGGCACGCGGTACTCGGACGTACCCCACTTGTTGTCGGAAAGCTCGTACTGTTTGTAGTGCTTCTTGCTGACGTCGGGGTCGAACTCCTGGGCCTGATGGCAGTCGATGCAGGTGATGTTGGCCGAGGCGTGGCGGCTGGCGGCCCAATCGGTGAAAATGCCCGGGGTCGCCACCTTGTGGCATTCAATGCAGGCCTGGGCCTGCTTGCTCATGCCCCGCTCCAACCGGAATTCCTTGACCGCCGGGAAATTGGCCTGAACCCTGTCCTTGGCCGGGATCGCCCCTTTGGCCGGCGCGTCGGCCTTCTTGTCCTGGGCCAGGGAAAAAAGCGCCGTGCCCAAAATCAGCGTCGCCGCAGCCAACAGAGCCGGCCATCCGCTTCTCGTTCGCATGCCCCCTCCTCCTTGTGGACGTTTCCTGCCGCAATGCCGGATCACCCGCCCGTGCCGTCGCAGGGCAGGTAGCGGTAATAGGGGCGCGGCACGTGCACCAGATTCTGGTGGCAGTCCGTGCAGCGCTTTTCATAACCGGGCCTGGGGTACAGCACCTGCCTGTGGGCCAGCATGCCGCCCTGCTTCTTGGGAAGATACAGCAGGTTACGGTGGCACTTGAGACACTGGTCGTTCTTGATGTCCCGGGCGGCCCTGGCCCGGTTCAGCGCATGGTCGTATTGGGACTGGTCTTCCACGAAGTGGGCCAGGACGTCCTTGGCCCCGTGCAGGGTCTTGGCAAAGAAAAAGTCGAAGGTGTCGTGGGGCGCGGGCAGGTGGCAATCCATGCAGTCGGCCACCACGCCCCGGGAGTTGTTGGTATGCGACGAGGTGCGCCAGGCATTGTAGGCGGGCTGGATCTCATGGCACGAGGCGCAAAAAAGCGGCGTCGAGGTGCGCACCATGGTGTAATAGGTCAGGCTAAAAAGGGGAAAGGCCACGATGATGCCGACCAGGACGAACAGCAGCGGCTTGCCGTACCGTTTCACAGGCAGGTCCTCCCCTGTCGCTGACCCGAGTCCAGTTCATGTGGCGTAAGCCACCAGACCCGGCACTGGCGCGACGACCATGCTTTCACAAGATGAAACAGCCATCCTGACGCGACCAAAAGAGATGTTTTCAGTATCCATCAAAGTTGCGTGAGAATGTCAAGCCACCAGACGTATAAATGATCGTTTTTTCGGGATGGAATTGAGCACCGTATCGCACCATTCGCTCCATGCATCTTAATATATACACGATATGTCCCACACCGATTTTTGCCCCTCATCTTGTCCGGTTCGTTGGACGCGGCAAGAGCTGACGCTTCACGTGAAGCCGTCACCTGACGCCGCAAACGCATTTTCAGGAGCGACGCAGTGTCGTACGATTTTCTCCGAAGGCCGAGGCCTCCCTCAGGTCCGGCCCCTGGCTTCGTCGCCCTTCCCCGCGGCCCGGCCGCACCGGCGCCGGACCGCTTTTTCCAGCTCGACCAAGACGAAGGCGGCCAGGGCGGCCGCGCCGATCCGGAGCCAGGACGCCATCCCAATCGGCGCGGCGCCAAAAAGACGATGCATGAGCGGCGCATAGGTGAAGCCAAGCTGCAAGGCCAGCATCAAGAGCGCTCCGGAAACGATCCAGCCGTTGCCGAAAAGCCCCTGGCGAAAAATGGACTGGCTCAAAGAGCGGCAATTGAAGAGATAGACCGCCTCGATGCAAACGAAGGTGTTGACCGCCACGGTCCGGGCCACGGCCCTGTCGGCGCCGAGGGCCAGTTCCCATTCGTACAGCCCGAAACTGGCCGCCAGGAGCAGCGCCCCGACCATGGCCAGCCGGCCGACCATAGCCGTGTCCAGGATGGGGTGGTCCGGGTCCCGAGGCGGACGGTCCATGATCCCGGACTCCTTGGGTTCGAAGGCCAGCATGAGGCCCAGGCAGCCGGCCGTGGTCATGTTGATCCAGAGGATCTGCACCGGCAGGATGGGCAGGGGCAGGCCGAACAGCACCGCCGCCAGGATGACCAGCCCCTCGCCGAGGTTCGTCGGCAGGGTCCAGACGATGAACTTGATCAGGTTGTCGTACACCCCCCGACCTTCCTCCGCGGCCGCCTCGATGGTGGCGAAGTTGTCGTCGGTCAGGATCATGTCCGCAGCCTCCTTGGCCGCCTCGGTGCCTCCCAGGCCCATGGCCACGCCGATGTCGGCCTGCTTCAGGGCCGGGGCGTCGTTGCCCCCGTCGCCGGTCATGGCCACGACCTTGCCCCGCGACTGCAGGGCCTTGACGAGGCGAAGCTTCTGATCCGGGGCCACCCGGGCGAAGACCGCCACCTCCCCGACCGCCCGGGCGAGATCCTTGTCGGAGAGTCGGGCGATGGCCGCGCCGGTCAGGGCCCCGTCCGGGCGGTCAAGGCCCAGTTGGCGGGCGATGGCCGTGGCGGTGGCGGCGTGGTCGCCGGTAATCATTTTGACCTCGACCCCGGCGCGATGAAAAGCCGCCACAGCGGCCACGGCCTCGGGGCGCGGCGGGTCGAGCATGCCCTCGAGCCCCGTGAAGACGAGGCCGCCGGCGAGCAGGTCCGGGGTCAGGTCGGAGACGTCCGCCGGGACTTCCTTCACGGCCATGGCCAGGATGCGCAGCCCCAGGCCGCCCATGCGCCCGATTTCCGCCTCCACGGCAGCCCTGTCCAGGGGGACCCGTCGCCCGTCGGCGGCCATGGCCGCTTCGGAGCGGTCCAGCACAACCTCGGCCGAGCCCTTGACCAGGATCAGGCGCGGCCCGCCATGTCCCTGGTCATGCAGGGTGGCCATGAACTGGAGTTCGGAGTCGAAGGGCTGGGTGTCCAGGAGGGGCGTCTCGCGGGCCGCCTCGGCCGGATCGAGTCCGGCCGTTCGGGCGGCCGTGATGAGCGCCGCTTCGGTGGGATCGCCGACGACCCTGGCCTCGGCACCGATCCCCTCGATCCGGGAGTCGTTGCATAAAAGCCCGGTCAGAAGCGTCATGCGCAGGGCGGCGTCAGGGCCGGGGCCGCCCCCGATCCCGCCAGTGCCGTCGGTTACGTTCCCCGTAACGTCCCGGGAGGTCCCGGCCGCGTAGATGCGCCGGACGGTCATCCGGTTCTGGGTCAGGGTGCCGGTCTTGTCCGAGCAGATGACCGAGGCTCCGCCCAGGGTCTCCACGGCCGGCAGCTTGCGGATGATGGCTCCCCGCGCGGCCATGCGCGACACGCCGATGGCCAGGATGACGGTCACGGCCGCCGGGAGGCCCTCGGGAATGGCCCCCACGGCCAGGGCCACGGCGGCCATGAACATGTCGGAGGCCGTTTCCCCGCGCAACATCCCGACGGCGAAGGTCAGGACCGAAAGGAACACTATGGCGAGCATGAGAACGCGGCTGAATCGGACGATTTCGCGGGTCAGCGGCGTGGCCAGCTCGTCGGCCTCGGCGGTCATGGTCGCAATGCGCCCGATCTCGGTCACGTCGCCGCTGGCTACGACCACGCCCGCGCCCTGGCCAAAAACGACCAGGGTCGAGGCGTAGGCCATGTCGGTCCGGTCGGCCAACACGGCCTCGGCCGGGACCGCGCCCAGGCGTTTCTCCACGGGTACCGATTCGCCGGTCAGGGCCGATTCGTCCACGCGCAGGCCCTTGATCGAAAGGAGCCGCAGATCGGCCGGGACCTTGTCTCCGGAGCGAAGAAGCGCCACGTCGCCGGGGACAAGCCGTTCGGCCGGCAGGCGCAGGGTCCGGCCCGAGCGGAGAACGAGCGCCTCGGTGGTCATGGACCCCGCCAGGGCCTCCAGGGCCCCGAGAGCCTTGGATTCCTGGAGATAGCCGACCACGGCGTTGATTATGACGATGCCGAGGATGACCGCCGCGTCCACGGTCTCCCCGATCGCGAAGGTCACGACGCCGGCCGCCACGAGCAACAGGACAAGCGGCTGGCGCAACTGGAGCAGGAAGCGCACAAGGGCGCTTTTCCCCTTGCGCCGGGTCAGGACGTTTGGGCCGTACGCTTCGATCCGGCGTTCGGCCTCGACCGCATCGAGGCCGACGTCGGCGGACGTTTTGAGGATTTCGCAGACCTCAAAGGCCCCAAGGGTATGCCAGTCGGGCGGAGAATACGTGTCCATGCATGGTTCCTTGGATCGGGTTCGGCCCTCGGAGGCCTTGGGCAAGCCGGGCCCCCGAACCGGCCGACCGCGCTTCGCGCTCCCCATGCGGTTTCGCCGGGCCGTCCGTTTTGTACCCCGTAACGCGGCTTACCACCAACAACCGTAGCGGTGGAGACAAATCGACTGCATTGGTCCGGGACCGTCACCTGATCGGAAGCCCGCGCCCCCTCCTCGCCACATGTAAAAAAACAGGTTCCGCGGCATCGGGATTATTTACACCCGCACCGGGAGATTCGTCCGCACAAAGCGAAGCCAACCGTTGCGGGTCACCCGCCATGGACAAAAAAGTATCCATTAAGACCCTGCCGTCCAAGTAAAAAGCCTCCCGGTCGCACCAAAAGCAGCAAACCAGAACAATGACGCAATACCGTGGCAGGCACAATCATTGCTTGTCAGACAAAGCAACCACCACAGCAACCTTTCGCATTGCACCATGCAATTTCAAGCGGCCTCTATGACCACGCAAGCTTTGTATTGCCAAAAAACAAACAGGAAACCTGCCTATGCCCTATAATGTCAAAAACCACGCATATTTTCAATTTTTTTATTGGATGCACCGTCTAAGACGTCACTCTACATGCCTTGTCGTCATCCAGACCCTATACTTGACATTGCTTATCACATCAGCCGCAGCGCAAAATATCGCCAAGGCATTACCGAAGCCGATTACGCCCAAAAGTAATTATGTGAAAAAATGCAATCCTGGAGGGTTACGCAGCACGAATGGTGCGTTTCGCTATGCCACTGTTGCCGATGGCATCAGAGCCATGGATACTCTTCTTAAAAAGAAATATTTTAAAAATCCAAAGTACAATACAATAGAGAAGTATGTCCCCAAATATGCCGGGAAAATCGGAGCGAGGAAAATCGAAACCTATAAGCGCAACATTTCCGCATGGTCAGGCATTCCCAGAAGCAAAGTCATTGCCGTGCACGACAGAAAAATGTTAAATGCCCTTCTTGCCGCAGCATTACGACAAGAATCCGGTGGTGATTGGCGTCCATACGTCAAGCAACTTTTCCCTGAAGAGGAAGTGCTCGCGGAAAAATAACTGATGTGATCTAAATGGAGTCTCTATACACTGCCTATATTTCACCATCGCAATCCTGCAAACGTTTCCCAGAAGTGCCCGTATCACTGCGGCTATAGTCGCAATAGGCGACAACCGCATTGCGGCGACGTTTGGCGACATACAGCGCCTGATCAGCCCGCTGCACCAAGCCGATCTTGTCCAGGGCGTCGAGAGGATAGGTGGCTATGCCGATGCTTACGGTCACATGCCCCAATCCTCCGAATTCATAGGATATCGTGCGTTCCTCAATGGCCTGTCGCAACCTTTCCGCCACGATCAACGCTTCCTTTCTGGGCATCTGCGACAAGATCACCGCGAATTCATCGCCACCGTACCGTGCGACCTTGTCATACACGCGCGCCAGTTGGACCAGGATCTCGGCCACCGTCTCGAGGACTTTGTCCCCGGCCAGATGCCCGTGGGTATCGTTGATCCCTTTGAAATGATCGATATCGAGAATCAAAAGCGAAAACGGCTTGCCGAATCGCTTGAATTTCTCGATCTCCAGATTGACCTCCCTATAGAAATACCGCTTGTTGAGCAATCCTGTCAGGTTGTCCCTTTCGGCAAATTCCTCTTTTTGCCGCAGCTGTTGCTCGCTAATAAGGACCGGGTCCTTTATCATTCGCTTGATATTGACGAAATAATCGTAGCAGGCAATGTGAATGCCGACCTCTTTCCCGACAGTTTTGGACAATTCATGCATATGCTCAACAATATCATTGAGATGTTTCCTGGCCACAGCGGGAGGGAATTTCAAGCGCACCAATTGATAAATGATTTCCGAGTACGCATCCTCTCCATCCTGCGTTTCGACAGCGTGCAAGACCTCGGAGCGCAAGGCCCGATACTTCCGGGTACTGCTTTCAACTAACCGGATCATTTGCGACTTGTTCTTTTTCATATGAATAACACTACAGGAGTTCACTGCCGCCCTCGTATTCTATCAGATTCAAAGCCTTGAGCAACATTCATGCCATCTAAAAGCACCATATTTCACATACGTTAGAAATCCATTACGCTGTAAAGTGTAAAATTTCTCCATACATCACAAAGAATTTCTTCACACCTTGAAAAATTTCATACAACAAGAGTTCTCCAAAATCAATTTATCTTTGAATAATCTCTTCCCATGAAGCAATACCTATTATTTTATTGACACTACAGACACGATCGACCTGTTATCCGAGCCAGGCCTTTCGTTGCGAACGAGCAACCCTCCAGCCGAGGCAAGACCTTTGTGCTCCCGGGCCGGCTGCCCTTCCCCCCCGTCCGACCCGCACTATGCCAGCGCGTCCCACACGGACTCCACGATGGCGGCATGGCGTCGCAGCCCGTATCCCTCGCGGACCTTTTCCAGGCCGGCCCGGCCAAGACGCTCTCGCTCCCCGGCATCGGCCAGCAGACGCCGCATGGTCCGGGCCAAGGCCCGGGCATCGCCCGGCGTCACCAGCAATCCGTCCGTACCGGATGTGACGATCTCTTCCGGTCCACCGGCCCGGGAGGCGATGACCGGCAGGCCCAGGGACATGGCTTCGAGGATCACCCGGCCGAAGGGCTCCGGGCTGGTGGAGGCATGGACCACCACCTGACAGGCCGCCATGGCCGAAGCCACATCCGCCTCATGCCCCGTAAACCAGACCCGATCCCCGATGCCTGACATACGGGCTTTTTGCCGCAGGCGGGACAATTCCAGGCCCGAACCGTCCGGCTCCCCGCCGACGATCACCGCGCCGGCCCCGGCTGCGGGCAGAACCTGGGCGCAGGCCTCCAGAAAGACGTCATGCCCCTTCCAGCCCGCAAGACAAGCCACCAGCCCGACCAAAGGCAGCCCTGCGGACAGGTTGTGGCGCAGGCGGAAGGCCCCGCCGTCGGCGCCCAGGGCAAAAGCGGCGGCATCCAGGCCTTCCGGGGTCAGGACAATGCGCTGCGGCGAAACGCCAAGGGCCTTTATACTGCGCTTTACAAAGCGGGAGACCGCCAGAAAACGCGCCACGCTTGCGGCCAGCCAGCTTCCCGGACGGCTTGGATATTCCTCGCCCCGCACGTGGATGACGCAGGGCCGGCGCGCCCACCTGGCGCCGAGGATCACGGCATCGTTGATGAGAATGCCGTTGTTGCCCTGAATGATGTCGATCCGCTGCTCCCGGGCATAGGCCGCCACGCTCCGGGCGAACCGGCGGCCGGTGGTCAGCAGGTCGGCCAGAAACGCGGCATTGCCGGCCCGTCTTCCCAGAACCGGTCGCAACCTTTTTTCGAGAACGCTGCCCGGGCCATAACGCCGCCGCCGGGGCAACTCCCCCACCCGCGCCACCGCTCCCCCCGCCGTGATCCACTCCTGAGGATAGGCGGTCAGCACATGCACTTCGAAGCGGGTAGCATCCAAGGAAGAAAGCAATGTTGCCAGGCTGGTCAACGCCCCGCCAAAGCCGGCGCCCGTCTCGACCACGAGGATGCGTTTCATGACGCGGCACACTCCGCAAAAAGCTCCCGATGCGCCCTGGCCGTGTCCTCCCAACGAAAACGCCTGAGATTGTCCCGGCCGGCCATGACCAGCGCTTGCCGCAGATCCGGCGAGCGCAGGACCTCCAAAAGCGCCCCGGCCAGGGCTCCGGGATCGGCGGCGTTGACCAGACGCGCCGCCCTGCCGGTCACTTCGGGGATGGAGGCCGCATCGGAGGCGACCACCGGCGTGTCCAGGGCCATGGCTTCCAGAGGCGGCAGACCAAATCCTTCGAACAGTGACGGATAGAGGAAGACCTCCGCGCCCTGGTACAAGGCGTCCCGGTCGGCCGGGGACACGAAGCCCGGCAGGCGCAGCCGCGAGGCAAGCCCCAGTTCCCGGCCCAGGGCCCAGAGCCGCTCCCGAACCCGGGTCTGGACCCCGGCCACCACAAAATCCAGCCCCGGCTCCTCCCTGGCGACCAGGGCAAACGCCCGCAGGGCTCCTTCGGTATTTTTCCAGGGGCTTTCCGCTCCGAAAACCAGGACATACGGCCGCGCGACCAAGTCCGTTTCCCGCAGGTGCGCCCGGGCCTGCTCCCTGGCGGCAAAGGGCCGCACCGGCAGATTGACGCCGTCGACGATCAGCCGGATGCGACCGGGATCGCAGCCGAAAACCGTGGCGATGCGCTCCCGGGAAAAAGCGCTCGCGGTGATGATCCGCGCGGCATGACGCCGCACCCACCAGGGGTTCAGCCGGCCGTGGTAGAAGCGTTCGAGCAGGCTGTCGTGGCGTACGCACTCCTGCAACAGGGTGTCGTGCACGGTCACCGCCTGGGGCACCCCGGTCACAGGCACGGCCTGGTTGGCCGGACTCCACAACAGATCGGGGCCAAGCCGGCGCACGGCGCGGGGCAGGGTCAGCCAACGCCACACATGAAACCGGCTGCCGCGTGGCTCGGGGGCCACGACAACACGCGCACGCGCCGGGGTGCGAAGCCGTTGCGCCGGGATCGGGTCGGGACTGAGCAGCAAAAACTCGTCCTCCGGCTCGGGCCAGGTAGCCAAGAGCCCGCACAAATAGGATCCGATGCCCCGCAGTTCGGGCAGACGCAGCACGGATGCGTCCACGGCTATACGCATGACGCCTCCTTGGGGAAAAACCGTTCGAGCACATCGGCGGCCTGCCCGGCCCGCCTGACCCAGGTATGGGCCCTGGCCGCCCGGCAACGGCGCTCCGCGGCCCCGGGTGGTTCGGCCAGAGCCGCCTCCACAGCCTCGATGAAAGCCCGGGGACCGCTGGCGACCCGCACCAGGGGCGCGACGTCACGATGCATGGCCACGGCCGAGGACACGATGGGCCGCCCCGTGGCCAGGTAATCGTAGAGCTTGATGGGGTCGAGCGTGCCTGTCAGAGCGTCTTCCCGGTGGGGCAAGAGGCAGACGTCGGCCTGGGCGACCAGCGTCGCGGCCTCTTTCACGGGCAAGGGACCGACCAGGACCACGTTGGGCAGGGTCCGCAACGGGTCGACCAGCGTCTCGGGGCCGACGACCGGACCGATCAGAAGCACGGTCCAGTCCGGTCTGGCCAGGGCAACCGCGCGCACCAGCGCCACGTCCAGCCGTTCGGTAATCTGGGAAAGATAGACCAGGGCGGGCCGGCGCGCCATGAGGGGAGGCTCGGGCTGCCCCGGCTCCCGGGGCCGGAACACCTCCGGGTCCGTGGCGTTGGGCAGGCAATGGACCTCCGGGCACCAGACCTTGGCCCGCTTGGTCAGGGTGTTGGACACGGCGAAAACCACATCCGCCCGGCACAGCATTTCCCGCTGGTTGTCTTCGAGGATTTTCCGGGCCTCGGGGTCATAGTCCCCGGGCAAGGCCAACAGCCAGTCGTCGGTCCAGTCGAACACCACCAGTTCCGCGTCGTCGCCCAAGGCATCCAGGGCGTCGCGCTGGGAGGGGTGGTACAACCACAGCACATAGCCGTCGGGAAAGCCGACATGCTTCACGAAACGGCGCAACTGGGCCAACCAGGAGCGATGGTTGGCCCGCTCCAGTCGCGGAAAGGTACGCCGCCCCGGCCAGGGCCAAAGAGGCGAGGCCAGATGAAACCCGTGGCCAAGTTCCACGGGCTTGCCGTACAAGCACCGGCGGTAGCGATCCCCGCGCGACCGGACGAGGGCCCAGGCATCCTCGATGATCCCGGTCAAAGGCATGCTGGGCTCCACATACAGGGTTCGCGGCGACCTTCCGCTACGCGCCAGTTCAAAAAGCAGCCGCTGCTTGCGCTTCCAAAGGGATGACCAGGGATCCCAGCTCAGACAGACGATCCCCGGGAGCCGGCCTCCGGGCCGGGCCGGGCCCCGTCGCAATCGCCAGCCGCAACGGACGGCCCCGTCCTGCCCCTCCGCAGCCAGCACGCGGGTTTCGCCCCAGGCCGTCTCGAACGTGCCGGCTCCGGTCAGGGGACCCCCGCCCCAAAGCCGCAGCACGACGCCACCCATCGTATCCCGAAGATACGTCGGCCCCATCTGGCAGGGCCTGTCGGCGGCCCAGACGAAATTATGCGTTCGAATGGTCACGCCGCGAGATTCGGGAGAAATATCCAGGAAATCCAACGTGTCCCTGGCCTCGAGAAAATGTCGTCCCAGCACGAGTTCCCGCTGCCAGAGCGCGCTGCGGCGCTCCAGGCGCAGGAGCCAGCGATGAGGTCCGGCCCCCGGCTCCAGGGTCCCTTCCGCTTCGGTCGGCGCCTGCCAGGGGCCCTGTCCCACCCGCCACAGCGGCGACCAGCAGTTGGCTTCCTGCCCCCGGTCCCGGGCCAAGGCGCCGTATTTCCCCGGCCCCGGCCCCTGGACATAGCGGTACAACGGCCGGCCTTCCCAAAAAAGATCATACGGGGTGATGCCCGCCTCGGTCGCATAGCCGGCCCCTTCCCTGCCGGAGCCGAATAGAACGAACCATCGGTCACGCCGCACCGCCAGCAGGCCGGAATCCTTGAGCCAGACAACGCCCGGCTCGGGCGGCGCGGCCGGTCCCGGCGGCAGGGGCAAAGCCGCCGCCAGAGTCAGCCAGACGGCAACGAAGGCGTTGTACACGCTCAGATGATGATAGTCGTACCACCCTGCCCGACGCCTTACGGGAAGCCGGTTGAGGACCAGCGGCCACCAGCCCTCCCCGGTCTGGAACCGGCGCAGCCGGTCCATGGTCCTGGCCGCCGCGAACCGGTACTGGGGAGCCAGAGGCGGATCCAGGGTCGCCGCGGCCCGGAAGAGATAGAGCGCACAGGCGTAGCCGAAAATCTGCCCCTGGCCACGCCCCAGGGCATTGCTTTCGCCATCGGGGGCGGTAATGGCCAAAAGCCAGCGCGCCGCCCTGACGACCGTCCGGATCAGGCGGGGATGTTCCGGCAGCAGGCGGTGCAGCAGGCAGGCGGTATAGGCATGGTATTGGCTGGGCAGGCTTCTGCCCCGGACATCCTCGATGCCGCCGTCCTGCTTTTGCGAGCCCAGCACGTAGGCCAGCCATTCCTCGGCCACGCGCCGGTCCGCGGCATCCCCCGAAATACCGAAGCGCCTGAAATGGGCCAGGGCCCGCATGGCCACCCAGTTGACGGCCCAGTGCACGTTGGTTTTCCAACTTTGCAGACTTGCCAGCCAAGCCTCGCCCAGGGCGTCCGGCACGGCCTCCCGCAACAGCAAATAGGTTTCCACGGAAGCCATGTTGTTGAAATCCCAATGGTAGGACCAGTTCCCCGGGGCATAGGCGTCCCGCGAGGTGCGCAGGTGGAAGGCCATGGCTTCAAGGGCCGCCGCCAGCAGGTCCCCATCCGGCCTGGCCGCGTGGCGCAGGGCGCAGCACCAGGCGAAATGCGTGGCCGCGTAGTGCTCGCCGGCCACGTGCCCGTCAAGAGGATCGCGAATGCCGCCCTGGTCGTAGCCGGCTTCCCGGACCTGGAGGCGACGCAGCCAGGAAAGCAGGGGAGTGACCAGATCGTGGGGATCGGAGGTGGACCGCGCCCACATGGTCAGGCCCTCCCGTCCAGGGCCTGGGCGTACACGTCCTGATACTTCCGGAACATGTCCCGCTGGTCGTAGTATCTGGCGATATGCTGGCGCGCCGCCAGGCCGAGGCGCTCCCGAAGCGCCGCATCCCCGAGCAGCGCCGCCAGGGCCCGGCCCAGGGCTTGCGGGTGGTCAGGCGGCACGAGCAGGCCGTTTTCGCACTCGCGCCCCGGCCGCACGATGCCCGGGACCCGCCCGACCGCCGTGGCTGCCACCGGCCGCCCCGCGGCCATGCCTTCCAGCAAGGCCAGGGGCAGTCCTTCGGACAGGGATGGCAGGGCCAGGATGTCCAACCCGGCCATGACCGCCGGGATATCCGACCTGGCCCCCAGGAAGTGGACCCGATCGGCAAGGCCCAGAGCCTCGCTTCTGGTGCGCAGCATGCTTGCGAGGCTCCCCTGGCCGACGAAGGCCAACCGGGCTTCGGGAAAAAGACCGGCCAAACCGGCAAAAGCCTCCAGCAGCACCCCAGGCCCTTTGATCGCCTCCAGCCGGCCGACCATGCCCACCAAAAGAGCGCCGGGGCCAAGGCCCAGTTCCGCACGGAAAAGACGGCCATCGGCCCGGGCGAACCGTGCCGCGTCCACGCCATTTTCAATGACCGCGACCTTGCCCGGAGCGATGCGGTCCCGGTGCACGCTCGCCCGGGCGAGCCCCGGCGAAACCGCGACCAGCCGGCGCACCCCCAGGCACAGCACCCGTTTTTCGAGCCGTCGCAGCCGGCGCGCCGCGACATAATGCCGGCTATGTTCCGTTGCGACCACGGGAATGCCAAGGACAAGCCCCGCCGTCACGGCGTAGGACAGGCTGGTCAGGTCATGGGCGTGGAGAAGCCCGATGCCGAGGGCCTTCAAACGCCGCAGCAGCCGCAGGCAGGTCCGGCCATCAAAGAACATCTGCCGGCGTTTGACGCATTCCACCGGGATGCCGTGGCGGGTCAGGGGCTCCGTATTGCCGGAAACGGCGTCAAAGCACACGACATGGCACCGGGCGCCCTGCCGTTGCATGGCGATGGCAATGTCCTGGGCCAATCGTTCCGCGCCGCCAAAGCCCATATCCAGAATCAAATGGGCCAGGCGGAGCCCCTCCAACCGTGGCAAGGCCGCGCCGGCAGCCGTGTCGACAGGGCGGGCAAGCACAGGCGTTCCGACAGCCATACCCCTTACCTCCCCTTCGGGCGGTTTCGCAGGCCACCCCAAAACCAGCGCGCCTTCTGATAGGCAAGCGCCAGATGCCCTTTCCAGGTCAACGGAACGAGAATTCTCCATAACGTCTCTCGGCTGCACTGCCATTCGTATTTATGCGGCGTCTCTCCAACGCCAAAATCGAGCAGGGAAATGCCGCTTACCAGCGCTGTCGCAATGATGGAGAAATTGAGGATGTGCCCAGGCTGGTACTTGGCATACGCAGCATCGTATTCATGGGCATATATCAATATTTCTTTCCCATTTTCCATTGTTATGGCAAAAGCTGCAAGGCTATCTCCCAAAGAGTAAAAATGGATTTTCACGGTCATGCCGTTTTCCATCAATCGTTTAAGAAAGCGTTCCTTCTTACCATCCGTCACGACGGACACGCCCGCCTTCCCCTGCCAGCTGCGTTTGGCGAGGGCGGCCGCCCGGTTCCAGGCCGCCTCACGGTTTCCCGCCCTCAGGGTCACGGCCTCGTGCCCCGGGGAATCCTTGCCGAACGTGCGTTCCACCCGCCGCATCGCATAGCGCAGGTCCTTGCGCGTCCCCTTGGACAGGGAGGCGAGAAAAGCCTCTTCGTCGACGGCCAGGGACCGCTTGAAACAGGCGGCGTCGACACGGGCCAAGCGGGAGGGGAAACGGGGGAACACGCTGTCGGCGTGGACCGCCGGAAAGCGGCGAAAATCGAGGAGATCGGCCCGCGCCGGCAGATCCGCAAGCCCCAAAACCGGCATGGGCGCGTTGGCCACGCCGACCGGGCCGGCCACGGAGCGCTGTCCCTGGCCAAGCGCCTCCACCACCGACAGGCCGTGCCGCCGTTGCCAGCACAAGGGCAAAAACACCCCGTCCTGGCGCAGGACCACCGGTTTTCCGGTCTCCACGGCGGCACAGGCCCGAAGCCAGGAACCCTCGTCGGTGACGGCGGGAGCGTCGCGAGAAAGCCCGTCCAGGTCATCAATGGACCAGCGCATCACGCCTCTCCCGCAGATCGTGCAGCCAATCGAAACAACCGGAACACACCGCCAGGCAGGAGGCCGGGTCGAAAGCGCCGTTGGCGCCGCACAACCGGGCATCCACCCGCCGCAACAGCAACGGGTCGCTTCGCCCGTCGTTGCCCCCGAACCGGGTGGTGACGGCCAGATCGATCCCCACCTGGGTCAAAGCGTCCTTGTAAAACAAAGGGATGCTGCCGCCGGGATAGGCAAACGCGGTCACCGGGCGGCCCGTCTCTTCCTCGATGCGTTGTTTGGAGGCCGCGATTTCGGCCAGGGCGCTGGTGCAATCGAGTTCCGCCAACAGCGGATGGGTGACGCAGTGGGCGGCAAAATCGACCAGGCCCGTGGCGGCCATGGCCCGGACCTGCGGCCAGCTGAGTATGGCCGGCCGCCTGTGGGACGCCGGCGGAAGCAGCCCCAGAAAACGGGTCCGGTCGGTGGGATCGAGGCGACGCAGCGGCCCCCGGATGAAGGCCGAAATACGCTCCGGCGACGGCGACGCGGCGACCGCCCGAAGATCCCGCCAAAAGGCCGCCGGCAGCCCGGCCCGGGCAAAGCGCTCCAAATCCCGGGAACCGGCCAGAAAAGCTTCCGCCGCATCCCACCAGAAAGACCGCTCCGGCAGGTCGAGATATCCCGTGGAGAGAAACATCGTGGCCGGAAGGCCAAGCTTGCGGAGAACGGGGAACACCGCGTCGTAAAAGTCGGCGTAGCCGTCGTCGAAGGTGATGGCCACCACGGGCTTGGCATACTCGGCTCCGACCCCGGCCAGGGCGACGGCCTGCCGCAAGGGCAGGCAATGACAGCGCCCGGCCAGGGTTTCGGCCAGGGCGCGAAAAAACTCTTCCGTCACCATCAACGAGGCGTTTGCGCTGGCCTTGAGCGTGGCCGGGGAGACCACCCGGTGGAACATCAAAATCACGAAACGCCCCTGAGCGGTCCTGCGGATGATCCTGTCGAGGCCGAGCCCCAGACAGCCCCTGGCCATGAAGCGTTTGACCGTCGCGTTCATTGTCCGCACCGTCCCATCGCCGCAGCGGCGATCCTGTTTTTGAGCGTATAGAGCGACGCGGCATCGGTCGCGGCGGCCAGCGCGTCGCCAAGGAACCGGGCTGCCTCCGGCCGGCATTTTCGGGCCAACGCCAGGTAATCCAGCATATTGAGGCCCTCCCGAAGGGCGAAAAGTCGCAACGAGGGCAACGGGCCGTCGCAGCCGAGGAAAGCGCCCGGCCATAAAAAATCCCTGGCCCCGGCGGCGTTGGCGTAAAAAAGGGGCACCGCGACGGTGGGCACGCCGGGAAGCGGTTTGTCCCGCCAGCAATCCACCAGCCACTGGGCGTAGCCGTCCATTCCCATGGCGGAAAACCGCGCCAAAAGGGCCGGAAAGCGCGACCAGGGCGTGGGCCGGCCGTCGCGCGCAAAGCCCGGCAGTTCGCCGTACGCCATCAGCCACGCGCCGCCGGCCTGTCGGAAAAAGCCCACCGTGTCCTTGTCCAGAAAGGCGGGATCGGCCGAGACGGACCAGCCCGTCACCCCGTCGTCGGCCAGCCGGCGCAACCAGCCCCGGACCGGCCGCCAGTCGGAGATGTCGATGCGGTAGCGCAGGGGGCAGGCCGCCCCGCCGGCCGCCGCGCAGGCCTTTGCGCGAAAGTCCAAAAACAGCTCATGGCCGGCCATGTCCCGCCCGGTGACCGGCTCGTCCAGCCGCCAGGGGACCCTGGCCCCATGCTCCGGATTTTCGTTGTGAAATTCCTGGAACCGGGTCTCCCGCCAGCCAGCGGCCGCGATGTGCGCGGCAAAGGCCCGGCGCAAGCGGACGTTTTCCGCCGCGTAGCGGCCAGCGTCCGCGCCCAGGGGAACGGGCCACTGCGCCTGAAAAGGCAGCAGGAAATGGCTGAGGGGCTGGCCGTCGGCAAAGGCGCTGCCGGTGAAAAGTCCGGCCACAGCGGCATCGAAAGCCGTAAAATCCGGCTGCACGGCCGCCGTTACGGCCGGGACCAGAAAATCCAGCACCACCTCGCCGGCCTGCCGGTACGGGACCAGGGTGAAGGTGCAGCGGAAGTCCCGAAAGAGGCGGTGAATCGCCAGAAAGGTCGCCTGATTCCCCGGCAGCAGCCGCAGGTAATCGCCGTAGGAATTCATTTCCACGAGAAAGGACGGCCGCCGGGGCAGGCGCAGCGGTAACGGCGTCAGGCGAAGCGGCAGGGTCGCGCCGCCGCCCGCCCAGGCGCAGCGGACCCGGCCCTGCAACCGTTCGCCCGCACAATCCCGGGGGACGGCAAGCTCCACCACGAGGGCAAAAGCCCGGTAGTCGCCCGTGGCCCGGCGTTCGAGCGGAAGTCGGCTGGGGATATCGAAGGACGGTCGGCCGGAACCTATGGGGACGGCCACTTCCGCCACGTTCCAGATGTGCCAGGCGCGATACGCCTTCCAGGACACGGCGCCCGGCAGTTCCACCTGGACGCGGACATCTTCCAGGCGCTCGCCGGGCCCGGGGAGCACGATCAATTGGAACGCGGCCGTCTCGCCCCGGGCCAGGGACAAGGCGATCGCCGCGCCGTCCCAGACGGGATTGGACCGCCGCCAGTCCCGGGCCGGATCGGCGCAGTCCAGACCGCTTTTCGGATCGACCATGGTCAGCATGTCCAGCGCCGCCACCTCGGCCGCCAGGGCCGGTCGGCACAGGAGCAGGCAGGCCACGACCAGCCCCAGCGCCAGGCGATAGGCCTGCTCGATGCGGGCGGCAACGCCGGGCCAGGCGAACTGCCGCCGGGCCTTCTCCCGACCGGCCCGGCCCATGGCCGCGGCTTCCCGGGGGTGCCGGACCAGCCAGCAGACCCTGTCCGCCAAGGCCCGCGCATCGTTTTTGGGAATCAAAAACCCGGTCTTGTCCCGGTCGATGATGCCGGGTGTGCCGCCCACATTGGTGCCCACGCAGGGCAGGCCGCTGGCCATGGCCTCCAAAAGCGCCGTGGAAAAGGCCTCCATATGCGAGGGCACGACCACCGCGTCGGCCTGCCGGTACAAATCCGGGACCCGGACCCGTTCCACCCGCCCCAGGAAAGAGACGACATCGGTGACGCCGCTGGCGGCGGCGGCCAACAGGGAGCGCTCCAGATCGGGGCCGTCGCCGCAAAGCAGCCAGCGCACGCAGGGCAAGCGCGTCTGCAGGCAGGCGGCGGCTTCGATCACTTCGAAGATCCCCTTGTTTTCCTCCATGGCCCCGACAAACAGCACCGTGAAACAAGCCCCGCCCGTATCCCCGCGCCAGGCCTCCCCGCTTTCGGCGGGATGGAACACGTCCACATCCACGGCATTGGGCACACGCACGATGCGATCGAAAGGCACGCCGGCCGTCAGGGAATATTGTTCCTCAAGAGTATTGAGGGCGATGACGACGCCGGCCCCCCGCAGCAGGTCGAGCCAGAAGGCGCGGCGTCGCCAGGCGCTCCAATGCAGCCGCTGTTTCCAGGAAATCGAGGCCTGGGCGGCCGTCAGCAGATGGCAGGTGCCGTGGGGGGTGATCGCATAGGGCCGCCCGAGCTTTCGCGCCGCCCGGGCGGCGGCATGGGACGCGTCCCATACCGAGTGGGCGTGGATGATGTCCGGGGCAAAGGCTTCCATGCGCCCGACCAGCGCCTCCCGCTCCCCGGGGGGGACCCGGAAGACCGGCAGGGCCGACGCGGAAGGCTCCGCCCCCCCGGCGTGCCAAGTGGCCACGGCCACCTCGTGGCCGGCGCGCATCTGCTCCCGGCCGAGATGCTCCACGTGGCTGGTCACGCCCGTCACCCGGGGGTAAAAGTGCTTGCAGGCGTGGAGGATTCTCACGGCGTTTCCTCCAGGGCCAGCCGGGCCAAAAGCTCCAGGGCCGCCGTGTAGGCGCACACCACCGGCCTGTCGCGAAAATAGATGATGCAGCCCTCGGCCGAGGTGTCGACGGGCATCCCTGCCAACGCAGGCGGCACGTCCCGGGGCTGGCGGCTGGCCTCCAGGAAGCCAAGCGCCCGGCGCGCCGCCGCAAGGGGCCAGGTTTCCCCCGTCGTATGGGACCATTCCGCCAGGGCCAGGGCCAGGGCGGCGGTCGTCTTGGCGCAGGAGCCGAGGGCGGGCTGATTGCGGCTGTAGAGCCAAGAGCCGTCGTCGCATTGGGCGTCCACGATGAAATCCACGAGCCGGCGCGCCGCCTGCCCCAGCCGGCCCGCCGCTCCCAGCCGCAAGGCGCCGGTCAGGCCCATGAGCACCCAGGCCTGACCGCGCAAGAACACCTTGGCCACCACCCGACCGGGATGGCGCTTCCACTCCGGGAAAAGGGGCGGCCCCGGGGGAAAGGCCCCGACCGGGTCCCACCAGGCCCGGCCGATATGGCCATCGGGCCGGACCGCCTTGTCCAGGATATACGCACAGGACCGGCCGGCCGCCTCGGCCGCCCAGGCCTCCCCGGGGAAAAGGGCCAGGCCGCGACCGAGGACGCCGGAATCGTTTATCTGCCCCACGTATTGCCAGCGGCGGGCCTGCTCGAAATAATAGCCGGCCACGCCGCCCGCGGCCGTCAGTCCCTTGGCGGCCGCCAACCGCAGGCTCTCCCTGGCGGCCAGGGAATACGCCGGGGCGTCGCAGTGCTCGCCCAGACGCTGCAGGCCGACGGCGATAAACGCCGCGTTAAACGGGACGACCCACCGGCCGACCCCATGCGGCGACGTGCCGTAGCGCAAGTCCGTCCATTCCGGGAATCCGCCCAGACAGTCCGGATGCGTCAGGCGAGAGGCCATCAACCGATCCGCCACCACCCTGGCCACGCTGTCGACGCCCTTTACAATGCGATGCCGGGCGGCAGCCGCCAGGGCCTCCAGCACAAGGCCCGTATCCCAACGCCAGCCGGCCAGCCGGAACGTCTTTTCGGCCAGGTCGTAAAAGGACCAGACATCCCCATTGCCGGCGACCATGGCCGCAAGGCCCCGAACAAGGCCCGAAAGCACCTCGCCGCCGCATGCGCTGGTTGGGGCCGACGCCGGAGCCGGTCCCGCATCCTGGCCTTCCAGGGTTTGCAGACGCCAGGCGCGACCCGGCGCAAGGCCCAGCGCCGCGATATCCCCGGTCGCGTCCACCACCGGGTACAGCGCCACGTCGCCGGCCCCCCGGCTGACAGAGACCTGATTTTCGTAGCGGCAGAAGGGACCGGGAGCGAGCAGCATGCGCCGCCCACGACGCCACAGGATATTGGCGGGCCGTCCGTTGACCGTGACCCGCCCTGGCTGTCCCCGACTCTCCAGCAGCACCCCGGCCAGCCGGGCCGGCGACACGCCAAGGGCGGGAAAAAACAGGCGCTCCCGACCGCACATGCCCTGCAATCGCTCCACCAGGGAGGGGCTGCGGCAACCGGCCCGGTCCATCGGCTCGGGCAGCACGACAACGTATCGCTGCGTCATGGCCGCGCCCTCCCCCCCGGCGATGCGCCCTGCCGACAACGCCCGATTTCCCGGACCACGCGTTCGGCATTGCCGCGCCAGGTGGGACCGGCCAGAGCCGACTGCCTGGCCGCGCGGCCAAGGCGGGCGCGCAGGGCGGCATCGCGGCAAACTGCGGCCAAGGCCCGCCCCCAGGCGTCGGCATCGTCCGGCTCCACCAGCAGGCCGTTTTCGCCGTCAGCGACCAGCTCGGGCTTATGCCCCGTGCGCCCGGCGACCACGGGCAATCCGCAGGCCAGGTATTCGGCCACCTTCATGGGCGAAAAGTAGAAATCCCCGCGTTTGGGATAACAGGCCACGGCAATGTCCAGATCCACCAGAAAATCGGGGACCCGTTCGTGCGCGACCGGGCCGGTGAAGGCCACCCGGTCGGCGATGCCCAGCGCGGCCGCCAGCCGGCGACAGTCCCCTTCCAGCGGGCCGCCGCCGATGACCACGCCCATGGCCTGCCCGATCCGGGGCAGCGCCCGGGCCAGCAGGCGGACAAACGCCTCCGCTCCCCGGCCGGGGGACAGCGCGCCAAGCCAGCCGATAAGACGTGTTTCCGGCCCGAGGCCAAGCCGCTTGCGCAGCCGCCCCTTGGGACGATCCGGAGAGAACGCCTCCAGGTCCACGCCGTTTGGCATGACCAACACCCGGGCCGGCTCGACCCCGGCCGAAACGGCCTGGCTGCGCAGTTTTTCGGAGACGCACACGACCCGGTCGGCCCCGCGCCACAACCGCCTTTCCACCAGCGCGGACCACCGGCCCAGGACTCCGGCGCCCGCCACGCCGTCAAACCGCTCCCTGGACAAGGCGGCATTGACTTCCAGAAGATGCGGCACCCGCCCGCTTAAGGCCGGGCGCAGCGCCCGCGCTACGCCCGTCTGGCACAGGGCGTAGCGTTCGTAGACGGCGTCGGGCCTGAAATCGGCCATGATTCGGGACACGGCCCGGCCAAAGCGGACAGGATGGGAAACGCATTCCTGGGCCCGGTCGGCCAGCCAGGGCAATGTGTTGTAGTAAAGGCGCGTCTTCCAGGAACGCACGGCCACGGGCTCGCGGCAGAAGATCCGCGCCCCGCATCCCGCCGGCGCGGCGGGAACCGGCCCGGCGAAGGTCCTGGTGGGGATCGACAGGGCCGTGAGGCCCCCTTCCCGGCCCCGGAGGCGCTCGATGCAGCCGTGCACCGCCGGCCAGACCCGCGCCGGGGCAACGACGTCCACCGGCAGGGGCGGTAGGACGTCGCCGTCGGCATTGCTGACCACAAGCCGCACCTCGTGGCCCAAACCGGACAGGGCCTTGGCCAGCGCGCGCAGATGCACGGAAGAGCCGGCGCTTCCGCAAAGGGGCACGCCCCAATCGGCACAGCACACAAGGATTCTCATGCCCGCCCCTCCGTCGCGCCACCGCCGGCCAGGGCCAGAATCCGCCGGGCCTGCCCCTCCAGGGTAAAGGCCTGCTCGACCCGCCGCCGCCCGCCCCGGGCCAGGCGCGCCGCCAGTTCCGTGTCCGTAAAAATCCGCTGCAGTCTGTCGACCAGGGAGAACGGATCGTCGGGTTCGGCCAGCAGGCCGCATTCCGCTTCCACCAACTCCGGGATGCCGCTTAAGCGCGTGGAGACCACGGGCCGCCCCAGGGCCATGGCCTCCATGAGGGCCACCGGGATGCCGTCCATATCCCCATCCGGTCCCTGGCGGCAGGCCAGGACGAAGCAATCGGCCCGCCGCAACCGGGCTCTGGCCTCGTCCGGCTCCAGGGCCCCGGTAAAGCGTACCGCCCCGGAAAGCCCCAGGCCGGCGGCATAGCGCTCGAGCTGGGTGGCCAGCGGCCCGTCGCCCACGCATTCCGCCTCGAAGGCAAAGCCCTTGGTACGGAGCAGGGCCAGGGCCCGCAGCAGGATTTCAAACCCTTTTTTCGGCACCATCCGGCCGATGGACACCAGCCGCGGCACCGGCCCCGGCGAGACGGGACAAACAGGGAATGCCGGCAAATCCACACCGCAATGCACGATATGGACTTTTTGCGCCGGCAGCCCCAATCGCTCGACCAGCAAGGCCTTGTTGTAGCGGCTGATGGTGGCCACGAAGGCCGCCCCGGACAATCGTGCGGCCAGCCCGGCCGGGTCCACGAAGATGTCGACGGCATGCAGGGTCAGGCTGTAGGGCAGGCCGGTCAGCCGGTGCAGGTGGGCAAGCATCTCCACCTGTTCCCAGCCAAAATGGCTATGGATATGGGTCACGCCGTGCCGGACGAAAAAGTCCGCCAGCACCGGAACCTTGATCCGGTCCCTGAGGGGAAGCGACGGGGCCTTGGACCGAGCCAGACAGGAAACGGCCCGAACCGGCGCGCCGGCCAGGAACCGGGCGTGGGCCCGGACGAGCCCCCGCACATGGCGTTTGTCGATATCGCGCCAATAGAGCAACGCATCCGCGCGGCCAGGCCGCCAACCACCCCCCTGCCCCGGTCCGGGACGATACAGGGCCGCCACCACCGGCCCATGCCCCGTCAAGGCGGCCAGGGCGCGAATCTCGCCGGCCACGAAGGTTTCCGAGAGCACGGGAAACGTCCGCAGGAGGTAGCCGATGCGGGGGGGGGAGGCGTGCGTCGTCATGTGCGTTTCAGGGCGGTTGCGAGTTTTCTTCTGTACCAGCGAAGCGTCTTGAGCGCTTCATTGGGGAAAAGCACTTCAAGGAGCAAGGGCAACATTTCGGAAGAAAAATAGCGATGCCGCAAAGCAAGAAAAAGATTGCTGCGCGCCGCGGATTTTCGTGAAAACTCGAAAAACAATCGTTGCGCTATGCGGAAATACAGTTTCCCCTTCTGCCGTGTCGCAACAGCAATCATTTTTTTGTCGGCGTTCGTATTCTCGCAAAAGACATCTACCGCTTTGATCGCCTGGATGAGGATATTGATGCGATCGGCCGAAGCGCCCTCGGCATGCCTGCGATACAGCGTCAGCTTTTCATTGACAAAGCCGATCTCGTAGCGTGCGGCGCTACGCATGAAAAATTCGTAGTCCTCGGACCCCTGCAAGCGCGGGTCGAAAAGGCCGACAGCGTCGAGAAGGCGTTTGGAGACCAGGACCGAAGAGGTATTGATGCCGCAGTAATGCAAGACTTCTTCAAAACATCGCCCTTGCACATAAAAACGGAAACATGAAACATCGGCGACAATGTTGCCCTGCCCATCGATAAGGTCGGCGTCATTGTGCACGAACTCGATGTGGTTATGCCGGCGCAGAAAGGCGACCTGCTTTTCGAGTTTTGCCGGCAGCCACAGATCGTCGGAGTCGAGAAAGGCGATATGGTCGCCGGTCGCCACAGCCACGCCGGCATTCCTGGCCCGGGAAATTCCTTGGTTTTCCTGGTAAAAATACCGAACGGATTTCTGTTCCACATAGTCACGTAGAGCTTCGCCGCCGTTATCCCGGGAGCCGTCGTCGATGACGATGATTTCATGGACAGGAAACGTCTGTCGCAACACACTCTCCACACAGGATCGTATGTATCTTTCCCTGTTGTACAAAGGGATGACAACCGATATCTTCATGTCCATCATCGACTCCGGACGATCACGAGGTTGTCGCTTTTTCCAATGCACGTGGCATAAACGCCGGCCTAGGACAGTTGCCGCCATGTTGCGTCAAGCATGATGAAGCCTTCGGAGCCGACGACATTGCGGAAGCATTCTTCCCCTTCCACCTGGAAATTGAGCAGGTTCTCGCCGTAGAAGATGTTTTTTTCGAGCAGCCCGCTGCTGACGCCAAGGCGCAGTGAATAGATTCCCGGGGTAAAGGGCAGCCTGGCAATGTGACAGATGGCTTCGTGTTCCCCTGGCGGCACAACATCCATTTCTATCTCATGGCGGCTGTCATAGGTCGTCAGGTACAAGAAGTCCGACGTATGCACGCCAATACCGAATTTCGGCCGGAGCATGGGATGCTCGTTGCGGTAGCGGATGCGTATTTCCACCGGCGTATTGCTGCGCAGGCGCGTGACCGGCTGGCCGCGACCGTTTGTCATATCAAGCGACACCAGTTCAAAACCGTCCACTGTTTGAAACGTGCCCCATCTGGAGACGTTCCTGTCGTAAATGATCTTGTCGCTTTGTTCGAAAAAGAGGCGACAGACGTCCTGTGTGGGACCATCGGCAATGATTCTGCCGCACTGAAACAGCAACACCCTGGAGCAGATGCGCTGCACCTGCCGGATATTGTGGCTGACGAGCAGGACGGTCTTTTTCTGTTTGACGATAAGGTCTTCGATCCTGTCGAAACATTTCCGCTGAAAGGCGATGTCGCCCACGGCCAGCACCTCGTCGACAATGAGAATGTCGGCCTCGATATTGGTGGCAATGGCGAATCCCAAGCGGACCTTCATGCCCGAGCTGTATTTTTTCACCGGCGTGTCGGCGAAAGGCTTGATTTCGGCGAACTCCAAAATAGGGTCCACCAGCTTTTCGATGGTCCGGCGGGGGACGCCCAGGATGGAGGCGTTGAGGTAGATGTTCTCGCGGCCGGTAAGCTCATGGTGCAGCCCGGCTCCGACCTCGATCAGCGGGGCCACCCGCCCCTTAACCCGGACCGTGCCCGTCGTCGGCGCGGTGATGCCCGATAAGATCTTGAGCAGGGTGGATTTGCCCGCGCCGTTGGAACCGATGATTCCCACGACCTCGCCGGTTGCGACGGAAAAATCGATATCGGCCAGCGCGTTGAAGCGCCCGTTTTTTTCCGTCGGCCGCCCCGTGACCCTGCACAGCAGATTGCGCAGACTCTGCTTGAGGGTGGAAATCTGTCCCAATCGGAATTCCTTCGTCATTGCAGTGACTTCTATTACAGCCATGGCCAATCGTCGCTCCTCGGGTCCGCTCGCATGGCGTCCATGAAAAGGGTTGCCTGGATTGCGCCGGTCACAGACCCGCGCGTTTCCTGACGACGAATATCTCCGGCATAGTGCCCACAGAACCCAGCCTTAAATCACGTCGGCGAAAGCATCCTCGGAACGTTTGAAGATTTCGTAGCTGATGGGCAAAAGCACGGCCACGACCATGGCTCCGGGCCAGATCACGGACATGTCCGGCGGCCTGTTGTGGAGCAGCACGTTTTGAAAGGCGTCCACGATGCCGACCAGCGGGTTCAGGGTGTAAAGAAAATAAAGCAGGTGCGAATGGGGGCCGGCGGATTGGGAGACCAGAAGCACCTGTTTGACCAGGGACAGGGGATAGATGATGGGCGAGGCGTACATGGCCAGGGAAATGGCCACGGGCAGCAGTTGGGAGATGTCGCGGTAAAAGACGTTGAGCGCCGCGCCGATCAGGTTCACCGACAAGGAGGTCAGGACCAGATAGACGAGCAGCAGCGGCAGCCAGACGACCTGCCCGGTCAGCGACAGGCCGTACCAGGTCATCAATCCCCAAAGCACCGCCATATCGATGCAAAATTCCACCATCTTGGTCAGGACCGACACCAGGGGAAAAACTTCGCGGGGAAAATAGATCTTTTTCACCAACCCGGCGTTGTTCACGATGCTGTTGACGCCAAGCCCGACCCCTTCCTGGAAAAAGACCCAGGGGATCAGGGCGGCGAACGTCAGCACGGGATAGGGGACGGAACCGCTGTCGATACCGATGAAGCTCCGCATGAGCGTAAAGACCAGCGTGAGCATGACGGGCTTGAGCACCGTCCACAGCAGCCCGAAGTAGGCCTGTTTGTAACGCACCACGATTTCCTTCCAGACCAGGGTCGTCAGGAGTTCCCTATAGTCCCAGAGCCGTAGAGCTGTTTTCAAATGCAACATGGTTCCATCCTGTTAGAGCGAGATATAACGGCGCATCACGGGTCCGGCCGCATTGGCCATGGGGAGGGGCAGCCGGCTCCAGCAGGCGGCCAGCGCCTTTCGCGCCTTGCCGGGCCGGGTTACGCCGGAAGGCGGCTGCGACCGGCCGGACGGGGCGAAGCGCTCCCAGGAAAGCCCGACTTCCCGCCCGCCCCATTGGAGTTTGAAACGGTGGGTGCCGCCGCCCGGCGTGGATCTGCCCATGTCGAAATCCTCCACCCCCTCGCCGGCGGCCCGGGAGAGCATGGACCAGTAAAGAAGCATGTTGGGATTGGCCCGGTTGTGCTCGCGCAGGGACGAGGCCCAGGGATTGAAGGCCATTCGTCCCTGGACCAGCCAGATGGCGGCGGCGGCCGGGAAACCGTCCGGCAGCGAGACCACGGTCACCCGGGCCAGGTCACCAAAGCCGCCAAGCACTGCCCGGAACCAGTCCAGGGCATGAACCGGGGAACCGAGGTCGCGCATGTTGCGGCAAAAGACCCGATAAAAGACCGGCAACAACTCCGGACCGCCGGTTTGCGCCCTGAGGCCGTCCCGTTGGGGCTTGTTGATCTGGCTGCGCAGCTTGGAGCGAAAGGAGCGCATGAGCACCGGCGCGCCGGCGGGCAGCGCCCTGCGGACAAGGACTTTCGAGCCTCCCTGCGGTTCGCGCCCCAGCCGGCGCAGCTCCAGTCCGGCCGCCCCTAGACGGCGGACCTGCTCCAGCGCCGTGTCCACCAGGGCCTGCTCCGTGGCGGCATCCTCGGCCAAGGGGCCGCCAAGGTCGCCGTACGGCACGGAAACGAGCCAGCCGGGGAGCCCTGGCAGGCGGAGGCGGACAAGGGGCAGGACGCCGACCGCCTGGCCGTCGCGCCAGGCCGCAAGCGGCGCATAAGCGAAGCCGTAGGCGCGCTGGACGGCGTCCATCCAGGCCCAGCGGTGATACGGGGTCGCCCCGGGATGACGCGACAGGAACGCGTCCCAGGCCGCGCGCGCGGCCTCGCCGACAACTTGGATGCGCATGCCGGCTACTCCAACAGGGTTTCGAGCGGTGCCAGCCGGGCCGCCCATGCGTAGCGTTGTTCCATGCGCCGCCTGGCGCGCGCGCCCATGGCCGCCGCGGCCTTGCGGTCCAGCAGCAATTCCAGGGCGGCGGCGGCGAAGGCCTCGGGCTCGTCCGGGGCCACGGCCAGATCCCGGCCGGCAACGGCCTCGATCCCCTCAAAGGCCTGGGGCGTGGCCAGGACCGGCTTGCCCATGGCCATGGCCTCCAGCACCTTGTTTTGCAGCCCCCGGGCCAGACGCAGGGGAGCCACGGACAAGGCCGCCCCGGCCACGAAAGGCCGCACGTCGGCCACGGCGCCCGTGACGCGCACGCCGGGGAGCGCGGCCAGGGCCCGTACCTGGGGGGTGGGGTTGGCCCCCACAATACACAGGGTCGTTTCCGGCAGAGCCTGTCGCAGACGCGGCAGGACGGTGGTGGCGCACCAGATCATGGCGTCGATGTTGGGCCGATAATCCATGGCCCCACAGAAGACCAGGCGGCCGGGAATGGTCGCCGCCAGGCCGCTGGCCGGGGAAAAATAGTCCAGGTCCACGCCGTTGGAGAGCGCCCGGGCCTTGCCGCGTACCCCGCTGACGCGACGGAAAAGCGAGGCTTCCGCCTCCGAGACCAACAGCACGCCCTCAAAAAGCGACGCGACGAGGCGTTCGTAGCGGCCAAGGAGCCGCGCCTCCAGGGCATAGAGCCCCGCAAGGGGCCAGGCGGCGCGGCCGGCATAATCGCGCCATTTCTCGGAATCCACATCCACCAGGTCGAGCAGCATCCGCGACGGCAACGGCCCGGGACTTTGGCGCAGGTATTCGGCCATGGGCGCGCTGACCGCCATCGCGGCCGCGATGGGCCGCGAGGCCAGGACCTCATCCACATAGTCCTGCAAGGCGCGCTTGCGAAAACAGGCCACGGAAAGGGACGTTCCCGCGAACACCCCCAAGGGGGACCGCAACTTGCGCCACCGGGGAAGCCGCTCCACGGCAAGGCTGGCGCAGTACGGGCGCAAGGCCTCGCGGTGGGCCAGATCGGCCGGATCATCCACCAACGCGCCGAGGTGCACGCGCCAGCCCTGCCGAGCCAGATGCCGCACCAGATGGAAGGACCGGATCTTGTCGCCCTTGGTCGGGGGATAGGGGATGCGGTGGCACAACACGAGGATTTCCCGCGCCCCGTCCGTGCGCCCATCAGGGACGCGCCGTAAGGGTCGTACCGTGCTTTCCCGCAACATGTTGGGCCTCCCAGTCAACCGGGGTTCATCGCCGAATCCTTCCCTTGCCTTTTGCCTCCTTACGCCTGTGCGGAGTCTCCCGCGATGGGGGCTGACACGTAATCACGCCGCATGCAGCCGTTTTTTCATCCGGCGTCCCTGGGCCAGGCGCCGACGCGCGCTCCCGCGCGGTGCGGCCCATCGTATCGAAAAGCCTTCCCACTGCCGCACGCCCTCCGTTGCAGCGGCGAAGCCGGGGGTGGGTGTTTTCCCCCATTCTCGGCGGTCTTTTTGCGCAGGACCGAGATCCGGTTGCCCTCCTCCGGCCTCCCGGCCGAAAAACGCCGCCCCACCGCAGGACATGTAAACAATACCGACAAACGATGTCGGGGAACCTGCCAAAATCCGACCCTTCCCTGCATCGCCGATGTTTTTTCTTGGGATTCCAGGACACTTTTCGCCGTCTCAAAGGGCACGACGTTTGCTGTTCCGAGCACAAGGCAACGGATGCAATATGTTAAAGTAATACATTAAACATTATTGGAGTCACAACTATGCGATGCAATTTTCAAATCGACCACGTTATTGGAACACCATGAAACAATACGATAAATAGCAAACTACGGAATACCAATATACCACAAAACAACGTCAAATCATACCACCTACAGGAACATCGCATATGACATACGCTATCAATCAAACATGTGTCGTCACTGGCTGCGCCGGAAATGTTGGATCGAACCTGACCAAAAGACTTTTGCGAAATGGGCACCGCGTCATCGGCATCGACAATTTCTTTTCCGGCTCATTGGAGAACATGACGGAATTCATGCAGCACCCCGCCTTTGAATTCCACAACGAATCCATAACGGACACGGATTTTATCGACAGGCTCATCACACAACATGCACCGTTAACCGCCATCTTTCATTTGGCGGCCATCATCAGCGTCCCCTATTCCATGGACCACGCCATCGAGACCATGAACGTCAACCACGAGGCCTCCCTTTTCCTGCATGCCAAGGCCAGACAAAACCAATGCCGGACGTTCGTCTTCGCCGGTTCCGCCGCCGAATACGGCAAGCCCCTCTTCCGGCCTGCCCTTGAAACGGACGCCGGTGATCCCCCAAGCCCCTACGGATTATCCAAGTTTCTGGTTTCCCAGGCCATCGAGCAATCCGGCTATGGATGCTCCCTGCGCTTTTTCAACATCTACGGCCCCACCCGGGCCAAGGCCGGCCCCTACGATGGCGTCGTGCGCAAGTTTCTGGAAAGGGCCCAGGAGGGACTCCCGCCGATCATCCATGGCAATGGCTTGCAGCTTCGGGATTTTCTTTTTCTGGGAGACGCCCTGCGGGCCTTGATGACGGCTGCGGGGTTCATGCGGCGAAAGCCGCTTTCCGGCATTTACAACGTGGGCACCGGCCACGGGGTGAACATCAACACCCTGGCCGAACTGACGGCGCGCCTGCTCAGGATTCCCCACGCCCCAAAATACGTCGAAGCGCGTCGGGGGGATATCGTCTGTTCGGTGGCGGAAAACTCCAAGCTCCTGCGCCATACGGGCTGGGTGCCGCAAACACGTATCAAAGAAGGATTGGCGCTGACCGTGACCGGCATGCGGGAGCTGGCCGCCCCGACCGAGGAGGAAACCCCGATCGCCCTGTAACCGACATCCAGGCGCGCGCCCGTTTGGGATTGCCCGCCTGTCAGCGGCCCGGGAACGGCTGGCCGAGCAAGGCCACGACCCGGGCCGCGTTATCTGTCCAGGTCCGCCGATTTTCGAGCATGGACCGGCGTCCGGCCTCCCCCAGCCGCCGGCGCAAGCCCGGATCGCGGACAAGGGCCCGGACCTGCCCGGCGAAGGCGTCCCAATCGCCGGGCGCAAAAAGGAGCGCCTCGGCGCCGTGGCGCACCACCTCGCGGATATTGTCCTGATCCGGGGCCACCACGGCCTTGCCGGCGGCCAGATATTCGAAAAGCTTCATGGGGGAGGCGTATGCCGTGGCCGCCGGCTGGACGGCAATGTCCACCTCGTCCAGCAGGCCGGGAAGAAGCCGGCGCGGGGTGGCCCCCGTGATGCGTACGCGATCCCCAAGGCCGCGAGCCTTAATCAGCTGCTCCAACGCCGGCCTGACCGGACCGTCGCCCACCAGCAGCAAGCTGACGCCCTCGCGAAACAGGCCGTGCCGCTCCAAGGCTTCCACCATTTCCAACAGACCGTGCCAAGGCCGAAACCAGCCCACGAACCCGATCCTGACCATATCCCCGGTCCGGCGTTCGGGACGCGAGGGCCGCCGAAACTCGCCAGGGTTGATCCCGTTGGGCATGACCACGATACGCGCCGCGTCGCCCCCCTTCTCGGCCAGCATGCGCCGCAGCACGCCGGTGACGGCGATGCTGCGGGTGGCATGGTTGATGATGTACGTCTCCACGGCCTGGGCCAGCCGCCCGAACGCCACGCCCCCATGGCGCGCCTTTTCCCTGGCCAGGGGGGAATTGACCTCGAGGACCAACGGCACGCCGGCCAACCGCGACACCACGACCCCGCAGAGGTTGTACAGCGAGTAGCGTTCGTAGACGAAGGCGGGCCGATGCCGCCTGACCGCCCGGTAAAGCCGGGGAACGCCGACCAGGTTATAGCCCAGTTCCAACAGTTCGTAGGCCGCGGGCGGCAGGCGGGAGAGCAGCCTGCCGAGGCGCCCGGGACGGGATTCCCGCCCCGGCTCTTCCTTGGCGTGCAAGGCAACCTTGGCCACCGCGTAGCCCAGCGACTCGAAGGCCCGGCACATCTCGTGGATATGGATGCCCTGGGCATCCACGCCCTGGGTGCGGTGGTGGTAGACCACCACGGGGCTTCGGGGCTCAGTGGACATCCTTCCCCAGCGCCTGCCAGTCCTTGAGGGAATAACGCCGCTTGCCGTCGACGGTTTCGCACACGGGAAGCCTGGCCGGGTAGCGGTTCCCGGAGGCGGTCACCGAAGCGATGATGGCCGGGCTCAGTTGGAGCGGGATCACCGGCACGGTGCGGAAATCGTTGCCAGTCAGGCGCAGGCCCATGGCGTGCGGCAGGCCGAGGATGCCGCTCCAGGAGCAGACGTCGAAGGTATTGGCGTCGATGACGGCATTGGGGGCGTCCAGGGTGATGCCCTGGCCATGGATATTCTTGAAGCGGTTGTGCCTGACCACGGGGTTCGTGGTC
This sequence comes from Desulfovibrio sp. JY, assembly GCA_021730285.1. NCBI lineage: Bacteria > Pseudomonadati > Thermodesulfobacteriota > Desulfovibrionia > Desulfovibrionales > Desulfovibrionaceae > Desulfovibrio > Desulfovibrio sp. JY. The sequence continues at coordinate 4,200,246 of CP082962.1, forward strand.
CCGCCGACCAGGGTCAGGGCGGCGCCGCCTTCCTTGGTGGGGAAAACGCCGATACGCTCGAGCTGGTTGTCGGTGATGACCGGCCCGGCCACGGCGCCGTTGACGTGGATGCCGTTGATGTGGGTGTTGCGAATGACGTTTTTGGAGATGACGACCTTGGCGGCCACGTCGCTCACATAGATGCCGTGCTCGGAAGCGCAGCGTTCGATGCGGTTTTCGGTGATGGTCGTGCCGTTGCTGCGGTAGGACATGATCCCGTAACTGTCCACGTCGTGAATGGTGTTGCCTTGAAGCGTCACCGACTGGCAGGCCCCCACGGTGACGCCCCGCTGGAACCCGGAGATGGTCAGCCCTTCGAGGATCACGTTGCCGGAATTTTCGAGCAGGATGCCGGAGCCGTTGGCAAAGGATTTCGCCCCCTGGCCCCGCCGGCCGTCCAACACGGCTCCGGGCGCGGCGACGATGCGAATGGGGGCCTGGGGCGTGCCCCGCAAATCGGCCAGTTTCAGCCCCCTGCCGAACACGCCCGGCATCAGCCGCACGGTGGTTCCGGGGGCCAATCCCCGCAACCGGGCCTTGAGCGCGGCCGGATCGTCGGTGGGCCGGACCTGGATCTCCGCGCCGCCCATGGCGAGCGACGCCTCAAGGAGCAGAAGCGGCAGTATGGCCGCAAGCAGCACGACGCGGACGGATCGCATGGGAAACCTCCTCCTGGGCATGGGTGGGGGGACACAGCACGCGCGCATACAGCGCCACATGCCGCGCGGCCAGAAACCGCCAGTCATGGGCGGCGGCGATGCGGCGCAGTCCGGCGGGGTCGGCGGGCAGGGCCAGGACGCGCCGGATGCCCTCCGCCAGGGTCTGGGGATCGGCCGAAGGGAGCAGCACGCCCGCCCGGGGATCGGCCAGGGCCTCGGCAATGCCGCCCACGGCCGGGGCCACCACCGGCGTGCCGCAGGCCAGGGCTTCGTGGATGACCGTGGGCCAGCCCTCGCTATGGCTGGCCAGGGCCAGGGCGTCGGCGGCCTGGTAATAGGTCGCCAGGGTCCCGTGGGCCACCTGGCCGTCAAAACGGACCCGTCGGGCAAGGCCCAGTTCCCCGGCCAGACGCCGTAAGACCCCTTCCTGACCACCCTGGCCGACCAGGACCAGATGCACGTCGGGAAGCAGGGCCAGGGCGCGCAACAACCGGTCGTAGCCCTTGACCGGCTCCAGGCGTCCCGCCGCCAGCAGCACGGGGACGTCCGGGGCCAGACGCAGCCGCCGCCGGCTTTGCGCCTTGTCGGCCAGCGGAAACCTGTCCAGGTTCACGCCGTTGGGCATATGCCGGATGCGTGCGGGATCGACGCCGAGATCGGCGATTTTGCCGGCCAGGTCCCGGGAGACCGCCAGCACGGCCGCGGCCTGGTTAAGGGCTCGGGCGATGGCGCGCCGGCGCGCCGGATCGCGGGCCAGCACATTGATGTCCGAGCCATGGCAGGTCACCACCAGGGGCAGCCCGGCCCGCGCGGCCAGCTCGGCCGCCGCCGCCGCATCCGGATAGGCGTAGTGGGCATGGATCAGGTCCGGGGCAAAGGCCATGGCGCGGTCGAAGCTTGGGCGGCTCCACCAGGCCATGAAACGGCCGTCCAGGGACTTGAACACCTTGGGGATGGTCCAGAAGCGGCAATGCTCCGTCATAACGATCGGCTCGACAAGGCCGGCGGGACGGCGCAGCAAAGCCGCCAACCAGCCATAGCCGCTTTCCGGGGCCAAGACCCGCACCCGGGCCAATCCGGCCAGTTCCTTGACGAGCTGGGCGACGAAAATGCCGTGGCCGGGATGACCCGCGCCCGGATACAGCGACGTGTAGACGAGAACCCGCATGGATCGGCTCCCTGATTTGGATCAGGCGACGGGCTGTCGCAGGTCCCCGACGGGACGCCCCGGCATTTTCCGCCCGTCCGGCTTCCCGCCCCCGGGGAAGGCGCGCGACGCGGGCGGCGCGGGCGACGGCCGCCCCCCAACGGCCTCGGTCCGCATCTCCCGGGTCGGCTGGGTCTGCGAAACAAGGCCCGACAAGGCGACCGACATGGCGACGTAGACGAACAGAAGCTCGGAATTTTCCCGGCTCAGAAATGTCGCGCCGACGCAAAAAGCCACCATTCCGGCCAAAATCCCCCGGCCGTGCAAGGCCCCCCAGGCATCCCCGGCCCGGCGCGCCCGCAGGTAAGCGCGAAACGCCGCGGCCATGGCCCAACCAATCATCAGAACATAGAAAAGGAGCGTGATCTCCCCGCCTTCCGCGCCGACCTGGAACCAGGTGTTATGGGCCACGGCGCCTTCCGTCGTGCTGACGCGGCGTTCGTATTCCTTGATGAAATTCCCCCACCCCACGCCCTTTATGGGATTGTCCCGCATGACTTCGTAGGCGATCCGCCAGAAATAGACCCGCTCGGCGCCGGTATACTCCTCGCCTTCATCCACCGGTTTCTCCCAGGCCGACGCCGCCTTCTCCTCGAGGCCGAAAATGCTTTTCACCCGGTCCACATAGGAGCCCGGCATGTAAAAGGAGACCACGAGCGCCATGACCGCGCCAACGGCCACAATCCGCCAGGGCTTGCGATCGAGCAGCAAAAACACCAGCCCCGACACCACGGCGGCCAAAAAGCCCCCCCGCGAGTAGGTCAGCGTCAGGGTCAGCAACGCGCCGATGGCCGCCAGACCAAAAATCAGACGCGCCTTCCAGCCCCGGTTCCAATGCAAGGCCAGCGCGACGTAAAAAAGCGGCAGGCCCATGGCCAGGGCCAAGGCCCAGTCGTTGGAGTCGTTGATCCAGCCGGCAACGCCCTGGATGCCGACCCAGGCTTGCAGGGTCTGGGTTTCCACAAGGTTTTTGAGCACATCGAAGGCCAGGCTGGCCAATATGCCCCAGAAAAAGAAGGTGTAATCCTTGCGGTCCGCGATGGCCCAGACCGTCAGTATGGCCAAAATCCCCACCTTGAGAAATTCGTCCAGGCGCTTTTGGGCCAGCTGCGGCTCCAGGGCCGTCATGGCGGCCACCACGGCCATGATCAGAAAGGCGGTCAGGGCCACCAGCGTCATGGGGAAGCGGAAGGCCAAACGGCGCAGGTGCAGCAGGCAGGCGGCTAGCGCCACCCCGGCCGCTATCTTGGCCAGGGGCACCCCCATGAGGAACGGGTAGCTCGCCTGGGGATTCATGATGGAGGTGCCGAAATACATGATCATGGCGGCCACGGGGCGAAAAAAGGCGAGAATCCCCAGGGCGATGTAAAAGATCACGAAAAGCGCGGTCATTACCCACGGCTGACTGAAGGTCAGGCTTCCGAAAACGCCCAGGAGAGAATTGATGCCCATGGTGCCATCCTGTCGGCTGCGGCCCCGCGCCTCTGCGCCAGGCTCAGCTTCGGCCGCTGTCTGGAGGTGCTTGCCCCAAGGAAACGACGGGGAGCGGCGCCAATGCCGCCAAAACCCGGCCCATCGGCGCGAAGGCCATGGCCGCAAACAAGCCGCGCAAACGCTCTTCGGTCTTGTCCAGGTTGAGGTAATGCCGTAGCCGGGATTTCCAGCCGGCCTTTCGTATCCGGGGCTGATCGGGATCGACTTCCCAGGGATGAAAATAAACGGCGTACGGCCGATCGCCCTGGCGGGAGATCCGGCGTAGCCCCCAGCGGGTGAACCATCCCGGGAAAAGCCGCAGATAGCCGCCCCCGCCAATGGGCACGGCCAGGGAGCGCCCGAGGAAGCGCAGGCGCAGCGTGGTCGGGGGAAACTCCACGATCTCGCCGGAAGCCCGCCTTATGCGGTGGGGATGCGGCAGGGCTCCGGGAAATCCGTACAGGTCGTGTATGATGGGGAATATGCTGGAATCATAGGCGAAGCCTTCCTCGATGAGGACATCCAGGGCCCAGGCGGTCGCGGGCGTGATGGAATAGCTCGGGGCGCGGTAGCCCCGGACCGGCCGGCCGGTAAGGTCTTCGAGCAGGGCCTTGGCCGAGGCCACATCCCGTCGGAAGGTTTCGGGCGTCTGAAACAGGATGCGCTGATGCGCATAGCCATGGCAGGCGATTTCATGGCCGGCGGCCTCGATGGCCCGCACCAGCCCCGGGTGGCGTCTGGCCACCCAGCCGAGCACGAAAAACGTCCCGGCAAGCTTGTATTCGTGCAACAAATCCAACACGCGGTGCGTGTTGGCCTCGATCCGCGATTCCAGCCCGTCCCAACTTTCGGGGGGGATGACGGATTCAAACGCGCTGACGTGATAGTAATCCTCCACATCCACGGTCAAAGCATTACATGGAGGATTACACACGCAAACCTCAAAATTCCCTGGTGAGGGTCAGGCCAACGATGTTGACATAATAGGAACTACTGTCCGAATTGTAGGAATCATTGTGCTTCAAACGATAGTAGCCCTTGAGCGCGAAATTTTTCGGCAGCTCGTAGCGCAATTCACCCGTGCCGTAGATCCGCGCCACACTGTTGTTGCTCGTGACGGTATTGACGCGGCTTACGGCTGCCAGGATGCTCAAACGCGAGGTAAGTTCGTATTCCACCTGTCCCGTGAGGGTGAAGTCGTTGGATTGCTGGGTATCCTCCCCCGAATAATTGGAATAGGCGGCATTGGCGGTAAGCTTGGTCCGGTCGAACGTCTGCGTGACCGTGGCGCTGTAGAGGGCCCGGAAGGAATTGTAGGTGGATGTCGGGTTGTCCACGTAATCGCCCTGGCTCTCCAGAATGAGGGCGGTTCTCCCCATGGTGTGGGTCAGGCCGGCCGACCAGGTGGGCATCCAGTTGGACGACGCGCCGGAATCGGGCACGGTTTCCACGGTGCCGACGCGGCCGAAAATGAAGCTGTCCTCTTTGTAGGTGTACCGGCCGACCATGGTGGCCATGTACCGGTTGAGGTTGAGCTGGGTGGTGAACTGCCGTTCGGCCCGGACGCCGGCCCCGAGTTCCAGTTTGGCGGTCATCTCGTGCAGGACGTCCAGAAAGACCGTCGTGATGTTCTTCTCCACGGTGCCGCTGCCGCCGCCGTAAAGATCTTCCTTTGTCATCGCGCCCAACTTGGTCGTGGTGCGGTCGTTGATGCGCGGCGTCAGCGTGGCGGAAAACGTGGACGTATTCTGGTTGGTCTGATTCACCGTGGAGTCGGCGGTTCTGGTCTGGCCCTGGGCGGCATTGGTAAAAACCATATGATTGCTGTCCGTGGCTTCCAGGACCAGCAAGTTCTTAATGGCTTCTATATTAAGCTTTGCCTCTAAATTATTTATCATCTCATTTTGCCGTTGCCCATTGTCATAGAGACGCAACTCACCTTGGTAGTCCACGGAAGCCTGAAAACGGCTGGCGGAATATGTCCCCTGGACGCTCGGCACGAACCGGGTGATGAAGTCCGATCGCGGGTGTGAATTCTCATTCACATTATCGGAATACTCTTGGCCGGCACCAACGGATACTTTATAATCCAGTTCAGCCCGGGCGAGCGGTGCGAAGCCGAAGCAGGCGATGACAAAGCCAAGGAGCATACAGTAGTTTCGCATGGGGCAATTCCTGGTGTTTAAAGAATTATCCATTTTGCGAAATGCTTTATACTGTATTCCTGGCCCCATCAACACTTAGTAGTGGCCAAACAGAAACCTTTTTATCCATGGCCTGGGCTTTTCCGTATTTTCCGCGACAGAAACGATCACCGGATCCTCCACGACAATTTCATCCGTGAGATCCACGACCCCAGCCTCCGCATCCTCAGGCAAAGCCTCCACTGGCGGCGCGGCGACAACGTGTTCCGGGACGCTGCGCATTTCCAGCGATCGCCACATCGCGTCCATGCGTTGGTTCAGATTTTCGAAAATGCGCTGCAACTCCCCGCTGAGGGCCTGCATCTGGTCCGTGTGCGCCGCCTCGATCCGCTGCAACCGCCGATCGAGACGGAGCAGAGCCGCCTGTCTGTTTCCCGGAGGAATCCGCGCCGGCTCCCTGGCCGCGCCGGAACTGTCGTCGTCGGGGGTCTCCATGGTCGTGCTTTCCCAGTACTGCCCGTTGAAATTCAGGTCCTGGGCTATCTCATGAATCGTCGCCCCCGTGACTTCGCGGCTTTCGTTGGCAAAGGCATCGAGGAGGACATAATCGCACAATATATTGATGAGCCGGGGAATACCCCGCGTATAGGTATGGATGATGGCGTAGCATTCCGGGGCGATCCGCAAGGCCTCGCGGTTTCCCGCCGCCTCCAGGCGATAGCGGATGTAATGCTCGATCTCGCCTGCGCCCAACGGCTCGATATTGCAGATGATCTGGATACGTTGGCGCAACTGGAGCAGCGCCGGGTCAGACAACACCCGGCGCAGCTCGGGCTGCCCGACCAGGATGATGTGCAACAGCTTGCTTTCTTCCGTTTCCAGGTTGGAGAGCATCCGGACTTCTTCCAGAACACTCTTGGACAAATTCTGGGCCTCGTCGATGATCAGCACCACGGGACAGCGCTTGGCATACTGTTCGATGAGGAACTCCTGAAGGTCGCGCAACAGGGCGGGTTTGTCCTTGTCGCTGGTCTCCAGGCCGAAGTCCGCGTTGATCATGGCCAGGAGCTGGCGGGACTCCACCTTGGTGTGAAAGACGCGGGACAGGAGCACATTGCGCAGATGCTTCTTGATCAGTTCCCGAATGAGGGTTGTCTTGCCGGTGCCTACTTCGCCGGTGAGCAGGATGAACCCCGAGTGCTCCCGTATGCCATAGTCGAGGTAGGACAGAACCTTCTTGTGCGACCGGCTCGGGTAGAGAAAGTCGGGGTTCGGCAACAGCTCGAAAGGCTTGCGCCGGAAATTGAAAAAGGCTTCGTACAAGTCCGCCCCCTGTTGCCCTCATTCCACGTATGAGGAGTAGTAGTAATCCTGATAGGCCCCGGCCGGCTGCGTAAAGCTCGAGGCGTTGTACACCACGCCCAGCACCTTGTTGTTGAGCAGCGTCAGACACTCCCGGACATCGTCCAGGGAGCAGCCGCCTTCCCGGACCACCAGGACGACGCCGTCGGCCAGGTCCACCAGGGTGCGCGTTTCGGCGAAAAGCAGCACGGGCGGCGTGTCGATAAGCAAAATCCGGTCGGGATACCGCTGCTTCATTTCCGTCAAAAGCCCCCGCATGGAATTGGAGGAAAACAGTTCCAGGGGGTTTTTGACGGGCTTTTTCCCGGCCGGCAGGAGCACCAGCTTGGGAATGGCCGTCTTGACGAGGGCGTTGCTGATGTCCACCCCCTGCATCAGGCAGTCCGCCAGTCCCTGTTCGGGATCGACGTCCAGATACCGATGGCAGGAAGGCAGACGCAGATCGGCGTCCACGACCATGACCGTGCGGTCGTATTCCTGGGCCAGACTGATGGCCAGGTTGCTGGTGACCAGCGACTTGCCTTCGCCGTGATGGGCGCTGGTGATCAGGACGACGTTGTTGAACATCCCCGGCGCGCTGATCGCCTTGACGAGGAATTCCTTGAGCTTGCGAAACTCCTCGGCTTCCGGGGAATTCGGCTTTTTGAGCACCACCAGCTTCTCCTCCCGGAGACGGTCGGGATCGATGGGCGCCGGGGGCGGCAACGTCGGATGCTTTTGTCTGAAAGAGGACCAGGCCGCCGGCGGCGATACGTCCGATTGCCGTTGGGAGGCCTTGCTCAGGGCGTCTTCGATTCTGCTCATGGTCAGGTCCGCCTTGTACGTTCGCTAAAGGGAATGCAGCCCGAATTTCTGCAGCCATTCGCCGGTCACGCCCATGGCCTTGAGGCTTTCCATCGCCAGCACGCCGAGGACGAGAACGAAATATCCGCCGGCCAGGGCCATCACGAACCTGTCGCGTTTTGCCTGACGCCGGGTTTCCGTTTCGCTGGTCATACGCGGAATGACCGCGAAGACAGGCAGGCCAAGCGTCCTCAGTTCCTGGAGGGATCTGATCGAATGGTCGTAGCGTTCGGACAGGATCACCGCGGCCACCCCGGCGCACAGTCCGAGCACGATGCCGATGACGATGATCAGCGGCCTGTTGGGGCTGGACGGAATCTCGGGCGCCACCGCCGGGTCGATGATGCGAAACACCGTGGCCTTGTCCTTGAGCTCCATATCCTTGGAGATCTCGGACTGTCCGTAGCGGGCCACGAGCTGGTTGTAGAGGTTGGCGTCCTGGTTTCTCCGGTCGACCAGGGTGTGCAGACCGCCCATGACGCGGGGGATCTCCCGAAGCAGTGTTTTATTGTCCTCGATAACCTTTTCCTGCTGCGCCAGTTGGGTCTTGACCGAGGCGATATCGGCCATCACGAGCCGCGAGGCCCGCGCCGTATCGTCGCGGCCGCCGGAACCGCCGGAGCTGGCGCGGCTGACCTGCAGGGCCGCCCTGGCCCGTATGACCTTGGGATGCCTTTCGGTATAGATACGCAACAGCCGCTGCAATTCGGCATCCCTTTGCCCGACGCCCGAACGATGGGCGGGCTTGCCGCTTTGCGCGAGCTTGAGTTTGGTCTCAAGCGGGGCCATTTGCGCGTTGAGTTCCTCGATCTTCTGTTCCGCCTGCCGGATGTCGGTGCGGACGAAGGTCTCGTCGGTGGTCAGGAGGATGCTGTTTTCGCTCTTGTAGGCGTTGATGGCCTCGTCCTCCTCGGCCAACCGCTTTTTATACACCTCTATCTGCTCGGCCAGAAACTTCGTGGCCTCCGTGGATTCCTCGCGTTTGACCAGGGTGTTGTGCTCGATATAGAGCATGGCCAGGGTATTGACGAAATCCTGGGCGAACTGCGGCGACCTGTCCCAGAAACTGATGTTGACCACACCCTGCTTCTCATTGAGATTGACCAGGATGCGGCTTTGCAGGTCCTTGATGTAGGCTTCCTGGTCGTAGCCGACCGGCAACATCATGTCCTGGCCCAAGTCGTTGACCACCTGCGACAGGAGGTTGCGGCTGGTCATGCTCACGGCCAGCGTATGGATCTTGGTCTGGATGGAAGGCGCGACGGCCAGGCCCTTCACCAGATCCGCCAACACGTTTTGCTGGATGAAAAGGGTCGTCTTGGCCTCGTATTTCTTCGGAATAATGTAGCTCACCGCGACGGCCGTCGTCATGGTCAGAAGCGCCACTATCAGAAAGAGACCTTTTTTGAGATAAATGAGCCGCTTATATTGGTGGTAATCTTTAAGGAGAGCAAACATCTTGTCCCCCGTATGCTAGAAAAGGCTCTCGTCCACGATGACGAGGTCTCCGCCCTGCAAGACCACGTTCTGGGTCAGATCCCCATCGCGAATGAGCTTTTTTGCCTTGATATTGATGATCCGCGCCTGCCCTTCCGCGCCCCGGACGACCCTGGTGTCGTTGGGACTGGCGAACTTGGAAAAGCCGCCGGCGTCCAGGATGGCCTCGAGCAAGGTCATGCCTTCCCGGTAAACCACGAGCTTGGGGGCGTTGACCGCGCCGACCACATACACGCCCCGGTTGGAGGCGGTGGGCGGGAGCAGGATCGTATCCCCGGCCATGAGCGGGACATCCTGGGAGACGTCGCTGCCAACGATCAGGTCGTGGAAATCCTTCTTGATGATCTGGTCGTCGCGGACCACGGTCGAGGCGCGTAAATCGGCGCCGCTGATATCGCCCAGGCTGGTCAGAAGATTGAGCAGCGTGGCGTTTTTGGAAATGTCGACCACCGTGGGCCTCACGCCGCCGCCCATGACGAAAACCTTGTTGTTGCCCGAGCCGACGACAGTGACGTTGACTGTCGGATTGCGGATGTATTCCTTGATCTTCTTTGTCACCTCGGCTTGCAGTTGCGCCGCAGTAAGCCCCACAGCCTGGACGTCGCCGCTTTGGGGCACGGCGACCATCCCGTCGGGGCGCACCACCATGTCACCGGAAAAATCCGGTTCGCCGGCCACGCTGATATGAATCTTGTCGCCAGCCGCGAAGGTGTAATCCCTGGCCTGCGCTGCAACAGGCGTCAAAGCCAGCAGGGCGAAAAGCACCAGCATCCTGACCATGAGGTTCCCTGTCCCGCTGCATGACGGCACGATGTCTGAACAGATATTGCGCTTCATGACGCTTCCCCGTTTCAAAAGTGTTTCCGACACGTATCCCCGACGTCCATTGCCCAAACCCCGCACAGAGACCGGAGCGTTCCGGCATCCGTCCGCTTATCTTATCGGCGAAGTCGCCGCATCGAACGCATTCCTGGTGTAAGACGCACCGCAAGTACTCTCGTTATCCATCATCATTGGTATTATACACTCTTTTTCGCGACAGTTTTCTCTCTCTGAATTATCGTGCCGCAGGCCAGGAGACATTCACCGCGCCCCCTTGCAACGCAGGACAACGCCGACAGTTTTCAATATGATACGCAGGTCGATCAACAATGAAATATTCTTGATGTAGTATAAATCATACCGGAGCTTCTCCAGGGAGTCCTCGACGGACGCGCCGTAGGGGTAGCGCACCTGGGCCCAGCCGGTGACGCCCGGCTTCACGAAATGGCGCTCGGAATAATAGGGAATGATCTTCCTGAGGTTGGCCACGAATTCGGGACGCTCCGGTCGGGGGCCGACCAGACTCATATGGCCGAGCAGGACATTGATGAGCTGCGGGATCTCGTCGATGCGGCAGGCGCGCAGCAATCGCCCCAGCCGCGTGACCCTGGGATCGGCGGCGGCGGCCCAGACGGCGCCCGTGCCCTTCTCCGCGTCCTGCCGCATGGTGCGCAGCTTGTAGAGGATGAAGGGCTTGTCCCCCTGCCCCACCCGCTCCTGCCGAAACAGGAACGGCCCCGGGGAATCGAGTTTGATGGCCAGCAGCAGCAAGGGGGCGAAAGGCAGGCACAAGGCCAGCCCGATCATGGAACAACAGATGTCCATCAGGCGCTTGACCAGCAGAAAGCCTGGCGTGATGTTGAAACCGTGGCTGAAAATGAACCAGCTCGGATTGATACCCTCGACAAGGAGTTTGCCGGTCATGCGCTCGAAAAAGCTGGGTTCGTCGAGGACCTCGATGCCGCTCAGCTTGCAGTTGAGCATCTCCTGCAAGGGAAAGCAGCCGCGCCGCTCCGCCAGGGAGATGACCACCTTGTCCGCCTTGAGCGCCTTGGCGGCTTCAAAAATGTTCTCGCTGTTCTGCGGCGTCATGGCGTCTCCCCGGCCGGGAAAAGGAAACGCGGCGGCCAGTTGGTAACGCTGCTTGGAGGCGCTGATGAGGGCCTGGGCCTTTTCCAAAAAGCTGTCGCTTCCGACCAGCAGCACCCGGTGGACCAGACGTGGCAAGGCCAGGGGGATATTGCGGGAGATGTCCCTGACCAGCATGATGCCGATAAACATGGCCAGCGCATAGGTGATGATTTCAAAATCATCCGTGGAAACGGGCTTTACCTCACTTATCGTACGCAATAGCGTCATGGATATACCACAAGAAATTGCCGCTTTGAGAAGTATATTACCAAATCGCATTTTTATAGTTGCCAACGAATATATAAGATTTACAAAAATATAAGGGAGTGCAACAATATAGACATATTCAAACATCTTCACGCCATATAAATCATATTCAAATTTATCCACTGCCCTATATTCAATGAATAAAACAATGCTCATTATGATGGCAGCAAACACAAGATACATATAGAACCATTTAAAAATCGACTCGTATTCAGGATCATCCGTATAGTTATATTCCAACATCAGCCACCTCACTCACTTTGCGAACAATCAACTACCAAACATCATTTAAAAACATCAGCCTTGGAAAGGTGCTCCGCGATTTCCTGGTTTTGAGGAGCAAGAAGCGCCGCACTTTGCAGTATAAAAATCGCGTCTTCCCGACGATCGTTCTTGAGCAACGCGTACCCCAGCGTGTCGAGAATAAACGGGTTATCTCCTTCCAGGGCATTCGCGATCATGGCGTATTGAAGCGCCTTGCCGGCCTGTTGCGGATCGTCCGCAGCGACCAGGGCCAGGGCATTGAGCACCATGGGAATGCTTCTGGCGCGATGCCAGACAGTTACGCGTCCCCAAACGCCGCCGGATCGGTTTGCGTCAGGCCGCCCCGCCCCGTTTTGGGACGCGGACGGCACGGCCTGCGGCGATGCCGTGGCCGTTACGGCCGCAAAGGAATCCGCCGCTTCGGACGTCCGCCCCATTTGCATCAGCAGCGCCGTCAACCCGAGTTGCGTCACGGCCTCGGACGGCCCCTTCGCAAAGGCCTTGCCAAGGAGCTGCCGGGCTCCGGACAAATCCCCCTCCCCCACCAGGGACGAGGCGCGGGTCATGTCGTCGGCCGCGACGGACTGCCGTTCGAGCAGCTTCGTTGCTTCCTCCGTGGCGCGTTGCCTATGCCCGAGAGACATGGACAACCGGAAGCGTTCGGCAAGGACCGTATCCGGTTCGACGGCTTCGATTTTGCGGATGGCGGCCAGGGCCTGCGCCTCATCGCCCAGGGCGGTCTGGAATCGGACCGTAGCGACAAGGGCCGGCAGGGACCCGGCGCAGACCGCCCGGGGACTGCCAAGGGTCGCGATCGCCGCCTGGAGATTGCCCTGGCGGGCGTAAAAGGCGGCCAGATCGAGCGTGTCGTCGCATCTTCCAGAAGCGGCCGCCTGCTCCAGATGTTCCCGCGCCTCCTCGGGGCGCCCCGCTTCCTCGAGCCGGTCCGCCAAGGCGGCATGGGCGACGGGGTCATGGGGATCGCGGACGAGCAGCAACCGGTACTGGTCCAAGGCCTTGGCGGCGTCGTTGCGGGAGAAGAAAATGGCGGCCGCGATATGATAGGGCGCCGTCAGGGACGGATCCAGGGCCTTGGCCTGTTCCAGTTGGGCCAGGGCGTCGTCGGTGTGGCCCTGGCCGGCGAGTATCCCGGCTTTGGCCAGAAGGGCCTGGGCCTGATTTAGCGGGAGTAATCCCGCCTGATCCAGGACGGCGAGAGCCGCGCCGGGAGCATCGGGCCGCCTGGTGAGCATGGCGACCAGGGCCAACCGCACCTCCAGGTTGTCGCGCGCGTCGGCCATCGCCCGTCGCAAGACCGCTTTGGCCTGATCCGTCTGACCCCGCAGGTTAAGAATGCGACTTTTTTGCAGATCCGCCGCAACGACCTGCTCGGGATCCCCGGAAACGGCCTCGTAGTAGCCCAGGCTTTTGTCGAATTGGCGTTTGGCGAGATAGATATCACCGAGCATGCGTTTGGTTGCGGCATCATCCGGATACAACCGCAGGACCCTTTCCAACTCGTCGATGGCGGCGTCGGGCCGGTTCATCCGCAAATGCAGGCTCGCCAGCTGTTGCCTGGCCTTGGCGTATCGGGGGGATTCGTCGAGCACGATGCCCAGTTCGCTGATCGCCATCTCGTATCGACCGTCGCGGGCATAGGCCTGGGCCAGATAATACCGAAGCTGCGTTTCCGGCCGCAGACGCAGGGCATGCTGGAAATTGCTCACGGCCTGCGACGACGCCCCACGCGTCAACTCCACCAGTCCGAGAAGTTTGTAGCCTTCGGGTCGGGTGGGATACGCCTTGATCAGCGCCCGCGCGGCGCTCTCCACGCCCTCGGTCAGGCCCTTGCCGGCCAGCTGGTAAAAGGCGGCGTTGTAACGCGCCTCGATATCGTTGGGGTGCGCGGCGGCAATGCGCCCGAACGTGGCGGTGGCGCCGGGGAAATCGCCGCTTTGGGCCTGGACCTGGCCAAGGAGGCGCAGCCCGGCATAGTCATCGGGATGGGCGGCCAGCAGGACATCCACAGCCGTCCGGGCTTCCCCGAACCGCCTCTGTTCCATCCTGACCCGAATAAGTCCCATCCTCGCCTGCATGGCCTGGGGCGACAGGGACAGGGCCTGCTCGTAGGCCGTGGCCGCCTCGGGCCACTTGCCGGCACTGGCATAGGCGTGGCCCTCGCATTCCCAGGCCTCGGCGGAATCGGGAAACTTGGCCCTGTAGGCCGACAAGGCATTCAGGGCATCCTCGGCCCTGCCCGCGGCGAGGTACACCTTGCCCCGCAGGAGCGGAAGCCGGTCTGGCGGGCTGGGGCTGTCGGCCAGCCGCTGCGCCCCTTTCTCGGCCAACTTCGTCTTGCCGAGGGCCAGATAGACCAGGGTCAGTTCGTAACGCGCCTGGTCATCCTTGGGGTTGCGCTCCAAAAGCGTCTTATAGATGACCATGGCGCCCCTGGCGTTGCCTGCCGCCATGAGACGCGCCCCTTCAGCCAGCGCCTGCTCCCTGCTCTCCCCCTGACAGCTGGCCAAAAACAGGCCCGCGCCGGCAATAATCACTATCGCCAAGAGGATTGCCCTTGGTGTCGCACATTCCCTGGCAGCACGTTGCTCTCGCATGGGGTTTGGCCCGTTTCCTCACGCGCGGTGCGTGGTTTGTCCCGTTGAGGTCCAAGGCGGGGACATTCGTATGGTGGAGGTTTACGTGAGGCGGGGAGCGGGAAAAATAGGGTTGACGCCCCATTCGGGCTGGGGGGGGGCTCCCATTCACCCGTTGCGGCGGCAAGAAAGAATACGCACCCCGAAAAACACGCAGGCCACACCGTTAACATACTATTTTTACAAGCTAATTAAACTACGGCAGGATCACGGGAACATGGCAGCCCCTGTCCGGAAAGACACTCCGGCGGGCGCTGTGGGCGGTACGGGAAGGTGGGAAAGAAAAGGGACACGGGGGTGCGCACGGGCCGGCAACCCCGCTGACGGATTCGTCGAAAGAGGGGGAATCATCGATCGCCGGATAAATCAGTCTGAGGAGAGAATGACTGTCTCTGGCATGAAACCTCTCATATTCGTGATTCTGAGACGTTGTGAAGTCACTCTACCGGGAGTGGTTCAACACGCATATTCCATAGTATTCTCGTCAGACAATGCACCTCTGAACAACAAAAATGTAAAATTTTACGGAATGAAAAATAAATGCCAACGCGCACTTCGCGCCATTATGTTCACTATACGTCGATCGGTCTGAAATATTGCACAGTACTCTCACCCATATTGTCCTCAAATACGGACATCTTCCTGTTGTAACAACAACACATTTTCATGTATCGTTATATATATAAATACTTATTATTATGCAAGTATTCCATATACTGATTAATAAAAAAATATTGGTGCATAAAAAAATTACGCATTTTTTCCAACGCAGCACTGGCATCGCGAATAATAATGCGCTATGAGTAAGCAGACTTCTCTGTTAAGTCAACCTATTATGGTATATGCCAACATGTTTATTGACATAAATTGATTTATAACAAAATGACTGCTCGCTGTGACACGCAAAGACCAGTCAGGCAACATCGTCCATATGAACCAGTCGATGCAAAACTACGGCACCATACTGTAGCGTCTTCCTTCCCCCATCTAAAAGACGACGTCCTGAAGATTTTAGTCCGGACAGTCGTAACCGATAAAGGTAAAAAATATTTTACCGTATGATGCACTGTTTACGAAAGAAAGAGATAGAGTATAAAAAATGTTTGTGAGCAAGGGGAACAACCATGAAACCTATCCGTGTCATCCTCGTCGATGATCATGAACTTGTCCGGGAGGGGGTTCGTTTTTTTCTCAGCGGCCTCCCGTCCATAGCCGTCGTGGGCATTGCGGCTACTCCGGCGGAGGCTTTTCAAATCATCAGCCGTACATCGCCCGACACGGCCATGGTCGATCTGGGATTGCCGACCATAGAAACCGGCATCGGCCTCATAGAGGATATCAAGTCGCGCTATCCACGAATCAAAGTACTGGCTTTCACCTGCCACGAGGACGCTCACGCCATCCGTGGAGCCCTTGCCGCCGGCGCCGATGGATACCTTCTGAAGTCAGCCTCCATCCCTGAATTATCAAGCGCCATAGAACATGTCGTTCGTGGAAAGAAGTACTTGAGCCCCGATGTCTCCGCCGATGTTGTGTGCGGCTTCCTCGGACAAAACAACCAGCTCGACACAATGGCAAAGAATTTGTCACGAAGGGAAAAAGAAGTTTTAAGCCTCTTGTTGGAAGGAAAAGGGAACAAGGAAATCGGGAAAATACTCTACATCAGCCACAGAACTGTCGAGAAACACAAAGCCAATGTAAAAACAAAGCTGAACTGCGACACAACCGTCGAATTGGCCGTTTATTGCATGAAAAATGGCATACTGCAATAGTATATACAGGATCATTTTTCAGAATACCATACGCTTGATTATTATTACATAACCATCTCCATTGTCTGTCGTCGCGAGTCGGCAGGCTCTTCTCGTTTGCCCGTCTCACCCCGCCACGCCAACAGCCGTTAACCCGGTATCATTGCATGCGCTACGCTCCGCAGCCGTGATCCGGCAGGCCCGGTCCGCGTTTCCCCGCCCGCCGCGACAGCCCGGCCGGCGGCCCGTTGCGCGTCGCTTCCGTCTTCCTCTTTGCATCGGGGATGCCCCCAAGGCGAATGGGGCGTTCCCCGTATTTTGCCGGCTGTGCCCATTCCGTATGTATCACGCACAATGTGCATCTCAAAAAACTGTGGAGGCCACGGGAAACCGATGCAATTCGCGAAACACACCACCGGCCCCAGGGACCCGGAAACAGGCGGCGCGGGCAGCCCTGTCGACGCGGACGCCCAAACGCTCGCCATGGCGCTTCGTGCCGAGTGGCTTCCCCTGGCCATGGGCGTCGTCGTCATCGCGCTGACCTACCGCCAGATCGTCCCCCCCATGGTCCGGGACTGGTATTTCGACGACAACGCCTCCCATGGTTTTTTCATTCCCTTGATCTCCGGGTACCTTGTCTGGACACGCCGCGATGCGCTGGCCCGGGCGCCGGTCGGCTCCAACCCGGTCGGGCTGTTCCTGGTCGTGGCGGCGGCGGCCATGCTTGTGGCCGGATGGCTGGCCTCGGAATTCTTCACCATGCGCGCCTCCCTCGTGGTGGCGCTTTGCGGCTGCGTGCTCTACTGGCTGGGCACGAAGGTGTTCTCCCTGCTGGCCCCGGCGCTGCTCTTCCTCTTTTTCATGATTCCCCTGCCGGCCATCGCCTACGATGCCGTCGCCTTTCCCCTCAAACTCTTCGTCAGCTGGCTGTCGGTCGGCGTCCTCAAAGCTATGGGCATCATGGTGCTGCGCGAGGGCAACGTCATCATGCTGCCCAATATCACCCTGGAGGTCGTGGACGCCTGTAGCGGCATGCGCTCGCTGACGTCCCTGCTGGCGCTGGCCACGGCCTACGCCCTGATTTTTCTTCGATCCCCCTGGCAGCGTCTGGTCCTGGTGGCCTCCGCCATCCCCATCGCCATCGCCGCCAACACCCTGCGTGTCATTGGTACTGGATTTCTGGCTCGCCGCATGGGCTCCGCCGCGGCGCAAGGCTTTTTCCACGAATTTACCGGGCTGGCCACCTTCGTTTTGGCCCTGGCCGCCCTGGCTGCCCTGCATCAGGTGCTGCGGAGGTTCAAGTGAAGATTTCCTGGTTCCGCTTCCTGGCCGTCTACGCTTTGCTCCTGGCCGCCGCCGGCTACGTCGCCCTCCATCACGAAACGGCGCAGCCCCTGCCGCAGCCATTGACGGCATTTCCCAACCAGTTGGGCGAATGGCGCGCGGTCGGCCACAAGCAATTCAGCGAGGCCCTGCTGACCAAACTGCGGCCAACCGACTACCTGTATCGTCGCTACAGCGGTCCCGGCGGGAAAACCGTCGACGTCTACATCGGCTACCACGACGGCGCCCAGGGCGCGGGGCCGATCCATTCCCCCAAGAATTGCCTGCCGGGCAACGGCTGGTTGGAAATCTCCTCCTCCCCCCTGGAACTCGACATCGGGCGGGAACGCATCCATCTGACCCAGGCGGTGTATCGCCAGGACGAGCAACAGGAACTGTTTCTCTACTGGTTCATGGTCCGTGGCCGGACCTTGTCCACCGAGGTAGGCCTCAAACTGGCGGAGATCGCCAACGCTGTCAGATACGGCCAGCGCGGAGCCTGCTTCGTACGCCTGTCCCTGCCGGTGGCGGACAATCCGGCCGCATCCGCAGGCATCGCCCAGTCCTTCCTCGAACGGGCGTACCCAGCCATCTGCGCATTTACTTCCTCATAGCCAGGGAGGATGCCATGCAAACCATTCTTGTCGCCTCGTCCAGCATTCTGGGGCTGCTTTTGTGCGTCATGCTCCTGTTCAAGCGCCGGTTCACCTGGGCCGACGGGTTGTTGTTCCTGGCCCTGATCTGCCTGATCGGCACGGAGCTGTTGCAGTTCCGTGCCGCCGACGCCTCACTCCTGTCCCTGCAACGCTGGAGCCTGGCCACCCAGGGCATGGCCATCTGGTGCCTGGCCGGCTTCAGCCTGGCCTATGCCAGAATCAACCGGCCCTTTTTCATGTCCTGGCTGCAAACACTGTTTATCCTGTCCTGCGTCCTGTTGCCGCTCGTTCCCCTGCTTGCCCCCACCAAGGCCCTTTTTTCCATCACCGGCCCCCAGCCAACGCCCTGGATCATTCCCCTGACGCGTCTGGGATTCTACCACCATCTGGGTCTGCTCATCGTGTTGCTGTGGTGCCTGTTCAATCTGGAGGGGACGCTGGCCAACGCCACCCATGCCAAGCGTTGGCGCATCAAATTTTTCGTATTGGGCCTCATGGCCATTCTCGCCGCGCAGTTTCTGGCCACAAGCCAGGATCTGCTCTACAACGCGCTGGATCTTTCCCAAAGCCCGACGCGTGAAATCGGCATCCTGCTGGGTGCGGCGCTGATGTGCTACTCGCTGGCGACCAGGGGCGGGGAGCAAAAGATCATCTTTTCACACCACCTGGCTTACAAGTCGCTTGTTATATTCGCGGCAGGCATCTATCTCATCAGTATAGGCTTGATAGCAAAGGCCACGCAATATTTCGATTTTATCAACAGGTCCACGATAGTCGCCGGAATGTCCCTCCTCGGCGGACTCACCCTTGCCGTCATTTTTCTTTCGGAGACGGTACAACGCAATATAAAACTGGCAATATATAATTATTTTTACAACAACAAATATGACTACCGTCTTCAATGGCTGGATTTCACACATCGTCTGGCCGATGCGCACCAATCCAAAGATCTCTATCAGGCCGTCCTGCTCGGCTTTTGCGAAAATCTCGGCATGGGGCAGGCGTCGCTGTATCTGCGCAATGCCAAGACCCAGATGTTCGATCCCATCCATCAGTGGGAAATGACCAAAGCGGACACAGCCCTTGCGCCGAGCCACCCCCTGTGCCAACCACCGACGCCGCCCCGTTTCGTAACCGACCTGCGGACAACCCCGCCAACGCCCCCCGCCCCTCCGGCCAGTTTCTCCATTCCCCTCCTGCGCGGCCAGGAGATGGAAGGCTTCATTCTCATCGCCCATCCCTTCAATCCCGAAGAGCAGTATGACGAAGAGGACTTCGAACTCATGGAGGCCCTGGGGAACCAGTCGGCCAACGCCATCCTGAATATGCGACTGGCCGAGGAACTGGCCGCGGCCCGGGAAATGGAGGCCCTGGGCAAGGTGTCGGCCTTTGTCCTGCACGACCTCAAAAATCTCGTCCACGCCTTGTCGATCCTGATGGAAAACGCCAAAACCTACATCGAGAATCCGGAATTCCAGCGGGACATGTTCGAGACCCTGGACAATACCGTGGTCAAAATGACGCGGCTTATCCGCAAGCTGCGGGATCTCCCCCAGGACGAGGCCCTCATGCGCGAGTCGGTGGATCTTTTGGCCTTCACCCAGGAATCCCTCAGCATCGCGCCCAAAGGGGCCTTGCAGGTCTTTGGCGGAAGCGTGCCGGCCACGGTGGATCGCGCCGAGATGTCAAAGGTGCTGGTCAATCTCTTCCACAATGCCCAGGAGGCCTGCCAGGGGAAAAATCCCGTCCGGGTGGAGGTCGGCCATCAAGACCAACCCTACATCAAAATCAGCGATTCCGGGTGCGGCATGGACGCGGAATTCGTCAACAATCAGCTTTTCGTGCCGTTTAGCAGCACCAAGGAAAACGGGATGGGCATTGGCCTCTATCAGAGCAAACAGATCATCGAGGCCCATGGCGGACGTCTCCTGGTGGAAAGCCAACCCGGCCAGGGCTCCACGTTCACGGTCCTGTTGCCCGAAAGCCAATCTTCCTAAGCAGAGGCCCCTTGCATGGCAAACCTCCTCATCGTCGACGACAACAACGAAATCCGGCAGCAACTCAAATGGGGGCTCTCCAGCATCCCGCACGACCTGCACTTCGCCAAGGACGGCAAGGAAGCTCTGGAAATTTTCCGGGCGGTCAAGCCTGGCGTGGTGGCCCTTGATCTGGGACTGCCGCCGCATACCGGCGACGCGTCGCAGGGATTGCTGTGCCTCGAAAAAATGATCGCGGAACGCCCCTCCGCGAAAATCATCGTCATCACGGGGTTCGACGGCCAGGCCAATGCCCGTCGGGCCATTGAACTCGGCGCCTATGATTTCTTCCGCAAGCCTGTCGATATCGGGGAACTCAGGGTCATGATCCAACGCGCCTTTCGCCGTCTGGAGATCGAAGGCGCCGCGCCGCGCCCCCGTCGCGCCCGGCCGTCCGGGCGCAAGCCCGTGCATGGCATCGTGGGCAACTGCGAGGCCATGGGCGAGGTCTACGCGTTCATCGACAAAGTGGCGGCGGCGGACGCGCCGGTGCTCATTTCCGGCGAATCCGGCACGGGGAAGGAATTGGTTGCCAAGGCCATCCACCAGGCCAGCTCCCGAAGGGACCACCCCCTGGTGTCCATCAACTGCGGGGCCATCCCGGAAAACCTGCTCGAATCGGAGTTCTTCGGGCACGAGCGCGGGGCGTTTACCGGCGCCACCAGCACCGTGAAAGGCAAGGTAGAATACGCCGACAACGGCACCCTGTTCCTGGACGAGATCGGGGAACTGCCACTGAACCTGCAAGTGAAGCTGTTGCGTTTCCTCCAGGACATGTGCATCCAGCGCGTCGGGGGGCGCAAGACCATCGAGATCAACGTGCGGGTCCTGGCGGCCACGAATGTCAACATCCTTGAAGCGATGCGTCTGGGACAATTCCGCGAAGACCTGTATTATCGCATCAGCGTGGTCAGCATCCAACTGCCGCCCCTGCGTGAACGGGGTGAGGACGCCGTGCTGCTGGCCAACCACTTCCTGGACATCCACAGCCGGCAACTGCCCAAAACGATTGTGGGCTTCACCACGCAAGCCCTCGACGCCATTCGAAAATATTCCTGGCCAGGAAATGTCCGTGAACTGGAAAACAAGATCCGCCGGGCCGTTATCCTGACCGAGACGCCCCACATCGCCCCCGCCTGCCTGGGGTTCGGCGACGATATCGCCGCCGCCGGCCCAAGCGGCGCCAACAAGACGCTGCGGGACGCGCGCACTCAGCTGGAACATCAGATGCTCTGTCAGGCCCTCAGACGCTTCGAAGGCAATATCGTCAAGGCGTCGGAAGCCCTCGGGGTAAGCAGACCGACATTCTACGATTTGCTGCGCAAGCACGAGATCGATCCGAAAGCCTTCAGCAATCGCTAAGCATCACGGGACGTTGATCAACGTCCTTATCGCCTTCCAGCCCACGGCAGCCCCTGCCTCCCCCGCCGCAAGGTCCAAGGCATGGTCTGCATCGTCATGTCCCCGCAGCGACAAGCATAGATTATCTATTTCATTCCAGCATGTTACATTACAAGCGGACCAGAGACGGCGAAAATTTGCAAAAATTTCCAGCCAGGTGTTGGCGTTCTTTACAAGAACGCGGCCTTTTCTCTCGAACGAAATAAATCGTATGCAATTTCATAGTATTAGCAAATGGCACGGAACGTGCTTTTCCTTCGGCAACACTGCTTGACCTTGTCACAACATTTAACTGCTGGAGGAAGGAACAATGCTTCGCAACATCATCTTCGGACTGATCCTTGCTGTCGCGCTGTTTTGCCCCATGACCATCACCTCTTCGGCTCAGGCCGCGGACCTTGCCCCGTCGATGTCCGGCGGTGGCTGGGGCGGCGGCGGCTGGGGCGGCGGCGGTTGGGGCGGCGGCGGCGGAGGTTGTCCGCCCGATCCCACCCCCGAACCCGCGAGCATGCTGCTGCTCGGTTCCGGCTTGGTCGGGCTGGTGGCCTACCGGAAGCGTATGCGCGGCTAGGCGCCACTTTTCCATACGATGAAGGGCGGGATCGGCAAAGATCCCGCCCTTCGTTTTTGGGGAAGCCCTGCCCCGGCATAGCCGTGGCAGAAAGTGGTTTGGCCCGAAAAAAAGGGCTGCCACTGTCCGTCCGAACAGTTGCAGCCCGCTGCTTTTATTTTGGTACCGGGAGGGGGACTCGAACCCC
Organism: Desulfovibrio sp. JY; assembly: GCA_021730285.1. Classification (NCBI taxonomy): domain Bacteria; kingdom Pseudomonadati; phylum Thermodesulfobacteriota; class Desulfovibrionia; order Desulfovibrionales; family Desulfovibrionaceae; genus Desulfovibrio; species Desulfovibrio sp. JY. The sequence continues at coordinate 4,222,533 of CP082962.1, forward strand.
CAAGGCCTTGCGACCGGCGGATTTTGAGTCCGCTGCGTCTACCAATTCCGCCATCCCGGCCTGAACGAATAATAATACGCTGACCCTCTTGTCATTGTCAATTATTTTCCCGCTTGAGACAACCCGCCGAAACTGCTAGCCCTCCCCTGCCCCCACTCGGGCAAGGAGTGCCGCAATGCTTCCCCTCGGTCCCCTGGTCAACGGCGCCGCCATCATCGTGGGCAGCCTGCTCGGTCTCACGCTCCACGGCCGCTTTCCGGACCGCGTGCGCATCATCATGTTCCAGGCCCTCGGCCTCTCCATCCTCCTTATCGGACTCAAGATGGCGCTGGCCGTCACCACTCCTCTGGTCGTGGTCATCAGCATGCTCGCCGGCGCGGTGGTCGGTGAACTTATGGACATCGAACGCGCCATGGCCCGCGTGGGCGACGGACTCAAGGCCCGGTTGCACTCGAACAACGCCCTTTTCACCGACGGGCTGGTCACAGCCTCGGTCATCTTCTGCACCGGCACCATGGCCATCCTCGGCTCCTTCGACGAGGCGCTTCGCGCCGACCACACCCTGCTTTTCACCAAGGCCGCCCTGGACGGCTCCGTGGCCCTGATCCTGGCCACCACCCACGGCTTCGGCGTGCTGCTCTCCTTTATCCCCGTCGCCCTCTACGAGGGCGCGCTGGTCTACCTCGGCGCGGCCGGGCACGACTATTTCACCCCGGACAGGCTCACCCAGCTCACCGCCGTCGGCGGGCTGCTCATCGTGGCCATCGGCATCAACATGCTGGGCTTGCTCAAAATAAAGGTGGCTAACCTCCTGCCGGCCATGGTCGTGGCCGTGCTTTTGGCCCCGTTTTTCAAGTAACCCCTTTTGCAGCCGGTCTTCTTTACGCGTACACCGTTTTGCCGTACCACGGACCGGCCATGCACGAACTCTCCATCGCCCAAAGCCTGCTCGCCATCATCGAGGACGAAATGACCAAGCACGGCAAGGAAACACTCCTTACCGTCAAGGTCCGCCACGGTCGCCTCTCGGCCATCGTGCCCGAGGCCCTGGAAACGGCCTTCGAGGTCCTGACCATCGACTCCCGACTGGCCGGCGCGAAACTGGAGATGGAGGAGACGCCCGTGGTCCTGCGCTGCCGCGCCTGCGGCCGCGAATTTACGCCCGAGGGCGACTCGGCCTTCGCCCCCTGCCCCGGCTGCGGCGAGGAACTCGGACACACCGTGCTTTCCGGCCGCGAACTCTACATCGAATACCTCGAACTCGAATAGCGGAGGCTTGCCATGCAGATTCCCGTGGTGCGCAACATCCTGGAGGCCAATGACCGCATCGCCGCCGAACTCAAGGACTTTTTCGGACACAAGGGCATCCTCGCGGTCAACATCATGAGTTCGCCCGGCGCGGGCAAGACCACGCTCCTCGAACGCACCCTCACCGAACTTGGCGGCGAGATGCGCATGGCCGTGGTCGAAGGCGACCTGCAAACCGACAACGACGCCCGCCGCGTGGCCGCGACCGGCGCCCAGGCCGTGCAGATCAACACCGAAGGCGGCTGCCACCTGACCAGCTCGCAGGTCCAGGAAGCAGTCAAAAGCCTCGACCTCACGGGCCTCGACATCCTTTTCATCGAGAACGTCGGCAACCTGGTCTGCCCGGCCGAGTTCGACGTGGGCGAAGATTTCAAGATCACGCTTTTAAGCGTCACCGAGGGCGACGACAAGCCGGAAAAGTATCCGCTGATGTTCAACATCTCCGCCGCCCTGGTGCTCAACAAGGTCGACCTGCTCCCGTACGTGGACTTCGACATGGAACGGGCCAGCCGCCATGCCCGCGTGCTCAACGAACACATCGACATCTTTCCGGTCTCGGCCCGCAGCGGCGAGGGGCTTGCCGACTGGTACGACTGGCTGCGCGCCCGGCTCCGGGAAAAACGCGCCACGGCCTGAGCCTGCGAAGAGAAGTGGGGGAAGCCTTTCTGCAAAAGGTTTTCCCCCAGCCCCCTTTCCAACGCCTTTTCATAAAAATCAGGGTATTTCGGTAGAAACCGTACCCGTTGCAACCGTTCAAAGAAGGCGAGCGCGAAAGCGGCTCCCGCCTTTTGGAACGGTTTTCTCCGCTCGCCTGCGCTTTTCAGGCATGCACCCCGGAAATCCTGCCAATACCGAACGGTTTCACTTTCTGAAACAGTCAAACATCCCCAGGTGTTGGCCGTTTTCCTCCAATGCGTCCGTCTACATAAATATCCAGTGTATTTCGATAGTTAGAGAAAAGTTAGTCTGACTCCTATCTGTGGCATGGCTTTTGTAATGCTGTGCCTGATTCCATTTTTGCAACATATTCAGGGAGAAGGCTATGGACGCGCTGTATCGCAAACTCGTTTATGGACTTGCCGTCGCCTGCCTGGTGCTGGCCGTCTCGGCCACCTGGGTCATGGCCCAGACCCAGGGCTTTGCCGCCGGGTCGTTCAACTTCGAGCCCCGCTTCGGCATCTACGGCACCACCAACCAACGGGTCAATTCCATCTACACCTACGGTGGAGCGCTCAACTACTACGTCTTCGACAACGTGGCCGTGGAAGTCGAAGGCATGGGCGTTTATGTCGACCAGAACAAACGCTTTGAAACCGCCACCGGCATCGGCTCCAAGGCCTCACCGGCCAGCGGCATTGCCGGCAACTTCAACGCCCGCTGGCACTTCGTGGCCACCTCCCAGGCAAGCATCTTCGCCGGCGCGGGTTTCGGCGGCCTGTGGTGCGATACCCAGGTGCCCTACAACGGCTTTGAAAACAGCCTGACCGAAAACGGCGAGCTGGGCGCGACCTATTCCCTCACCCAGCAGCTGAGCCTCAAGGGCGCCGTCAAGTACTGGCACATCGGCCAGTTCAACAAGCAGGGCGTCGATGCCTTCGGCGGCACCTTCGGCCTCAACGTGAGCTTTTAACAGGCCTCCCCTCCAAGGCCCTCTTGCCGATGCCCCTCTCGTCTACCAGCCGGCCGTCCACAAGACGGCCGGCTTTTTTCCATCCCCCCTTTTCATTTCGCGCCGACATCTCTATAGTTTCCACACGGCAGGCCGAAAGGTAGGGACATGAGCAAGATTCTGGATCAGGACGAGGTCGATGCGCTGCTGCGGGGACTCTCCGGCGGCGAAATCGAGGCGGAAAACGACATCCTCGAGGACGACTCCGGGGTCGTGGTCTTCGACCTGTCCAACCAGGACCGCATCATCCGGGGCCGCATGCCGGTTCTGGAAATCATCAACGACCGCTTCGCCCGGCTCGCCTCCAACGCCATGGCCAACGCCATGCGCAAGCGCGCCGACGTCAACCCCATTTCCATCGACATGTCGAAATTCGGGGACTTCATGCGGTCGCTGCCCGTGCCCACCTCCATCAACATCTTCAAGCTCGATCCCCTGCGCGGCAACGCCATCCTCGTCGTCGACTCGCGACTGGTATTTGCCATGGTGGAGAGCTTTTTCGGCGGAGCCGGCTCCCAGCCCAAGATCGAGGGCCGCGACTTCACCCCCATTGAGCAGGCCATCATCAACCGTGTGGTGCGCATTGCCTTGGAAAACATGGAGGAATCCTGGCAACCGGTGCACGAGGTCCACATCGAACTCGTGCGCAGCGAGGTCAACCCCCAGTTCGCCGCCATCGTGCCGCCAAGCGACGTGGTCATTGTGGTCACCTTCGAGGTGGAACTCGAAAACGCCATCGGCTCACTGATCGTCTGCCTGCCCTACGCCACCATCGAGCCCATCCGCACCAAGCTCTACGCCTCCTTTCAGACCGAGCGCCTGGAAGTGGACCATGCCTGGATCGCCCGGTTCAAGGAGCGGCTCATGGAAACGCCGGTGGAGATGCTGGTGCGCTTCGGCCGGTCCCAGATCACCGGCCGTCAGCTCCTTTCGCTCAAACCCGGCGACATCATCATGCTCGACAACGACGTGGACGCCCTGCTCGAGGCCGAGGTCCAGGGTGTGCGCAAGTTCCGGGGCATCCCGGGGCTCGTCAAGTCCAACAAGGCCTTCCAGATCGTCAAGGAAGAGGAAATCCACGTCGAATAGCCCTCGGTCCCGGACACGTCCCGGCGCGCGCCGCAGTGGGAGCCCCCCACGCTTTTCCGGCCGCTCTTGTCTCACCGCCGCATTCGTCCCGGCATCCCCTCCACTTTTTTCCCATAACACACCGCAATACCTTCTTTAAACGAGATTTTCCGTCCTCAGGCCCATGGCCAAGCGTTTTGGGCCGTGATAGGGGGCTAAGCCGTGGAATCCACACTCGCCATTCCCATCGCCGCCCAACCCGACGACACCACCTGCGGGCCCACCTGCCTGGAGGCCATCTACCGCTACTACGGCGACGCCATGCCGCTCGATACCGTCATCCGCGAAGTGAAAACCCTGCCCGGCGGCGGTACCCTGGCCGCCTACCTCGGCTGCCATGCCCTGGCCCGCGGCTATGCGGCAAAGCTTTACACCTTCGATCTGACCGTCTTCGACAGCACTTGGTTTAACGGCGCGCACGTGGACCTGCCGGCCAAGCTCAAACGGCAGCGCAAATTCAAAAAAGGCCGGCGGCTGACCGCCACAACCGACGCCTGCCTCGAATTTCTGGAACTGGGCGGCGTCATCCGTTTCGAGGACCTGACGGCGGGACTTATCCGCGCCATCCTCAAGCGCGACCGGCCGATTCTGGCCGGGCTTTCCGCCACCTACCTCTACCGCACCGCGCGCGAGCGCGACGAAAGCGGGACCCTGATCTACGACGACGTGCGCGGCGAACCGGCCGGCCATTTCGTGGTGATAAACGGCTACGACGTCAAGCAGCGCTCGACCCACATCGCCGACCCGCTGTTGCCCAATCCCATAAGCCAGAGCCAGTATTACGAAGTGACGCTCAACCACCTCGTTTGCGCCGTCATGCTCGGCATCATCACCTGCGACGCCAACCTGCTCGTGCTTTCCCCCAAAAAACGCGGCCGTCCCAAGTGACGGCAAAGGAGCACCCCCCGTGTCCGTTCTGGTGGTCATCGAGAACCCCGAAGACTGTTCCCTGGTTTTTTCCGGCGTGGAGCCGGTGGCGGCCAGGGCCTACCTGACCGACGAAACTTTCACCGGCCTGCGCGGTGTCAAGATCATCAATATCTGCCGTTCCTACCGTTACCAGTCCATGGGCTATTACGTGTCGCTTCTGGCCGAGGCGCGCGGTCACAAGCCCATTCCTTCCATCACCGCCATCCAGGACATGAAGTCCGTGGGCATCATCCGGGTGGCCTCGGGCGAGCTGGAAGACGTGCTGACCAAGGCGCTGGCCGATCGCGGACCCGGCAAGGTCAGCTTCTCCGCCTACTTCGGCAAGACGCCGACAAAGGGCCTGGAGCAACTCGCTTCCAGGCTCTTCAAACTCTTTCCCTCCCCCCTGCTGCGGGCCGACGTGAACTTCCAAAACGGCTGGCAACTCCAAAACGTCTCGCCGCTGTCGGTCAAGGACATTCCCCCCGAGGAGCGCGATTTCGCCGAATCCGTGTCCACGGAGTACTTCGCCGGCAAAAAGCTCATCATCCCCAAGCGTCCGGTCTCCCGCTACGACCTGGCCATCCTGCAGGATCCCGAGGAGACCCGCCCGCCCTCGAACGCCCGCGCCCTCAAGCGCTTCGTCAAGGCGGCCGAGACGCTTGGCGTCGGGGTGGAACTCATCACCAAGGACGACTCCAACCGCCTGTCGGAATTCGACGCGCTTTTCATCCGCGAGACGACCAACGTCGACCACCACACCTACCGCATGGCGAGAAAGGCCGTGGCCGAGGGGCTTGTGGTCATCGACGACCCGGAATCCATCCTGCGCTGCTCCAACAAGGTCTACCTGGCCGAGGTGCTGACCCGGCATAAAATCCCGGCCCCACGCACGGTCATCGCCCATTGCAAGAACCTGGATCACATCCTGGAGGAACTGTCCCTGCCCTGCGTGCTCAAGCAGCCGGACAGCGCCTTTTCCCAGGGCGTGGTCCTGGCCCGGGAATCCGACGTCATGATGGCCGAGGCCAGGCGTTTTCTGGCCAAATCCGACCTGGTCATCGCCCAGGAATACCTGCCCTCGGATTTCGACTGGCGCATCGGCATCCTTGACAGGCGCCCCCTTTTCGCCTGCAAGTACTACATGGCCTCCGGGCATTGGCAGATTTTAAGCAAGGATAAAAGCGGCAGGGACATTTACGGCCGGGTGGAAACCCTGCCCGTGGGCAAGGTCCCCAGGAAGGTCATCTCCGCCGCGCTCAAGGCCGCCGACGCCATCGGCGACGGGCTCTACGGCGTGGACCTCAAACAGGTCGGGGACAAGGTGTACGTCATCGAAGTCAACGACAACCCCAATATCGACGCGGGGTACGAGGACGAAGTGCTCCAGGACGAACTGTACCTGCGTGTGGTGGAAGTCTTTCTCAAGCGTATCGAACTGCGCAAAACCGGGAGCCTCAACATATGAGCCGGGCCAAACCCCTTTTTTCCGCCTACGGGATCGAAATCGAATACATGATCGTGGACCGGGAGACCCTTGCCGTGCTGCCCGTGGCCGACAAGCTGCTGGCCGCCGCCGCCAAGGAGGAAAATGCCTCCGACGTGGACATGGGCGAAATCACCTGGTCCAACGAACTGGTCAACCACGTGCTCGAGATGAAGGTGTCAAAGCCCGCCAAGAGCCTTTCCGGGCTGGCCGCCGCCTTTGCCGAAAACATCGCCGTAGCCGACGCCCTACTTGCGCCCATGGGCGGCCGTCTCATGCCTACGGGCGCGCATCCCTTCATGGACCCGCTGACGGAAACGCAGCTGTGGCCCCATGCCTACAGCGATGTCTACCAGGCCTTCGACGCCGCCTTCAACTGCAAGGGGCATGGCTGGTCGAACCTGCAAAGCATGCACATCAACCTGCCCTTTCGCGGCGACGCGGAATTCGGCCGGCTCCACGCCGCCATCCGCGCGCTCCTGCCCATCATGCCGGCCCTGGCCGCTTCCACGCCCATCCTGGACGGACATTTCACCGGCTTTCTCGACGCCCGCATGGAGCAGTACTCCAAAAACGCCGCCCGCGTGCCCTCGGTCATGGGCGTGGTCATTCCCGAGCCAGTCTTTTCCGAACAGGAATACCGCGACAGGATCCTGGCCCCCATGTATCGCGACATCGCGCCGCTCGACCCCAAGGGCGTGCTGCGCGACGAATTCTTAAACGCCCGGGGAGCCATCGCCCGCTTCGACCGCTCGGCCATCGAAATCCGGGTCCTCGACACCCAGGAATGTCCGGCCGCCGATCTGGCCCTGGCCGGCGTGGTGACTGCGGCGCTCAAGGGGCTGGTGGAGGAACGCTGGTCCAGCTACGAGGAGCAAAAGGCCCTTTCCACCCGGGAGTTGGCGGCGATTTTCAACCAGACCATCGCCAATGCCGGCCGCACCGTGGTGCCCGAGGAGTACTCCCGGTTGTTCGGGGTCTACGCCCCGTCGAGCATCCCGGCCCGCGTCATCTGGCGGCGGCTGGCGTTCAGTTCGCTTCCGGCCATGGATTTCGACCCGGATTGGGAAAAGCCGCTGGCCGTGCTCGTCGACCAGTCGAGCCTGGCCCGACGCATCCTGGCCGCCGTGGACGGCGATTACCGGCACGCGGCCGTGAAGCGGACGTACGGGGAGTTGTGCGACTGTCTGGCCGCAAACGAGCCCTTCAATGCCGGTATCCTGGGCGCTCCTTATTTCCTGTGAGCACGGCGGCAACGCCGTGCCGCCGGAGTATGCGCCGCTTTTCGCGCATTGGCGGGACCTGCTCGACTCCCACCGGGGCTTCGACGCCGGGGCGCTGGTCACGGCGGGCTCCCTGGCCGCTGCTTTCGGTGCGCCGCTTTTCGCGGCCACGACCAGCCGGCTGGTGGTGGACCTCAACCGCTCGGTCGGCCACCCCGGGCTTTTTTCCGAGATCACCAAGCCCCTCCCCGCCGCGGTCAAACAAAAAATCCTGGCGGAGCACTACCAGCCCCACCGGCAGGCGGTGACGGCGGCCGTGGCCGGGCTGCGCGAGCAAGGCAAGACCGTGCTCCACATCGCCAGCCACAGCTTCACCCCGCGCCTGGCCGGCGTGACCCGGCGCGGCGACGTGGCCTTTCTCTACGATCCCAAGCGGGTGGCCGAAAAAGCCTTTTGCCAAAGCTGGCTGCGCGAACTGGCCCTTCTTGAGCCAGACCTCCTTCTGCGGCGAAACTACCCGTATCGGGGCGCGGCGGACGGCCTGACCACGGCGCTTCGCCGCCGTTTCGGCGAAGGCTACCTGGGCATCGAGTTGGAAGTGAACCAGCGCTTCATCCAGACCGGCGAGGCCGATCTGGCCGCGCGCAATGAGCGCCTCGTCGCAGCGCTGGGGCAGGCTCTGGGCCAGGCGCCCTGACGGCCGGTCGGCCGGCTTGTTGCGAGCGCGCCAGCCTGCTATCCCTCTCCCATGCCCTATCCCCTATCCCGGTCCTCTCGCCATGCGGCCCCGCTCTTGCTGCTCCTGGGCGCGCTCTTGTTTTTTGCCGCGTCGCCCCTTGCCGCGCCCCTGCCCGCCAAGCCCCGGCTGGGTTTCGCCGTGGCCGACCTGCCGACCCGGCTGGCCCGGGTCGGCAATGGCGTCATCGCCTACAAGACCATAGGCAGCGGGCCGCCGCTGCTCCTTTTGACCGGCTACGGCTGTTCCATGGACAGCTGGGACGGGACCCTCGTGCGCGATCTGGCCGCCGGGCGACGGCTGATCCTGTGCGATTACCCGGGCGTGGGGCGCTCCACCGCCTTAAACACGCCGCTGACCATACGCCGTCTGGCCGACGATGCCGCCGGACTCCTCACCACCCTGTCCGTCCCCAGGGCGGATGTCCTCGGCTGGTCCATGGGGGCGGTCGCCGCCTTGGAGCTGGCCCTGGCCCATCCGGAACGCGTGGGCAGGGTGGCCTGCATCGGCGCGGCCTTTTCCCCGGAGACGGTGGTAAAATCGGTTGCGCGCTTAAGCGCCGTGACGCCCGAGGCGTTGCGAAACAGCCTTTTTCCCAAGCCCTGGCGGGCCGCCCATCCCGAGGCGTTTTCCCGCCTGCCCCGCCAAACGGTCCCCATTGCGGCCACGACACTGGCCCGGCAGCGCGAGGCCCTGGCGTCCTGGCCCGGCTTCGACGGCCGGATATCCGCCCTCAAGACACCCGTATTGCTGGTGGTCGGCGACGAAGACTGGGTCACGCCGCTCGGCGAAAGCGCCGCCCTAGCCCGGCAGTTGCCCCACGCCCGCCTCGTTGACCTCAAAAACGCCGGGCACTGGCTCCAATACCAGGACCCGGCGGAACTGGCCCGGCTCATCGGCTGGTTCCTCAAAGGACGCCGCTACGCCCCTTGACGCATCCAAGCTTCCCAGGCCATTTTCAGGCCATGTCCCCCAGTCCACCGCCATCCCCGACGCCGCTCCCCGTCGTCAAGCTCAACAGTGTGCGGCTGCGCACCTGGCAGGCGCTTTTCACCGCTCCGCCGCGAAGCGACATCGCCTGGAACGAGGTCATCGCGCTGATACGGGCCCTCGGCGGCCGGGAACTCCCCCGACGCCAGAAAACCGCCGGCTCGCGCGTCCGTTTCCTGCTCGGCGGGGTCAAGGGCTTTTTCCACCGCCCCCATCCCGAAAACGTGCTCGGCAAGGGCTGCGCCGCCGATGTCCGGGAATTTCTCATCCGGGCCGGCATGGCCGGGCAAGATCAGGAGACCGCATGATGGGCGACGATGCCTGCTATACGACCTACAAGGGCTACTGTCTGGAATGCGCCGAGGAAGACGGCGAGCTGCACGGCCGCATCGCCGGCATCCGCGACGTGGTGACCTTTCATGGCGAAACCCCGGAAGCGCTCATGGATGCCTTCAGGGAAGCCGTGGACGATTATCTGGACGTCTGCGGCGAAGCCTGCCTGGCGCCCGATGATGCGAAAGGCACTGGGGGAAAACTTTTCTGAAGAAAAGTTTTCCCCCAGCCCCCCTTTCAAATACCATGTTGGCCTCGACCCTCAAACTGGCTGATAGTGCCAGTAAATGTGCTCGTAGACACAAACGAGGCGAGGAGACCAACATGGCAGGACAAGCGATATCCCAACTTCAGGCGTTTGTAGAGGCTTCTCAAGGTCGATCTTTTTTTGTCGGATTGGATATCCATAAGAACAGTTATTCTGTGGCATTGCGCCGTGTTGATGGGGCTGCCCACACCTTGGTTATATCCGGCGAGCCCGCAGGGCCTGATCGACAAATTGGCCGCGTTGGGCGTCACCGTGGCCATGGCGGCCAGTGAATCCGGGCCGACCGGATTCACCCTGTCCAGAGCGCTCACGAAGGCGGGGATTCCCAATCTCGTGGCGGCGCCAAGCCGCATTCCCCGACCTGTGGTCTGGGGCGCGAAAACAGATCGGCTCGATTGCGTCAAATTGGCTGATTATGCAGCCAAGGGGATGCTGCGTCCCATTGCCGTACCGACGGAAGAACAAGAAGCCCAGAGGAGTCTGGAACGCCGGCGGCACGACCTAGCCGACGACCTGCGTCGTGTGAAGCTCCGCATCCATTCCCATCTGCTTTTTCTGGGCCTCACCGAACCCCCCAATCTGAAATACTGGGGCAAGGCCGCCGTAGCGTCTCTGCTTGAACTGCCCATGCATCAGGCCGCCCGGTACACGCTGGAAAGTTTTGTACGTGAGATGCGCGCCATCACGAGGGAATTGACCGTCGTCAAACAGCAACTTGAGACCATTTGCCGTCAACCTGAGCATGACACGGTCATCAAGTGCCTGCGTAGCGTGCCCGGTGTGGGACCGACCATCGCCGCGACCTTCCGTCTGGAGTTGTTTCAGCCGGAACGTTTCAGCCGGGCCGAAGAGGTGACAAGCTATCTGGGACTTGCCCCCATGGTGCGCCAGAGCGGTGAGAGCAAGGGCCGGGCCAGGTTACGGCCCGTGGGGCAGACCAAACTGCGAAGTCTTTTAGTGGAGGCGGCCTGGAAATGGCGCGCACACGATCCGAAGGCCCAGGCGTGGTATCACAAACTGCTGGGGAAAAGCGGCTTGGCCCAAAAGGCCATCACAGCCTTGGCCCGAAAACTGGCCATCATTTTGTGGCGGCTGAGCCTGGAGAAAAGAGAGTACCGCTTTGAGGCCGTTGTAGCGTGAAACGGCGGGGGGCGAGGATCACGCCGGCCCTGTAAGCCCCGCGCTCCTCACCTGCCAAGAGGGTATTGCAGCGCCAATAAGGACCTGTGGCAACGAGCGGGGAAGACGAAAGCCTAACAGCCAACGAATTTTCGGATTGGTCGCGGAAGAGTCTGGCCGTATGGCGGCGTTTTTCAAATGGCGAAAATCCGAAAACTACCGAATCGGTACTTGGCGCTTCGGGCGCGAATAGGAAACGGGCGGTTAGACTTCGTCAGTCAGCTTGACTTCGGGCCACATAGGAAAGACTCTAAAGGTGACGGCATGTCATACGTCACCCATTCATCTAGCTATAAAGTTTAGGAAAGGGAGAGCGCGAGAGGGGAGAACCCTTTTCAAAGGGTTTCCCCTCTCGCACCCTTCCCTCTCCTCAACTTCTTAACTGCTTGTAGTAATTAACAAGCGCATTCGTGGAGCAGTCGTGGGAGGCGACCGGGGCGTTGTTCTCGAGTTCCTTGAGGATGGTTCCGGCCAGCACCTTGCCCAGTTCCACGCCCATCTGGTCGTAGGAGTTGATGTCCCAGATGGTGCCCTGGGTGAAGATCTTGTGCTCGTAGAGCGCGATGAGCGTGCCGAGGGTCTTGGGATCGAGGGTCTTGTAGAGAAACGAGTTGGTCGGCCGGTTGCCGGAGAAGGACTTGGCCCGGGAGAGCAGTTCGAGGCGGGCGGCGTCGTAACCTTTGCCGGCCAACTCCGCCTTGGCTTCCTCCTCGGTCTTGCCGCGCATGAGCGCCTCGGTCTGGGCGAAGAAGTTCGACAGCAGCATGTCCTGGTGCCGGCCGAGCGGATTGTGGCTTATGGCGGCGGCCAGGAAATCGCAGGGAATAAGCTTCGTGCCCTGGTGGATGAGCTGGTAAAAGGCGTGCTGGCCGTTGGTGCCGGGCTCGCCCCAGATGATCGGGCCGGTGGAGTACGGCACGTAGCGGCCGTCGGTGGCCACGGACTTGCCGTCGCTTTCCATGTCGCCCTGCTGAAAATAGGCGGCAAATCGCGTCAGGTACTGGTCATAGGGCAGGATGGCCTGGGTCTGGGCGCCAAAGAAGTTGTTGTACCAGATCCCGACGAGCCCCATGACGACCGGAATGTTTTTTTCGAGCGGCGTGTTGCGGAAATGCTCGTCCGCGACGAACGCCCCTTCCAGCATGGCTTCGTAGTTGTCGAACCCGACAGCCAGAGCGATGGACAGGCCGATGGCCGACCACAGCGAATAGCGCCCGCCGACCCAGTCCCAGAAAGCGAACATGTTGGCCGTGTCGATGCCGAATTTGGCCACGGCCCCGGCATTGGTGGAAAGGGCCACGAAGTGCTTGGCCACGGCCGCCTCGTCCCCCGCTGTCGCCAGGAACCAGTCCCGGGCCGTGTGGGCGTTGGCCATGGTTTCGAGGGTGGTGAAGGTCTTGGAGGCGATGATGAACAGCGTGGTCTCGGGCGAGACGCGCTTGAAGGTCTCGGCCAGATGCGTGCCGTCCACGTTGGACACGAAATGGGCGGTGATGCCGGGCACGGCGTAATGGGCCAGGGCCAGCATCGCCATCTGCGGCCCCAGGTCCGAGCCGCCGATGCCGATATTGACCACGTCGGTGATCTTTTTCCCGGTGTAGCCCGTCCAGGCCCCGGAGTGCACCTTGGCGCAGAAATCGCGCATCTGACCGAGGACCCGGTTCACCTCGGGCATGACGTCCGCGCCGTCGACCAGGATCGGCCGATTGGCCCGGTTGCGCAGGGCCACGTGCAGCACGGCCCGGTCCTCGGTGCGGTTGATCTTCTCCCCGGAAAACATGGCGTCGCGCCGTGCCTCGACCCCGGCCTGCCGGGCCAGGTCGAAAAGCAGGGCCATGGTTTCCGCCGTGATCCTGTTTTTGGAATAGTCGAACAGGATATCCCCCAGACGCAACGAAAACCTGGCGAACCGGTCGGGATCGGCGGCAAAGAGGTCCCGCATGTGCAGGTCCTTGACCGTGGCGTGGTGTCTGACCAGGGCCGCATGGGCGGGCAATTCGGTCATAAGCGGCATGGCGAAAGCTCCTTGGGACGAATACGTCGGTTAACGGGACGCCATCCTGGCCGCATGCGGATGCAGCAGCCGGTTGACGCGCCCCAGAAAACGCTTGTGATGCGGTCGCTCCAGAGCCAGATGCTCGTACACCACGAGTTTGGCCCAATCCTCGATGAAAAGCCAGATGATGCAGTATCCCCAGATGAGGCCCACGTACTGCCAGGGCACGGCGGCCACGAACCAGCCGAGGCCCACGCAGGCCGTGGCCAACGCCTTGGTGGCCACGGCCGACCAGATCATGGCCGGCGCGGGATAGGGCGCGGCCCAGAAAGGCTTTCGCGTGCGGGCGACGAAAAGCGTCAGGTGCCCGGCCACGGCGAGCTTTAAAAAGACGAAGGACTGTATCTGGGCCAGGTCGAGTTTGAGGTAGGTCTTGGCCAGGATGAGCAGACCGAAGGTCTCGATGACGCCGATGGTGCCGAGCACCGTGGAAAGCGTCAGCACCCGGCGCATGTCCCAGCGCACCGGATTGGGGTCGAGATAGGTGTTGTCGTAGGCGATGGTCATGATCGGCACGTCGTTTAAAAGCGCCAGCAGGATGATCATGACCGCGGTGATGGGATAGAAGTTGTAGACCAGGATGGCCAGCACCACGAAGAACATGATGCGGATGGTCTCGGTGATGCGGTAGATGGCGTAGGAATTCATGCGCTCGAAGATGCGGCGGGCGTATTCCACGGCCGAGACGATGACGGAAAGCCCTGGGGCGGTCAGCACCAGGTCGGCGGCGGCCCGGGCTGCGTCGGTGGCCCCGGACACGGCGATGCCGACGTCGGCCTGCTTGAGGGCCGGGGCGTCGTTGACGCCGTCGCCGGTCATGCCGACCAGATGCCCCCGGTCCTGCAAGGCGCGCACGATGCCGTACTTGTGCTCGGGAAAGACCTGGGCAAAGCCGTCGGCCTCTTCGATGCGCCGTTCGACATCGCCCGGCAGGCGCGAGACGTCGGCATCGGCGGCGAAGAATTCCCCGGCCGAAACCATGTGGACGCCAAGGCCGAGCTGACGGGAAATTTCCCGGCCGATGGCCGTGTTGTCGCCGGTGACCATCTTGACGGCGATGCCGTGCTCCTTGGCCTTGGCGATGGTGGTCGCCGAATCCTCGCGCGGCGGATCGGACAGCGGCAGGATGCCGGAAAAGGCCCAGGCCCCCTCCCCGTCCTTGCGGGCGACGCCCAGGGTCCGCGAACCCTTGGCGGCAAGGGCCTCTATGGCGGCGTCGGCCTTGGCCGCGTCCTCCTTGGACAGGGCGCAAAGCCCCATGATCACCTGGGGCGCGCCCTTGGTCACGGTGAACGTCGCGCCCGAGGCGTCGGCAACGGTGGCCTCGGTGCGCTTGCCGACCGGATCGAAGGGTGTAAACGCCGTCTGCTTGTAGGGCTCAAGCGACTTGGGATCGGCCAGGGAGCCGATGATGGCCAGGTCGATGACGTCGTTGTCCTCGGCCTTGGAAGCCAGCGCGCCGGTCAGGATCAGGTCGTCCGGGTCCTTGGCGGCGAACACCAGCGGCTCGCCGAGGGTCAGCTTGTTCTGGGTGAGCGTCCCGGTCTTGTCCGAACACAGGATGTCCATGCCGGCCATTTCCTCAATGGCCTCCAGGCGCGAGACAATGGCCTTGAGCCGGGAAAGCGCCAGCGCGCCCACAGCCATGGTCACGGAGAGCACCGCCGGCATGGCCACCGGGATGGCGGCCACGGTCAAGATGAGCGCGAACTGGACCAGATCCAGGACCTTCTCGCCCCGGTCCAGGCCGACCAGAATAAGGACCGCGACCAGGGCCAGGGTCAGGTAGATCAGATAGTCGCCGATGGTCATGACGGCTTTCTGGAAATGGGACACCGAACCGGCGCTGGAGACGAGCTTGGCCGTCTTGCCGAAAAAGGTGTTGGCCCCGGTGCCCGTAACCACGGCCGTCATCTCGCCCTGCTTGGCCACGGACCCGGAATAGACCGTATCCCCCACCTTCTTGGTCACGGGCAGGGATTCGCCGGTCAGGGCCGCTTGGTCGACGCTCAAATAGTCGCCGGCCAGGCAGCAGGCGTCGGCCGGCACCACGTCGCCCAGGCGCAGGCGGATGACGTCGCCCGGCACGAGCGTGTCGGCCGCGATCTGGACGAGCTTGCCGTCGCGGTAGGCCCGGGCCATAAGCGCCAGCTGATTTTTCAGCGCCGCCAGGGCATTGGCCGCCTTGTGCTCCTCGAAAAAGCCGATGGCCGCGTTGAAGATGAGCAGCACCAAAATGATGGTCAGGTCGGCCCAGTGTTTGACCACGGCCGAAAGCACGGCCGCCGCCTCGATCATCCAGGGGATGGGGCCCCAGAAATAGCCGAACAGGCGCAAAAGCGGGTTGACCTTTTTTTCCGGCAGGGCGTTGGGGCCGAACTTGGCCAGCCGTTTGGACGCCTCGTCGGCGCTCAGGCCGGCCGGAGTGGTTTCCACTTCCTTGAGGATGTCGTCGACGCTTTTTTTCGGGGACGCGGCAGCGGTATCGGCCATGGAGGACCTCCTGAGGCGAAGTGACGGGGGAATAACGCGACGGTACCGATGCGCTAGCACATCGGCGGGGAAAATGCACGACTTCGCGCGCGTTTTGTCGGGATCGCAATGGTATTGTTACGCGTCCGGCGCGGGAGCGGCCAATTGCAGCACCGCTTTGGCGTAGCCCTGGCGCAGGGCTTCCATATAGGCGGCGTCCACGGGACCTTTCCAAGTGGTGATTTCGGAAAACCGCTTGGGAATGTGCGTGTTGATCGGATCGTAGCCGGTTTCCATCTTGCGCCGCCAACGTTCGCACCTGGCATGTTCGCTGGCCGCATCGATGTTGGCGGCCAGCTCCCCATGGCCCAGACAGGAAAGCACTTCGGCCACGACCTCGGGCTTGTAGACTTCCCGGGCAAACAGGCAGGCCACAAGACAGGTAAGCAGCACGCGTTCGCGTTCGTCGTCCACAAGGAATTTGACCACCGCGTCCACGTCCTTTTCCTTGTGCTTCTGGTCGTAGGAATAGGCCCCGGTATCGAGGTGGGAGTGGCGGAAGGCCACGGTCTGGGAAGCGAAGTAGGTCTCGCCCGTGGCATAACCGGCCATCTCCTGGCCCAGCACGCAGGCGAAGTCCTCGCCGCCGTACTGGGAAGCCGCGACCAGCGCCCCCTGGCCAAGGGCGGCGTAGAAATCGTTGGCCTTGTGCCCGAGCAGCCACATGGCCCGCTTGAAGGCGTCCGCGTCGCCGAACGTAAGCCTGACCTCGGTTTCCTTTTCGGTAATAAGTCCCTTGGTCGTGGCCTCCACGGCCCAGGCCAGGGCCACGCCGGCCGAGATGATGTCCAGGCCCTGCCGGTCGGCCACGTCGTTTATGGCCAGCACCTCGGTCGGGTCGGTGACGCCGAGCATGGGGCCGGCGGCGAAATTGGGCTCATGGTCGTAGGCCACCTGATGGATGGCGAAACGGTGGGAGGCGGAAAACATCTCCCGCACCATGCCCACATGGATGCAGCCCACCGGGCAGCCGGAACAGGCGGCGTTGTGCATGAGGAGCTTTTCGGCAAAGGCCTCGCCCGAGATTTTATCCGCCTCGGGGTCGCTTGTCGCGGCCAGGTTGCGCCAGGGCAGGGACTTGAGTTCGTTTAAGGGCAGCACGTTGGCCGGGGTGCCGAGGTTGTGGTACTTTTCCATCATCCCCGAGGCCGTGACCTTCTCGTGGATGTCCTTGAAAAGCTTGGGATAGCTTTTGTCCTCGGGCAGCGGCAGGTCGCCGTCGCCCATGACCACCACGGCCTTGCAGTTCTTGGCGCCCATGACCGCCCCGGCCCCCAACCGGCCGAAATGGCGGTAGGTGTCGACGTTGATGCAGGCGTAGGCGCTGCCGTTTTCCCCGGCCGGACCGATACGCATGATGGAGCGGTGGCCGGAGGCGCCGGCAGCGATCTTGCGCAGGAGCTTGCCCGTTGTAAAGACGTCGGCCCCGCGCAGGAAATGGACGTCGATCAGTTCGATGCGCCGCGAGCCGACCACCAGCACCGACAGGCGCGGCGCCCGGCCCGTCACGACCAGCGCGTCGAGGCCGGCGAATCGCAGGGCCAGGGCCGAGCGACCGCCGGCGTGGGACTCGGCGTAATTGTTATTGTAGGGCGATTTGAAGCCGCAAACGGTCTTGCTCATGAGCGGAAAATAGCCTGTTGCCGGGCCGATGGCGAAAATGAGCGGCTGGCGCGGGTCGAACGGGGCCTCCCCGGGCAGGCCGTATTTGGAATAGAGCAGCGCCGCCAGCCCCGAACCGCCGATCCACGAGCCGCGCCCGGGCACCATGACCAGATCGCCCCGCCCCTGGGACAGGTCGTAGACGAGTACGCGGAAGAGGTCCTTGTCGTTGTCATTTGGCGACATCGCAGCTCTCCATACAGGGCGCGGCGGACGCCTCGGCGTCGACGAGCTCCAGGCAGCCATGGGGACAGTACGGGATGCACTGGCCGCAGTGGATGCACACGCTGGGGTTGCCGGCGGCGTCGATATTAATGGCATCGACCGGGCAGGCCTTGGCGCACTCGCCGCAGCGGATGCACAGATTTTTTTTGAGCAGCACCCCGCCGCCGGATTTGCGCTGGACCATGGCTCCGGTGGGACAGGCGGCGGCGCAAGGGGCGGGATCGCAGGCCAGGCACAGGATGGCCTGGAAGCCGCTGGACACGCCGCCCGTGGAACGGATGCGGATGCCGGCGGTGTTCCAGGACAGGTTCTTGTAGACCAAGCGGGCGCAGGCCAGCGAACAGGAATGGCAACCGATACAGCGTTCCATGCGCACGGCGCGATGGATCTTCATGTGAAACTCCGGCCCGTTGGCCAAAAAAGGCATAGTAGTTCCGAGGGATTCCAGATAGCCATAGTGGCAAACCCGTCAAAACAGGTCAACAGTCGCGGCGTGACGGTTTGAATTTTTACAGAGGCCCCGGAAGGATTTCTTGACCAGCCGCCCGATTGCGCCTATAGACCTTTTTCCCAATGGGGGCGTAGCTCATCTGGGAGAGCGACGCGTTCGCAACGCGTAGGTAGTGGGTTCAAGTCCCATCGCCTCCACCAAAAGAAAATGAGGGCCTTGCGGCTAACGTCGCAGGGCCCATTTTCTTTGCCCATTCCTCCAACCATTGCCCCCCACCCGAAATTGTTGCATATTACCATGAACTCCGACACCCATGGGAGGTCGCCTTGCCCCCATCCGCCCGAGAGCTCCTGGCCAGGCTGGCTCCGGATTTCCCCGCCCGCCACGTCGGCGAAATCTATACCGACACCACCGAATTCATGAGCATCAGCGCCGGCGACGTGATCAAGCTCGGCGAACGCCATTTCCTGGTCCTGCGCGACGAGGCCGAACGCCGCTTCGGCCTGGAAGACCCCAAATTCTGGGTCAAGCGCTGCCGCAACCTGGAAACCGGCGGCCGCAATCTGCTCAAGCTCGTGTTCCACGAAAGCTTTCCCATGACCATCGGCTCCATGGTCGTCACCTGCACCAGAAGCCCCCGCAAGGAATCGCGCATACTCGACCTCGTGCGCGGCGATCCCCGCTTCATGCAGGGCGAAACGGTCCTGGACACGGCCGGCAACCCGGTGCGCATCCTGGAGGTCGTGGCCGGCAAACGCCTGGACGAAAAGATCGAAGCCCTGGAAATGCCCCACCAGGACTATTTCCACACCCTCTTCCCCGACGTGCTGGCCCGGTTCATCGAGGCCTGCGAGGCCATAGCCTGGCTCCACGAGCGCAACGAAAAACACGGCGACGTGCGCCGCGACCACCTCTACGTCAGCTACGACACGGGCCGCTATGTCTGGATCGACTTCGACTACACCTTCGATTTCCAGGAAAGCCCTTTCGGCCTGGACCTGTTCGGCCTCGGCAACATCATCCAGTTCCTGGTGGGCATGGGCCAGCACACCACCCAGTCCATCACCCCGGCCCAGCGCGAACTGATCGAACCCGAGGACTGCTCCATCATGTTCGCCAACCGCATCGTGAACCTCAAAAAACTCTTTCCGTACATACCGGATGCGCTCAATAACGTGCTGCTGCGGTTTTCGCTCGGAGCGAACGTCTTTTACGACGCGACCAGGGACCTCATCCGCGACCTGACCAAGGCGCACGACGCCCTCGACGCGTAAGTCCAACTCCACCCCGCCAAGATACGGCCGGAAACACCTCCCGGAGGCACCATGCGCGACACGAAAATCCTGATCGCCTTCGACGGCTCGGACAATTCGCTCCGGGCCGTTTCCTACACCGCCGCCATGATCGGCGGCGGCCAGAAACGTCTGGTCACCGTGGCCGCCATCGAACGGCCGCCGGACCGCGACCTGTTCCCGGACGACCTTTCCTGGAAGGCGGAATGCGCCCGCCGTGTGGACGCCATGCGCGCCTCGCTGCTCGACGCCAAGGCCATGCTGGTGGCGGTCGGTATCCCCGACGACTGGGTGGAGACGCGATTCGTGGAAAGCTGCCGCTCGCCGCTGCGGGAGTCCATGGAATGCAGCATCGGCACGAGCATCGCCCTCGAAATCCTGCGCCTGGCCGAGGAAGGCGGCTTCGGTACGGTGGTGGTCGGCCGGCGCGGCGTGTCCAAACAGGAAGAATTCCTCTTCGGCTCCGTTTCGACCAAGATCATCCACGCGGCCAAAGGCCTGGCCGTGTGGGTGGTAGCTTAAGCTTAGGAAAAGGGAAGAAGATGCGAGAGGGGAAACCCTTTCAAGAAAGGGTTCTCCCCTCTCGCGCTCTCCCCTTCCTAAAGTTTATAATGATACGAATGGCTGACGAATAACGCACCGTCACCGTGAAAAGTTTTTGGTGAGGGGGTCTGGGGGAGAACCTTTTTTCAAAAAGGTTCTCCCCCAGCTCTTCTCAAACCAAACGCATCGCCAGGTCGAGGGCGGCTTCCAGGCTGCCGGTGTCGGCCCGGCCGGTGCCGACGAGATCGAAGGCCGTGCCGTGCCCGACCGAGGTGCGCACAAAGGGAAGCCCGAGCGTCACGTTCACCGTCTCGTTAAAGTGGAGCATCTTGAGCGGCGGCAGCCCCTGGTCATGGTACATGGCCAGAATGGCGGAAAATTCCCCGCCGACCGCCCGGTGAAAGACCGTGTCCGCCGGCAGCGGCCCGACCGCGCCCACGCCCTTGGCCACGGCCGCCATGACGGCCGGGCGCACCACATCCTCGTCCTCGCGGCCGAGAAGCCCCCCCTCCCCGGCATGCGGATTGAGCCCGCAGACCGCGATGGGTTTGTCCGCCACGCCAAGGCGCCGCACATAGTCCCAGGTCAGTTCCAGACAGCGCGCCACCCGGTCATAGGTGACGAGGGACGGCACTCTGGCCAGGGGCGGATGGGTGGTGACGAGGCTGACCCGCAGCACCGGGCCGCACAGGTGCATGCACACGCCCTCGCGCCCCACGCCCGAACGCTCGGCCAGAAATTCCGTGTGCCCCGGAAAGGCGAATCCGGCTTCGTTGAGCGCCGCCTTGGACAGCGGCCCGGTAACGAGTCCCCAGTCGGGATGCCGGGCCAATATGGCTACCGCGTATTCCAGGGATTCGCCCGCGGCCAGCCCGCCGGCCGGGGTTTCCTTGCCCGGTGTGGCCGGAAGCCCGTCCAGGCGCGGCGGCGTCAGGAGGTAGATGCCGGGCGCGCGGTCGGCCAGAGCGTCCGGAGTGGACGGGGGCAAGGGCGTCCAGAACGGTGTGATGGAGAAATGCCGGCAATGGTGCGCAAGCGCCGCTTCCGGGCCGATCAGGGCCAGCCGGAGATCGGGATAGGCCTTGGCGGCGAGAAGCCGGCAAATCAGTTCCGGCCCGATGCCGTTTACGTCGCCCAGAGTCATGAGGATGGGGGGGAGTGTTTTGTACATGGTATATATACCCTAAGATTTTTCTTTTGAACGACGGGAGGATGCCGGAATGGATGGTTGGTGATGGAGATGCAGATGGGGATAGGGATGGAGGCCTGGGAGGGGTGTGACCGAGGCGGGCGGCGCATATTTGAAGAATACGCCTTCGCCTCGGCCACACCCCTCCCAGGCCCAGTCCACGCGACCCATCATCGCAAAAAGAAAACGCCCCGTTGTCCTGACGGAAACGTAAGGAAATAGCGAAGGGACGACAAGATGAAGGATGCAGGAATAAGGAAGCGGCGAAAACCTGTTGCCCATTAAAGGGGGCCGGGGGGAATTATTCCCCCCGGCGGGGAGGTCCAGGAGGGGCAGAGCCCCTCCTGGGAATCCTACTCCGGCGTGAAGGCGACGGCGGCCAGGGGGGGGAGTCTGAGGGACAGGAAGTAGGGCCAGCCGCCGTAGGTGGCGGGCCGGGCCGAGACGCCGCCGTCGTTGCCGGCGTCGGTGCCCCCGAAGTAGGTGGAATCGGAGTTGTAGATTTCGCGCCAGAAGCCCGGCACGCGGCAGCCCACGGTGTAGGCCTCGCGCACGATGGGAGTGAAGTTGAAGGCCCACAGGATTTGCGAGCCGTCCGGGGCCTTGCGCAGGAAGGTGATGACCGAGGAGGCATAATCGGACAGGTCCACCCATTCGAAGCCGGTCCAGTCGTTATCCTGACTGTACATGGCCGGATAGGCCTTATGCAGGGTATTGAGCGCCCGCACGAGGTTCATGGCCCCCTGGTGCGGGGGAAACCGGGTCAGCACCCAGTCGAGCTCCTCGCGGGAACTCCACTCTTTCCACTGTCCGAACTCGCAGCCCATGAAAAGGAGCTTCTTGCCGGGATGCGCCCACATATACGAGAGAAAAAGGCGCAGGTTGGCCATCTGCTGCCATTGATCCCCGGGCATCTTGCCGATGAGCGACCCTTTCCCGTGGGTCACCTCGTCGTGGGACAGCGGCAGGATGAAATTCTCGTGGAAGGCGTAGAGCATGGAAAAGGTGAGCTGGTTCTGGTGGTAGGAGCGATAGACCGGGTCCTTGGTGAAATAATCGAGCGTGTCGTTCATCCAGCCCATGTTCCACTTGAAGGTGAAGCCCAGGCCCCCGGTGTAGACCGGCCGTGACACGCCGGCCCAGGAGGTGGACTCCTCGGCGATCATGGCCGCGCCGGGAAAATGATCGTGGACCACGACATTGAGGTCACGCAGGAAATCGATGGCGTCGATGTTCTCCTTGCCGCCGAACTTGTTGGGAACCCACTGCCCTTCCTTCCGGGAGTAATCGAGGTAGAGCATGCTGGCCACGGCGTCGATGCGCAGGCCGTCGATGTGGAATTCCTTGAACCAGTAAAGCGCGTTGGAGAAAAGAAAATTGCGCACCTCGTGGCGGCCGTAATTGAAGACGTAGGTGCCCCAGTCCGGGTGCTCGCCCTGGCGCGGGTCCTCGTGCTCGTAGAGCCCGGTGCCGTCGAAGCGGCCCAGGCACCATGCATCCTTGGGAAAATGGCCAGGCACCCAATCGAGGATGACGCCGATGCCGGCCTGATGGCAGGCGTCGATCAAAAAACGCAGGTCCTCGGGCGTGCCGAAGCGCGAGGTCGGGGCGAAATAATGCCCGGTCTGGTAGCCCCAGGATTCGTCCAGAGGATGTTCGGCCAGGGGCATGAACTCGATATGGGTAAATCCCAGGTCGCGCACGTAGGGCACGAGGGTTTCGGCCAGCTCGCGGTAGGAGTAAAACGAACCGTATTCCTTGGTGTTCCAGCGCCAGGAGCCGGGGTGGACTTCATAGACGGAAATGGCGTCGTTTATGGGCAGTCCCTTGGCCCGCCGGGCGTCCATCCAGGCTGCGTCGTTCCAGGCATACTCGTCCAGGCCCCAGGCCCTGGCGGCCACGCCGGGGCGCACCTCGGCAAAAAAGGCGAAGGGATCGGTCTTGAAGACGGTGTCGCCGTATTTCCGGGTTACCGCGAACTTGTAGAGTTCCCCGTGGGAAAAGCCAGGGATAAAGCCAGCCCAGACGCCCGAGGCCGCAACCGGAAAGAGCTTATGCACGCCGGCCTGCCAGCCGTTGAAATCCCCGACCACGGACACGGCCTTGGCGTTGGGCGCCCAGACGGCGAAACGGTAGCCCGGCCCCTTTGGCCCGTCCTGGGCATGGGCGCCGAGCACGCGGTAAAGGTCCCAGTGCTTGCCCTGGCCGAAGAGGTAGATATCGAGTTCGCCGATATCCACGGGCAGGCACGGCGTTTCGGTTTTCTTGGCGGAAGCTTTCATGCAAGGGCTCCTTTTTTCTCCCGCCTGGGGCGGCCGGCAAGGCGTACAGGCGGGGCCGACGGCGACGAACCGGGAGCGATCCGGTGAAATATGGCGCATGGACTTCGCGGAGGCACCACCTTCGCCGAGGCCCAGGCAGGAGGACGACCGATTCCCCTTTATACGTTTTTAAGGGGTCCGGGGGGAACTTTTTTCAAAAAGTTCCCCCTGGCCGCCGAAGGCGCTCTCCCAACGCCTCTTAAATATCCGCGCCGAGTTCCCGGTACAGGCTGATGTAGTTCTTGGCCGCCTTTTCCCAGGAATAGTCCGACCGCATGGCCCGCACCACCATGCCCCGCCAAGCCTCGGGCTGATCCCACAGCTCCAGGGCGTCGCGCACGGCCTGGAAAAAGAGCTCCGGGTCGGGCTCGCGGAAGGTGAATCCCGTGGCCTCGGGATCGGGCCAGGGCACGATGGTGTCGCGCAGCCCGCCCACGGCCGTGGCCACGGGCGGCGTGCCGAAACGCAGGGCGTACATCTGGGTCAGGCCGCAGGGCTCGTAGCGCGAGGGCATAAGGAAGATATCCGATCCGGCCTGGATGCGGTGGGCCAAATCCTCGGTGTAGCCGATGCGCACCACCAGTTTCCCGGGATAGCTCTCCATCATGTCGAGAAGCACGGCCTCGTAGTCCAGGCTTCCCTCTCCAAGGACCACCACGGCCACGTCCTGCTCCATGAGCCGGCCCATGATGTCGATCAGGAGATCGACGCCCTTCTGGTCGCGGATGCGGCCGATAAAGCCGAGGATGGGCCGCTTGAGGAACCGGCGGTCGATGCCGAGCTCGGCCACGAGGTTGCGCTTACAGGTTTTTTTCCCGGCCAGGTCGTCGGGATTGTAGGCGCTTGGCAGATAGCGGTCGTTTATGGGGTCCCAGACGGTGTAGTCCGCGCCGTTTAGGATGCCGCGCAGGTCCGAGGAACGGCGGGACAGGATGCCCTCCAGGCCGCAGCCGAACTGGGGATAGAGGATTTCCAGGGCGTAGGTGGGGCTGACCGTGGTCACGATATCCGAATAGGCGATACCGGCTTTGAGCAGGTTGAAATCGCCCCAGAATTCCGCTCCGTCCATGTTCCAGGCCTCGCGCGGCAGGCCCGAGTTCCAGAACAGCCGCGAGGCGAACCGGCCCTGGAAAGCCAGGTTGTGGATGGTCATGATGGTTTTGGTGTTGCGCCAAAACGGCGCTTCCGGGCGCAAATAGCGCAAATAGGCCGGGACCAGGGCGGTCTGCCAGTCGTGGGCGTGGACAATGGCCGGCGCGCCGTCGAGGCGGCTGGCCCAGGCCATGGTGGCCCGGCAGAAAAAGATGAAGCGCTCGCAGTTGTCGAAATAATCGCCGTCATGGGTGTTGTAGTAGAAGCGGCGGTCGAAGTATTCGCCCCGCGAGACGAAATAGACCGGAACATCGTCGCAGGTGGCGGTGTAGATGTCGGCGGTGATGGGAGCCCAGGGATAGCCGACGCGGCATTGGGAATAGATCAGCCGCAACTGGTGGTCGGCGGTATTGAGCCGGCCGTAATACGGCGTGATCAGGGCGACGTTGACCCCCTGGCGCTTGAGTTCCTTGGGCAGCGCGCCCATGACGTCCCCAAGCCCGCCGGTTTTGGAAAAGGGGTACATCTCCGAAGCGACAAAGAGGACCTTGTGATGAAACTTCATCGCACTCCTCGGCCTGGCCGGTTGCGTTCACGGACGAAAGCCGCCGCGTCTGCCGCGTGCATGGCTTCCCTCCTTCCGCCGCCGTATTCCGGCTTGGCGGCTGTCAAATCGTGGCTGACCCGGCGGAGTTCCGTACCAGAACGGTGCGCCCCGCCGAGAATTCCCCAGAATGCTCCAGTCTAACGCGGATTGACCCTTTTGAACAGGGCGACGTAATCACTTAGAATCCGCGCGTGGTCGAAGCACAAGGGACTTGGCCACTGGCCGACGGGAAACACCCCGACCTCCTTGGCGTCGTCGCCGGCGGCCAGTTCGTCCGGGTCGAGGGCCTGGGCCGTGTAGACAACGCTCATGGTATGTTGTCTTGGATCCCTGGACGGATCGGAGTAGACGCCGAGCAGCCCGGTCAGCTCGACGGTGAGTCCGGTTTCCTCCTTGGCCTCGCGCACGCAGGCGACTTCCGCCGGCTCGCCGTAATCGATGAATCCGCCGGGCAGCGCCCAGCCGAAGGGTTCGTTCAAGCGTTTGACGAGCACGATTCCGCGCCCCGGAAGATGAATGAGGGCGTCCACGGTGGGGACGGGATTGCGGTAATGCACCACGGGCTGACCGCAATGGGGGCAAGGCTTGGTAAGGGCCATGAGGCAGCGGCTCCTGAAGGGGCCTGGGACGCTTTTTCCCGCCTTTTAAACGAAATACCGCGCAAACGGAAAAAACGGTCTCAAGCGTTTATAAAAATACGTTTTTCCAACATGTCCAAAGTACGCGAAATGCACTTCCCTGACAAGGTCGTTCTGGAACATGCCGGAGCTTTTGGAGATTTCCTTCTGGCCTGGCCCGCGTTCCTGTCCCTGGCCCGGCACTTCGCCGACCGGCCGGTTCATTATGCCGTGCCGTCCGCCCACGCGCCCTGGCTGGCCCCCTTTGCCACGCCCTGCCCGCCCGAACTGCGCCGGGGGCTCGACGCCCGCTTCGCCGGGGAGACCTGGCCACAGGCACTTGCCGGCACGCTGGTCGTGCGCCCCGGTCTGGGCAGGCGTCCGAAACTCCCGGACTGGAAGGAATTCCTCTTTCTGCACGGCATGGCCGCCGGCCGGGACGTTTCCCCGACGACGCTCTATAGCGAGGCGCTCGCGAAACACGGCATCGCCTTTGCCGCGGACTGGGCCGAAACGTTTCGGACTCATTTCGGCCGCCATGCCCCGACAAGCGACACGGCGCTGCTTTTTGCCGGAGCCGGCAGCCAGGACAAGGCCTGGCCGCTGCCTCGCCTCAAGTATCTGGCGGAAATGTTACGGGCCCATGGCATGCGGCCGGTCTTTGTCCTGGGGCCGGTGGAGCGCGAACGCGGCATTGCCCCGGCCGGGGACGAGGTTTTCACGCCGGACACCATGGCCGAACTCTCCCGGGCGCTTTGCGCGGCCCGGTGCGTGGTCGGGCCGGACTGCGGGCCCATGCATCTGGCCGGGATGCACGGCGTGCCGGGGGTGGCGCTTTTCGGGCCGACGTCGCCGGCCCAGTGGGGACCTTCGGGGATGGAGATCGTCACGGCGGGGCTGCCCTGCGCGCCCTGCGCGGCCATGACGTCCGGGGATTTCGCGCCGCAGTGTCCCCGACCGCTGCCGTGTCTGGCCGGCATTGCGGTGGAGACCGTCTGGAACGCGCTGCGGCGTCGCCTGGCGCTGTCGCGTTGACAAGGCACCACGCTTCGCACACTATGCAAAGAAGCGGATCGTTTGCAACGAAAGGGTCGTGTTCGCACGATCAATTCGCTGCAAATCCAGAACATCCGGTTTTATAGAAAATGCCTATGAAACAGACCAATATCGTCGTTGCGGCCATACTGGCCTGGATGTTGCCGGCACTGTGTCTGGCGACGGATTTCAGCACGATTTTCAAAAACAACACGGACTCCGTCGTCACCATAAAATCCGGCAACAATATCGGGACCGGGTTTTATATCACGCCCAATCTCATCGTCACCAACCTGCACGTCATACGTAGCGCCCCGGACATCAGCTTCGCCACATCGTACAAGGACGGATTCGCCAGGGTCGATGCCGTCGCCGCCCTGGACAAAACCCACGACCTGGCCCTCCTCTACGCGAAAAAACCGGGCAAACCCGTCATCCTGGCCCGGTCCGCCGACCTCGTTCCCGGCATGGAACTCGTCTCCATCGGCTCGCCCCAGGGGTTCGAGAAGACATTCGCCGGCGGCAATTTCAGCCAGATGCGGCAAGGCGGCCTGATGCAGATTTCCATCCCCGTCTCCCCGGGCTCGAGCGGTTCGCCGGTATTCGACGCCAAGGGACAGGTGGTCGGCGTGGTCGTTGCGCAGCGCAAGGAAGCCCAGAACCTCAATTTCGCCATCCCGTCCGAATTCGTGCTCGCCCTCCTGCAAAAAGCGGAAGGCATTCCCGAGCAGGAATACATGACCACGAGCGCGTTCCATCAGGCGAACAAGGACGATCGCCAGAGCGCGGGCACCGGAGCCGTCCTCAAAGATTACGGCAATATCGATACGGGCCGCGACGGATGCAGGAATTTCAGCTCGACGTTTTTCGAATCACCGGCCGCCGGCCCGATCAAGAAATGCGTCTGCAACGACGCCGTCATCTATACGAACATCATCTGCCAGTGTCCGGCGTGTCGAAAATGACGCCCGCGCGCATCATTCCCCCACGAGGATAAAACCCGCCGCCCGAAGCGCACCAAGCGGCGTCGCGCCTTCCCGAAAAATGCGCAGTCGTCGGCCGCCCAAAAGCCCGGCCACGGTCGAGGCCACCCCGCCCCCGGGAGCCGGCCCTTCGGTAACGACGCCATCCGCCGCCGCCACCACCGCCGCATCGAGGGCCTCGGGAGAAGCCGCCGGCGGGTTGCCGCTCACGTTGGCGCTGGTGGCGACCACCGCCCCGCCGGCCAGACGACACAGCGCCGCCGCCGTGGGATGCGGCGTGAACCGCACCGACACCCGGCCCGCGGCGTCCTTGACCAGCGCCGGCAGTTCCTCCCGGCACGGCACCACCAGCGACAGTGGCCCCGGCCAGAACCGGCGGGCCAGATCGTCGAAATCCGCCGCCAGGGGACCGGATGCGAACCCCGCCGGCAAGATGGCCGCGAACTGACCCATCTCCCCCACCAAAAGCGGCAGGGGCTTGGTCGCCGGTCGGGCCTTTATTGCCACGATGCGCGCCAGCGCCGACGCCTCGGTGGCCAGCGCGCCAAGCGCGAAAAACGTCTCGGTCGGATAGACCAGGCAGCCCCCGGCCATAAGCCCACGCGCCGCCGCCGCAATATCCAGGCGGGGCATGCCGCCCGCCCCCTTCGTCTCATCCGATGCTGGAATGGACATTTATCCCCCGGTTCCGTACTTCCCTAAAAAAGCTAGCACCATTGCCGCCAGGGGAAAAGAACCGCCATGTCGACCGATTTTCACGATTGGGACCTGCCGTCGTTGCCGACCCCCAGCCCGGGATTTCCGGCCGGCATCTGCCAGGCCATGCCCGTCTGGGTTCTCACCTCGCAGCAGCCGGAACTGCGCCTGTCACTGTGCCGCATCCTGGCCGGCCAGCCAAATCCCGATTGCCTGGCCGCCGCCCAGGGCATGCTCGCCTGGGCCTTTCAGGAAAACCCCTTCGACGCTGCAACCGCCGCCTTTCTGGAATCGCTCCAGGACGCGCACCCCTTTCTGCCGCCAAGGACAGTCGCCCTGCTGCGCCTGACGCGCGCCGCCACGGCCTCGCCACCGGACGACATCCGCTTCGAGGAACTGCGCGCCGGCGGCGACACGGCGCTTATCATCCGCTACCTGGAACTGGCGGCCAGGGACAAGGCTCAGGCCCTTTCCCGCCTGGCCCCGGCCTTCGCCACCCTGTGCCGCCTGCCCGACGCCGACGCGGCCACGTCCCTGCTCGCCGGCTTCGCCCCGAACCTGCCGCCCGCGCTTTTCGCCCGGCTCGCCACCGAGCTGGCCTGCCTGCGCCGGCCGCCCGAGGACGCCTTGCCGCACCTTTGGGCCCTTGACCGCGAGACCTGGGGGCTTTACGCAGCCGTGGCCGCCTCGCACTGCTTTTCGCGCCTCGGCGAACGCGACAAGGCGCATGGCGCCTGTCTGGCCGCGCGAAGCCGCCTGCCCCAGCACGTCAACCTGACGCTTCGGGCCTACGAACTCAGCCTTCCCCGCACCACGCCGCCCGCCCCGGAACCGAACGAAGCGGCCGTGTGCCTTTATTCCATGAACAAGGCGGAACTCTTCCGCGAATGCCTGACGCACCTGGCCACGACCGACCTCGGCGGCAGCCTCGTGGCCGTGCTGGACAACGGCTCGAACGACCATACCCCCGAGGTCCTGGCCGCCGTGGCCCCCCTTTTCCCCGAAGGCCGCTTCGTCTCCGTGCGCCTGCCGGTCAATATCGGCGCGCCCGGAGCCCGCAACTGGCTGCTCGCCCTGCCCGAAGTCGCCGCCTGCCGCAACGTGGCCTTCCTCGACGACGACGCCTTCCCCGAGCCGGACTGGCTGCCACGACTCCTCGAAAAAGCCCGCGAATTCCCCGACGCCGGGGCTATCGGCTGCGCCATCGTGGATACGGACGCGCCAAACGACCACCAGTCCGCCGACTTCAACCTCTTTCCCCCGGAAATGGGTGCGCAAAGCCTGCCCGAAACCAGGGAACGCCTGTTCGTGTGCGAGCCCTGCCGGGGAGCGCCCGACATAAGCCTCTTCGCCTACACCCGGCCCTGCCTGTCCGTATCCGGCTGCTGCCACCTGCTCCCCCGCCGCGCCCTCGACGCCGTGGGCGGCTTCGATATCCGCTACAACCCCACCCAGTTCGACGACCTCGACCGCGATATCCGCTGCTTCCTGGCCAACCATCCCGCGCGCTACGCCGGGGCCGTCCGCGTCGGCCACAAACAAGGCTCCAGCCTCGCCCTGGCCAAGACGCAGGCCCAGGTCGCCCATATCGTCGGCAACAAGATCAAACTCGAATACACCGTGTCCGACCCCGACGCCGACCGCCTGTGTCGCGAGAATTTGCAGGGGTTGACGCGGGATCTGGCCGAAAAGGACGCGGCGTTGGCATCAGGCTGAGCTTGAGCCTAGGCGAGGCGAGGCTTGAGAGACAGGGGCTCCGCCCCTGGACCCCGCCGGGGGACTTGATGTCCCCCGGACCCCCTTTTACCGGGTTGGGTTGGTGTTGCTTTGCGTGTCGTCGGGCGGCGGGAGGTCGTATGTTAGTTGCCGCAATCGGCCCGGCGACACGAGGCGCTCCGCGCCTCGACGCCGGACACGATTGCGGCAACAACCGCGCCAGCGGCGAAGCGCCGCATTCAAGAAAAAAGAGGAAAGCTTCCTTTAAACTTGTCGCCCCGAAGGGGCGACTGGCGTGGTGGAGGCGGAATTTGCTTGGGACGAGCTTGTCGCGAAGCGACATGCACCGTCCCGACAAATTCCGCCTCCATCTTCTCCACACTCCGCCTTACCGCCAGCGATCCCCTCCCCCGCCCAGCCAAAGCCCCCGAACGGGGGGTCCGG
This sequence comes from Desulfovibrio sp. JY, assembly GCA_021730285.1. Classification (NCBI taxonomy): domain Bacteria; kingdom Pseudomonadati; phylum Thermodesulfobacteriota; class Desulfovibrionia; order Desulfovibrionales; family Desulfovibrionaceae; genus Desulfovibrio; species Desulfovibrio sp. JY. Next base: position 4,253,223 of record CP082962.1, read on the forward strand.
GGGGCCCGTGGCCTCCCGGCGGGTCCGGGCAGCGCCCGGCGGGGCCTGGGGCGGAGCCCCAGCCCGTCCATCCGCCCTACTTCTGTTCCCAGACGGCGGCGAGACGGTCGAATTCGTCGGGCGGCAGACAGGGCGCGTCGTAGCAGCCGGCGGCGTGGCGTTGGCGAAAACCCTCGTAGAGGATGACGGCGGCGGCCACGGAGACATTGAGGCTTTGCACCATGCCCTGCATGGGGATATAAAGCGCTCCGTCCACGTAGGGGGCGAGTTCTTCGTCCACGCCCCGGTGCTCGTTGCCGAGGATGATGGCGACCTTGCCTGTCAGATCCCATTCCTGTAGCGGCCGGGCCGTTTCGGAAAAACTGGTGGCCACCAGGACGAATCCTTGGCCTTTGAGGGAGGAGGCCAGGGAGGCTGCGTCGGGATGGCGTATGGTCTCCACCCATTTCTTGGCTGATCCGGACGATTTTTTCCCCAGCGCCGGGAAGGCCGTATCGGTATAGAGCAGATGCACGCGATGGATGCCGAAGGCGTCGCAGCTTCGTAATATGGCCGACACGTTGTGCGGATCGTGGATGTTGTTTATGACCAGGGTCAGGTCGGTCTGCCGTCTGGCCAGAACGTCCCTGATGCGTTCGGCCCGGCGTTCGGTGATGCAGGTTCGCATGGCCGTGCCACTTAGGCTAAAGATCGCCCCGGCGCAAGAACGGAGGCTTTTGCTGCTATGACCAGGATGACTGCTCCGGCTGTTGTCGCCGCCAAGGGCGTGCGCAAGCTGCCGATGTTGACCGCGTATGACTATGCCGCCGCCCGGCTGGCCGAGGCCGCCGGCATCGATCTTCTTCTGGTCGGCGATTCGCTGGCCATGGTGGTGCTCGGCCACGAAGACACCTTATCCGTGACCATGGAGGAGATGCTCCACCATGTGCGGGCCGTGTCGCGCGGCGCGCAAAAGGCGCTGGTCATCGCCGACATGCCCTTTATGTCCTATCAGGCTTCGGTGTCCGAGGCCGTGACCAATGCCGGGCGTTTCCTCAAGGAGGGGCGCGCCGGGGCGGTCAAACTCGAGGGCGGGCGCGAGGTGACGCCGCAGGTGCGGGCCATGGTGGCCGCCGGCATTCCGGTGCTCGGGCATGTGGGGCTCACGCCGCAGCATGTGGCGGCGCTTGGCGGTTTCAAGGTGCAGTCGAAGACGGCCAAGGACGCCGCCGAACTGTTTGCCGACGCCATGGCCCTGGCCGAGGCCGGTTGTTTCGGCGTTGTGTTGGAGTGCATTCCCGCGCCGGTGGCCGCCGCCGTGACCAAGACCCTGCCCGTGCCGACCATCGGCATCGGGGCCGGGCCGGACTGTGACGGCCAGGTGTTGGTCTTTCATGACGTCCTGGGCCTCTACGACCGAATACATCCAAAATTCGTCAAGCAATATGCCGAGTTAGGGAAGTCAGCCGTGGGTGCGTTGACGCAGTACGCCCAAGCGGTTACCAAGGGGACTTTTCCGGGACCGGAGCATGTTTTTTCCATGGCTCCGGAGGCGCATGACGCCTTCCTTTCCATGATTGCCGCCGCTGCGTCCGAGGAAACCACGGACCAAAGCGATCCAAAGCAACCCGCAAGCAACCCGTGATCGCCTCGCGCGGACTTTTTTCCATGAGCTGTACATGAAAAACAATCAGTTCGATGATGACGTCAGGGAATTCGTCCTTTTATTCAATGGCGTTTTCCTTATCGTCAGCAACGATGCACTCTTCAATAAAAATCTTCGCGGCACGCTTCTGCGTCATCTCAGCATTAAGCAGGAATGCGTCTACAACGCCTCGACTGTTGAGGGGCTCCACCGGGAGGTCAAGCTCCTCCGTTCAAAAAGCAACAAGGTTCTGCTTTTTATCGAGCGGGAACTCAACGGTCGCAACATGGCGGACCTTATCCGCTACATCAAGACGGACTACAACAACGATATTTATGTCGTCGTCCTGACCACGGAAGTGGAACGGGACAAGCTGGTCTTGCTCCACGAACTTGGCGCGGACAACATCATCACCAAGCCCATTTCCCCGGACACCCTGGTGGAAAAGATCGCCTTCACGGTCAAACCGCGCGGCCAGCTCGGCGAGCTCATGGATCAGGGACGACAAAGCCTGGAGATGGGCAATCCCCTGGAAGCGGCCAAGATCGCCAAGCAGGTCCTGGAAATAAAGGCCAACAGCCCGTCGGGGCTGCTGCTCATGGGCGACGCGTTGCGCGAAATGGGCAAGCGCGACGAGGCGCTTCGGGCCTATACCCAGGCGGAAAAAGGCGCCCGCCTGTTCCTGGACCCGCTCAAGAAAATCGCCGCCCTGCACCACGCGGAAGGCAACACGGCCGAGGAACTCAAATTCCTGGAACGCCTGGACAAGCTCTCGCCGCTCAATGTCGACCGCAAGGTGGACATCGGCGCGGGTTACGTGAAGCTCGGCGACACCGACAAGGCCAAGGCCGCCTTCGACCAGGCCGTGCGCATCGCCACCAAGGAAGCCCTGGACGGGTTAAGCCGCGTCACGCAGCTCATCGCCGCACGTTGCATGGACGCCGCGCCGGAACTCTCCGAGCAGTATCTGCGCCAGACGCTCAACACGCGCAAGAACATGCTCGACCGCTCGGACATCGAGACGTTCAACCGCCTCGGGCTCATGCTGCGACGCCAGGGCAAATGGCAGGAGGCCATCGCCGAGTACCGCCGGGCGCTCAAGATTTCTCCGGAAGATGCCGGCCTTTACTACAACATTTCCATGGCCTTCACCGAAGGCAAGCAATACATCGAGGCCTACCAGCACCTGGATCGGGCGCTTTCGCTCAATGCCGACCTGTGGCGCACCAACGAAGCGATCTGCTACAATATCGCCACGGTCTACCGGCGCTACGGCAAGAAGGACCAGGCGGTCGGCTATCTGAAAAAGGCCCTGGGCATCAATCCGAATTACGCCAAGGCCCAAACGCTGCTCCAGGAAATCGGCTCCGCAATTTGACGCCGCCCCCGGGCAGGCGCTCCATCCCCCGCACCGCAACCGGCTTTCCCGCCAAGGCACCTTTCGCCATGCTCGCCTATCCCCACTTCGACCCCGTTGCCCTGCAGCTTGGACCCTTAAGCGTCCGCTGGTACGGGCTCATGTATCTCATCGGCTTTTGCGCCGCCTGGCTGCTCGGCCGCTACCGGGCCAAGCAGCCCGATTCGGGCTGGACGGGGATCATGGTCGACGACCTGATCACCTATTCGGTGCTCGGTGTGGTCATCGGCGGCCGGGTGGGCTACGAGCTTTTCTACGACCTGCCCGATTTCCTGGCCAACCCCCTGAACCTGTTCAAGGTCTGGGAAGGGGGCATGTCCTTCCACGGCGGCTTTCTGGGCATGGCCGTGGTCATCTGGTTTCTGGGCAAAAAAAGCGGCAAGGGATTCTGGGGCGTGGCCGATTTCACCGCGCCGCTGATCCCGCTCGGCATCCTGGCCGGACGCATCGGCAATTTCATCAACGGCGAGCTGTGGGGCAAGGTCACGGACCTGCCCTGGGGCATGGTCTTTCCCGACCCCCGGGCCGGAGACCTGCCGCGCCATCCCTCGCAACTCTACGAGGCAAGCCTGGAAGGGCTGGCGCTTTTTTGCATCGTGTGGTTCTACTCGGCCAAAAAACGCAAGACCGGCGCTGTCTCCGGCGCCTTCTGCCTGTGGTACGGCATCTTCCGCTTTGCCGTGGAATTCGTGCGGGTGCCCGACCCGCAGCTCGGCTACCTGGCCTTCGGCTGGATGACCATGGGCCAAATCCTCAGCATCCCGGTCATTGCCTGCGGCATCTGGCTGCTCTGGCTGCGCCACGTGCCGCAAAAGAGCGTTGAAAAATGAAACTGGGGGGAAACCTTTCTGAAGAAAGGTTCTCCCCCCAGCCCCCCCTTCCAAAGACTTTTATCAATAACAGCTTGTTATCGATAACGGATCGATACAGTAAAAAAGTTTAGGAAGGGGAGAGCGCGAGAGGGGAGAACCCTTTGCAAAAGGGTTTCCCCTCTCGCACCTTCTTCACTTTCTTATCTTCATTCCCTGTTCAACGGGATGAGCACGAATTCGCCGCACAGGTCGTCGCCCTGGGTTTCCGGCCAGACGGCCACGTAGGTTTTGCCCCTGGCCTGCTCCACCGGCACGCTGGCCGGCGCGGGTGCGTGGCGTTTGCAATAGCCCCAGTCTCCGGAAGTCATCTCCTCGGGGGGACAATAACGGTGTTCGGGGGGAATGGGCCCTTTCCAAAACCGGCACATCCGGCACTTCTGCTTCATGGTTGTCGCTCGGTCCCGCCGGGTTGTCCGAACGGCAGCCCCGGGACCTTGATTTCAAATATTTTGGGCCAATTCTTGCCCGTCACCCAAATCCGCCCCGTGGCCGGATCGCAGGCTATGCCATTGAGGACGTCGTCGGAGCTGGTCTTGGTTACGCCGGCGACCAGGGCGGCGCAATCCACCCAGGCCATCACCCTGCCCGAAGCCGGGTCGATGACCGCGATGCGCGTATCACCCCAGACATTGGCCCACACCATGCCGCCAATGGCTTCCAGCTCGTTTAAACGCGTCACGGGCTCGCCGTCGTCGGTCACGGACACGGTCCGGCGCAAGGCCATGGTTTCGGGGGCGTAAAAAAAGAGCTTGTCCGACCCGTCGCTGACAACCAGATCATTGCCAAGCCGACAGGCCCCCCAGCCTTCGGTGGCCAGCGGCAGCTCGCGCACGGGCGCGAGATCGGACAGCCGGGACACGAACACCCGCCCCTCCCGCCATGTCAGCTGGTACAGATGGTCGCCGACAAGGGCCAATCCCTCGCCGAAATAGGGCGCGGACAAGGCGCGTCGGGACAGCACCCTGCCCGTGGCCGGATCCACCCGCCGCAGGGACGACTGGCCGTAGAGCCCGGTGCTTTCGTAAAGCGCGCCGCCGTGAAAGAGCAGCCCCTGGGTAAACGCGCCCGGGTCGTGGGGCACGGTCGCCACGATCCGGGCGGGGAAAACCGGCGCGCCTGCCAGGGCCGGACCGGCCGACAGCACGGCCCAAAGCAACAGGAGCGCCACGCGGATCGCGGTCGGCATTTTTGCCGTCCGACGGGATGGGACCGCAACCGGATGACGTTTGCGGTAATTACTGTCTTTTCTTGTCATGCAAGGAAGTTAGCATCCCCTGTCGGGGCTGGCAAGAATGGCCCGGGCGACACAAAGGGCTTTACATGGCGAAAAATTCCAGACATAGTTCACCCCATGAACGATACCCTGCTTTTCATCGGCGTCATGGTTGTCTGGTTCCTGATCGTCCGGGTCGTCTTCCCCAAGCTCGGCATACGGGGGTGAGGCATCGACACGGGGTGCGGTTCGCGCCCCAACCCCCCGCGCAAGCCGGACAATCCGGACAAGGACGCCGGATCGCCTAGAAACTGATCTTGAGGCCGACATTGCCTCCCAGGCTGTCGAGCCCATTGCCCGAAAACGATCCCATGTGCTGGAAGCGGCCGGCCGCCTTGAGGCTCACATCCTTGCCGAGCGCCACGGAGCCGCCGAGGTCGGCCTGGCCCATGCCGTTTTGCGTGTCGCCGTTGTAGGGCAGTGGCTTGTCGGAAAAAACACCGCCGCCGCCGGCGCCGACGAACAGCGTTCCCTTGTTCGAGCGCATGAAGTCCCAGCGGGCCATGGCCGCCACGCTCGTGGCGTTGGTGGTTTCGTTCGTGGTGGCTTCGCCCAGCACGGTCCGGGTCTTCTTCTGCTGGTCCACCGCATAGCCCAGGCCCTCGGCCTCCAGGGCCACGCCGTCCATGACGTAGTGGCCGGCCGCGCCGCCGTAGGTGCCGACCGTGTTGACGTTGGGATTGGTGGTTCCGTAGATGCCGCCACGGGGTTCAACATAGGTGGTGCCCTGGGTATATTCCCGGGCCGGGGCGGTCCCGGCCCCAAGCAGCAGGACACAGGCGGCAAGGGTTATGACGTGGCGCTTCATGGCGCTCCTCCTTGTCTTTCCCCGGTCGCCGCGACCGGGAATCAATGCATCAGGGACTTGACGCCGATCGACTTGCGCGCGGACGCGACGGGCTGTTCCCGCTCCAGGATGACGGCCGTGCCGTAGCAGGAGAAATAGCGCGAACCGTCGGGATGGAAGGCCACGTTCTCCTGGTAGCCGATGATGGCGTCGGCGCCGATGTCGATGGCGCTGGCGGTCAGGCCGTAAAAGGCGCACTCGGAGTCGAAGCCGCGGCCGCTGACGAGCCCGAGCACCTTGCGGACCTTGCGGCCTTCCAGGCCCGGCGTGGTCACCACGGGAAACTTGCCGGAGAAAAACATCTCCTTGGCATTCTTGAGCCGCGCGCCCTTCTTGAGTTCCTCGTGACGCCCCCCACGGCTCTTTTTGTCGCCGCCGAAAAGTGAAAGCATGCCGTCCTCCTTTGCGCGCGCCCGGCCGAAGTGGCCGGGCATTCCCCGCTTTCCATTGCTCTAGCAAGGAGCTTGCCAATAATTTTATTAAATTATTCCGGCATATTCAAAAGAAGGACAACTGTTCTGTCAAAGTTCTGACCCCTCACGCGCAAAAAAAAAGCCGGACCCGAAGGCCCGGCTCCAAAAGTGCCAGAGGGGGCACGATCAACCAGCCTTGTCCAGATAGCGCCGTACGGCCGGATTGGGACGCACGCTGGTGCGGTAGCCGGAAAGGCGCTGATTTTCCTGCTTGGCCCGTTGGAGGTCGGTCTGGAGTTCGGCGTGCAGACGCCTGGCTTCGACGGTCAGCTGGCCTTGCAGGTTCTTGAGCTTCAGCAGCTTGTCCCGAAGCTGGGCAATTCCATCCGGGTCGGTGGAACGCCAAGCCATTTCCAGCAACTGGCCGCGATCCTTGGCCAGCACCTCCGCCTCCTCGATCTCGCCGGCAAGAAGGCAATGCAGCTCGCGTTCGCCGGCAACCAATGCCGCTTCGAGATATTCAAGCTTGTCGGACATGGCGTTATTCCTCGCGGAGCCCTCGAAAGTTCTCCTGCAATTCGGCGATGACGGCCTTCCAGCGGGTCATGGCCGGGATGAATTCGTATTCGAGCAGGTCGGCGAGCAAAATCCAGTCCTCGTTCTCGAGCACTTCCACCATCTCGGAGAACAGGTTGGAAATCTCGTCGGCGGACGCTTCGAACGAACCGGAGCCCTTGGCCAGGGACTCGCCGCGCAACACCCCGATCATGTTGAGAAAATCGCGGGTGACATCCATCAGGTCCTGATAGACCTCCAGGGCCTCGGCATCCTCGGCCTGGCGGAACAGGTCGGCCACGCGCCGGGCGCCGCGGTCCATGAGCACCACCACCTTGTCGAGCTCGGTGGCGATATCCAGGGCCATGCTGACAACGGGCACGCTCTTGACCTCGACCGAGGTGATCTCCTCGGCTTCGATGTCCTCGGCCTGATGGGGATAAATTTCGGAAAAGCTTTCATTGTTGACGATAACGTCCGTGACGATGCGCCCTTCCAGTTCGCCGCCATCCATGATCTGGAGCAGAATTTCCTCGAGGTTGTGGAACTCTTTGATCTCCATGCTGGTCGTCCGGCCATCAACGCTTATCATGTCGTGCCTCCCTCTGGAGTTGTTGTCTGAGGGAAAGGATTTCCATTCCCGCCCCATCTCTTACAACAACCATGCCAAAGGGATCAGGCGCTGCCGAGGCAGGCGGCCATGGCCGCGATACAGTCGCCGTAACGCCGGATGCGGGCCAGAAGCCCGGGCAGGTCCGGCGGGGCCTGCTGGGCCTCCTGCATCCACAGCCGCCCGAGCACGCCAAGCTCCGGCGATGCCGTCCACAGGCCGCTTAAGCGGTCCCAGCCGGCCAGAAAGCGGGACTTCATGGCCTGGTTTCTGGCCGACAGCCCGGCCTGTCCTTCCAGCAGCCGCAGCAGGTCGGCGGATTGCCCAAGCAATGGCAGCACCGCCTCGCGCCGGGCCTCGGGCAGGGAAAAAAACGCCGGCTCCGTTCCCGGCCCGGCAAACGCCTCTTCGTCAAGGAATTGGCGCAGCACCCGCCGCAACAGTCGCAACCACACCGCCCGGGGTTCGGCGTCATGGCCGGACAGGGAACGCAAGTCCATGAATCCCCGGGCATCGAGGGCCGACAGCCAGGCCCTGGCCCCGGGATAGGCCCCGGCCGGAAAAGTCCCCTGCTCCAGAAAGGCGGCCGTGGCCTCAAAGACGGTTTGCGGGCCGATGGCCGTCAGGCAGGCGTTGGCGTTCGGGCAGGGCCGGCCGAACGGGCAGGGATGGCAGGGCATGTCGGGTTCCAGACACAGACAGCCTTCCCGGTAGGGTCCGGTGTCGAAGGGCTGGGCCGTGGCCAGGAAAATGGCCACCGACGGCACATCCAGACCGGCGGCCAGATGCAACGTGCCGGTGTCGTTGGAAACGAGCAGCCGGAGGCGGCAAACGACGGCGGCCAGGGTCGGCAGGTCGGTGCCCCCGATCAGGTTCACGAAGGGACTGCCGGCAAGTTCCCCGTAGCGTACCCCGAGTTCGCGTTCCCCGGGCGCGCCGAGCAGGACCGGCACGGCCCGAAAGCGCTCCCACAAGCGGTCTCCCACCCCGGCGAAAGCGGCCACGGGCCACTGCCGGGCGCTCGCGCTGGCCCCGAGCTGGAAGCCCACGAAAAAAGCCGCTTGCTCCGGCGCGGCCCCGGCCAGCCGCTGCCCGGCCGCGTCCAGGGCTTCCTGCGGCGGCCGGGCCAGGGCAAACCGGCCCGGACCGATGCCCACTCCGGCGGCCTTGCGGAACAGGTCCACGACATTGAAAGGACTCACGCCCCGGCTGGCCGAAGATGCTTCCAGAAAGGTGGCCCAGGGCGAGGATTCGTGGCGATAGCCCAGGGGATCGAGGTCAAATCCCCGCACGGCGTCGCCGCAAAGCCGTCTGGCGAGCAACCGCGCGGCCAGGGCCGGGGTCAGGTTGACGACCACCTCGGGAGCGAACTCCCGGACCACCCGGTCGGTGAAGTCGGCCACGGCGGCCAGGGACTCGTGCCAGTCCCCACTTAACCCCGCCAGCAGGCGCCCCCCGGGCAGGGGCAGGATCGCCCGGGCCTCGGGCAACAGCGCCGCCGCCCCGGCAAAATTTTCCAGGCAGGCCACCCCGATCTCGTGGCCCTGGCCAGCCAGCTCGCCCAGGGCGGGCTGGGATTGAAGCAAATCGCCGAAACGCGTCAGATTCAGCAACAAAATCCTCATAATAGCTCCACGATATGGCAATAGGCTAGCGGTATGCAGAAGCCATGCACGCAGGGAAATCCCGTAATACCGGTTCCAACCTCTCGCGCGCGCTCCTTCCCAACCTTTTTCCAGGTAAGGATGTGATAGTCATACCTTTCATGAAAACCGTCTTTGAAAATGGTGATTTCCGGGTCCTCACACGGCTTGTTGGCCCCTCGCGAAGATGGTATTCCGGGCACCATCAAGGTGATTACCGGCCGCTGCGGCCCTAGCCTATGAACAATTCGCTCGCAGACGACGACCCCACCTCCGGCATCCTGGAGTTGCAGCGTTTTCTTCCGGAAGGCAAGCAAGAGGATTTGCGCTGCCTGATGGAGGCCCTCGCCGCCTCCCGGCTGGCCCTTGATCGGGAAAAAGCCGACCTGGCCGCCGCCCTTGGCCAGGTCGGGCAGGAAAGGGACCGGCTGCGGGAACGGCTGCGCCGCATGGAAGCCCATATGGGGCTGCTCCAGGACATCTTCCGCGTCAACGACCAGGCGTTTTCCACTTTCCGCGCCGCCCTGACCCTGTCCCGGCAGTTGCGCCGGCTGGCCGACCTGCCGGAGGTCGTGGCCGAACTCGGCCGGGTCATGGGTGTGCGGGCGCTTTCCTGCCTGTTGGTCGGCGAAGACTTCGAGACCTACGTGCCCCCGGGCTATCCCTGCCCGTCCCGGCAGGCCCTTGGCGAGGCGCTGGCCTGCCTGCCCGAGGCTTCCCGGGACAGGCGCATCCATGTGGGCGCGGTCAAGGATCTCGTCCGGCCGGACTTTTTCTTCGCCCCGGCCGATTTGGACGCCTGCCCGGAACTGCTTGCCGGCTCGTGCTTCATCGCGGCGCTCCATGACAAATACCATTGCGGCCGCGTCATCGGCGCGCTCTCCCTGGCCGATGCGGCCCCCGACCGGTACACGCCCGAAAAAGGCACCGATTTCCTGGAGCATTTCTGCGAAGTTTTGGCCGGCGATCTGTTGCACGTCAAGATCCACGAGGAACTCACGCGCCAGCGCGACATCGACGAACTGACCGGCATTCCCAACCGGGCCTCCCTGCGCCGCAACGCCCCGGCGCTCCTCAGTCTGGCCGAACGCAAGAGCTCGCCGGCGGCGCTCCTTTTTTGCGATCTCGACCGCTTCAAGGCGGTCAACGACCTCCACGGCCACGAAACCGGCGACGCGGTGCTGCGCGACGTGGCCCGGGGCATGGCCGGCCGGGTGCGAGCCTACGACCTGCTGGCCAGACTTGGCGGCGACGAATTCGTGGTGCTCATGCCGGACGCCGGACCGCAGGAAGCGGCCATCATGGCCAAACGCCTGCGGGCCTGCGTGGCCCAGGTGGCCCGGGACCGGGGGCTCTCCGGAGTACCCGGCCTTTCGGTCTCCATCGGCGTGGCCCTTTTCACCCCGGGGCTTACCATCGACGACCTCGTGCGCCAGGCAGACGCGGCCATGTACGCGGACAAGCGTGCTGCCACCAACACCAAAAAAACGGAATGATCCACCTCCCCATGTCACTCCTCTCCCGCCGCTCCATCACCGTTTGTTGCATCCTCCTGGCCCTGACGCTTTCCTGCCGCGAGGCGCGGGCCGCGTCCGAAACGTCCCGGCTCCTGGCCGCCATGAGCCTGGAGGAAAAGGTCGGCCAGATCTTCATGCTCTGGTTCAAGGGGCCGGTCGCTTCCGGGGACGCCGCCGCGCTCATCCGCGACCACCATGTCGGCGGGCTGATCCTCTACGCCACGGCGGGCAACATCGAATCCCCGGAGCAGGTGGCGCGCCTGACGGCCGACATGCAGGCGGCGGCCGCCGCCTCGGGCCATGGCGTGGGAGTGCTTGTGGGCGTGGACCAGGAGGGCGGGCCGGTGGCGCGCCTGCGCCAGGGATTCACCGTCTTTCCGAGCCAGATGGCCCAGGCGGCAACGGGCCGGGCCGACCTGGCTAGGCGCGCCGCCGCGGCCACGGCCCGGGAGCTTGCCACCGTCGGCATAAACGTCGATTTCGCGCCCGTGGCCGACGTCAACATCAATCCCGCCAACCCGGTCATCGGCATCCGCTCCTTCGGCTCCGACCCGGCCACGGCGGCCCGGTTCGCGGCCGCGGCCACCACCGGCTACCGCAACGCCGGGGTCATCTGCACGCCCAAACACTTTCCCGGCCACGGCGACACGTCCGTGGATTCCCATGTCGGCCTGCCCCGGGTGGATCATGATCTAAGGACGCTCGACCGGGTGGATTTCCCGCCGTTTCGGGCGGCGCTGGCCGCCGGGGCCCCGGCCGTGATGACGGCCCATGTCCTGGCGCCGGCCTTGGAGCCTAAGGGACTGCCCGCCACGCTGTCCCGGCGGGTGCTCGGAGGCTGGCTTCGCGGCCGCATGGGTTTTTCGGGGGTGATCTTCACCGATTCCCTGGGCATGGGAGCGGTGGCCGACACCTGGGGCACGGCCGAGGCCGCCGTTTTGGCCCTCGAGGCCGGGGCGGACATCCTGCTTGTCGGCGCGGACGCGGGACGCCCGGCCTCCGAGCGCCTGCTGGCCATGGACGCCGTGATCCAGGCCGTCCGTTCGGGCCGGGTGCCGGCCAAACGCCTGGACGCGGCGGTTGCCCGCGTGCTGCGCCTCAAGGAACGCTATGGCCTGCTGGCCGCCTCCCGGCTGGCCGAGCCCGCGCCGGACGCGGCCCGGCGCACGGACACGCCGCAAAACATCGCCCTGGCCAGGCGCATCGCCGTGCGCGCCCTGACGGCGTTCGGCCCGACCAAACCGGCCCTACCGGCGGCGCGGACCGCCTCGACCCTCGTCGTGCGGCCGCGTCTCGGCCGCGACGCCATCGATGCCCTGGCCGAAGCCGGCATCGACGCCTGGAGCGGCCCGCACGCGCTTTTTTTGCCGTCCGACCCGGACGCGACCGCCATCGCCCAGGCCGAAGCGGCGGCCAGGCAGGCCTCCAAGGTGATCCTGCTCGCCACGAACGCCCGCAAATATCCAGGCCAGCGGCGACTGGCCGAAAGTCTCGCCCAGGCCGCTCCCGGACGGCTGATCCTCGTCGCCGCCGAGTCGCCCTACGACCTGCCCCTTCTGCCCAACGCAGCGGCACGACTGGCCATTTACGGCGAGACGCCAGCCGGTATGGCAGCCCTGGAGGACGCGCTCTTTACAACGCAACTTTTTGGCGGACGGTGTCCGGCAACCATTATGAGCACAACCTCTACAGCATTTGCGACGCAATAAGGTCCAACACGCCAGCCACAGGCAATTTCAGTTCTATTGCAGCCATTCCGTTGACCTTTCCCCCCGAATGGTATCTGATCCCCTGCAAACAGATATGGAGCGACAATATGGATAATCAGAAAGCCTCTTACACCCCAGGCACCCTCTGCCTTGTGCTGGGAATTCTCTTCGCCATTTGTGTCATCGGTTCCACTCTGTTGGGCAACATCTTCGTCGCCATCGCCCTGGCCGTCGTCGGCCTGATTGCCGCCTGGTTTGCGACAAACCGCATCAACGGCCCTCTCAGCAAACTTCATGACGGCGTGTACCGGATCAACAACGATGCCAAGAAGTTTTATCTCGACGAAGTCCTGTCCTGGGAAGCGCTTGGCCCCCTCGGCGCGGAAATAAGCAAGGCCCTGTCATTTAACATGCTGCGCCGGGAATACTACCGCGGCGCGGTGCTTAGCGTCGGCACGCCTTTTTTCATCTGCAACAAGGAAGGCCGCATCACCCACGCCAGCCAATCCCTGACCGATATGCTCCGCAAAAAACACGAGGCCATCATCGGCAAGACCGTGAGCCAGTCCTTTTACAACAAGGACGGCGCGTCGTTGACGGAGAAGGCCCTCAAGGTCGGCGGCTCCGAGAACGCCGAGCGCGATCTCACCCTGTGGGACGGCCGCGTGATCGCCTGCCATTTTTCCGTCAACTGTTTTCACGGCGTGCGCAACGACCTCCTCGGCGCGGTGACCTGCATCACCGACCAGTCCACCCTGCGCACCAAGCAGCAGGAACTCGAACGCTCGCAAGCTGATTTGCACAACCTCGGCGGCGACATCAACGAGTTGGCCCAGCGCGTGGCCTCGGCCTCGGAAGAGCTTTCCGCCTCCTCCGACGAACAGGCCCGGGGCGCGCAACAGCAAAAAGGACAGTCCGACGCCGTGGCCACGGCCATGGAGGAAATGACGGCCACGGTCATGGAAGTGGCCAAGAACGCGTCCAAGACCTCCGAGGCCGCCGACAGCGCCAACGAAGCGGCGGAAACCGGCGCCGTCCAGGTGCGCGAGGCCGTGACCGGCATCAAGGCCGTGGCCGAGTCCGCCGGCAAGCTCGGCCAGGTGGTGACGGCCCTGGACGGCCAGGCCGCCGAAATCGGCCGCATCATCGGCGTCATCAACGACATTGCCGACCAGACGAACCTGCTGGCCCTAAACGCCGCCATCGAGGCCGCCAGGGCCGGCGAGGCCGGACGGGGATTTGCGGTCGTGGCCGACGAGGTCCGAAAGCTGGCCGAAAAGACCATGACCGCCACCAAGGAAGTGGAAAAGTCCATCCACCAGATTCAGGAAGGCTCCCGCCATGCCGTGGACTCCATGCAGGAGACCGACGAGCGCGTGATCACGAGCACCGACGCCACCCACAAGGCCGGCGAGGCCCTGGAACGCATCATGGAGCGCATCCACGAAGTGACAGGACAAGTGAGCCAGATCGCCACGGCGGCCGAACAGCAATCCGCCGCCGCCGAAGAGATCAACCACAATATCGAAGTCATCGCCCATGTGGCCGCCGAAGCCGACGAGGGCGCGTCCCAGACCGCCCAGGCCACCCGCGAGCTGGCCGAACTGGCCCAATCCCTCCTGACCCTGGCCGGCACTTTCGCCGACCGCCACGAAGAAGACATGAAGCTGCGGACCTCTGCGGGCAATATGAAAGGCATCCTGCCCAAGCTCATGCAGGAATTCATCACCGAGCAGTACGGCGAGGCCGTCTTCAATGCCATGCAGGAGGAAATGGGGCATCCCACCTTCCTGCCGACCCAGAACTATCCCGACCAGGTCCTGCGCCAGATGGCGGAATTCGTGTCCACCAAAGCCGGTGTTTCGGTCAAAGACATCTTCCTCACCATGGGCCGCTACACCATAAAGGGCTTCCACCACCTCTACCCCCGGTATTTCAAGGCCCAGAAGCTCAAGGAATTCTACCTGACCATGAACGACACCCATGCCCGGCTGACCAAGGACATGCCGGGACTGGAGCCGCCGAAGTTCACCTACGAGGAAAAGGGCGCGACCCTGGTCATGACCTACCACTCGCGGCGCGGCTACCCGGAATACTACGAGGGCATCCTGCGCGGCGCGGCCGAGTACTTCAAGGAACCGGTCACCATCACCGTTTCGACCGGCGACAAGCATACGGTGCGGGCCGAAATCGTCTTCCCGTCCCTGCCCGCCGGCGGCGCCCGCAAGGCCCTGGCTTCCTGAACATCCCAGGCGCCGGCGGAGGGGCCTTTGCCTCCGCCGGCGTCCCGTCCCCGCGTTTCCCTTCCAAAAGTGGCGTCCATGGCATAGGAATCCTGTCATGTTTTCCATATGGTCCAAGCCGCCATGTCCCTGACCCTCGCCACATACAGCTTCGACGACCCGGCCTCGGCCTGCGCCCGGCTGCGGCTGTATGATCCGGCGGCGGCCCTGGGCCGCGACGTGCGCCTGCTGCCCGGAGCCATCCCCGACGGTCCCGGCCACCATCTGCGCCTGGACATCCTTTCCCGGGCGGACGTCATCCTGATCCAGCGCTATTTCCCGAGCCCGGACACGGCCGGCATCCTGGATGCCCTTTTCGCCTCGGGCAAGCCGGTCGTCTACGACACCGACGACGACTGGACCGCGCTCGGGGCCGAGCACCCTTTTGCCCCGGCCATGGCGGAACGCCTGCCCCACATCCTGGAAACGGCCCGCCGGGCCCGACTGGTTACGGTCACGACGGCGCGGCTGGCGGAGGTTTTCGCCGCCATAAATCCCCGGGTAACGGTCGTGCCCAACTTCCTGCCGGACGCCCTGTGGCGGCCGGTCGCCCCGCCGACCCGGCCGGTTGTCGCCGTGGCGCTCGCGGCAACGGCGTCCCACGAACCGGACATCGCCCCCCTGCTGCCGGTTTTGGTCGCCCTCGCCCGGGAACTGACCGGAAAGCTCCGGTTCGTTTTTTTCGGCTGCGCCCCGGACGCCGCGCGCTTTCGCGGCGCGACCGCAGTGCCCTTCGATCCCGCCTACGCGACCTACGCGGGACGGTTGGCGCGCCTGGGCTGCGGCGTCGGGCTGGCGCCCCTTGCCGACACGGCGTTCAACCGGGCCAAAAGCCCAATCAAATGGATGGAATACGCCCTGTGCGGCATAACCGGGATTTTCGCCGATCTGCCGCCGTATCGCGACGTGGTGGAACAGGAGCGTACCGGCCTGCTCGTCGGCCCGGACCCGGCCGACTGGGGCGAGGCCGTGCGCCGGCTTGTCCTCGATGCTCCCCTGCGCCGGACCCTGGCCGCAAACGCCCAGGAAACCGTCATGACCCGGCACATGCTTGCCGGCAATGCCGCCGCCTTCCTGCGCGCCTGGACCCGGGCCGTCACGGAGACGCCATGACCCCCCTGCCCGACTGGCTTGCGGCGCAACTGCCCGCCCCTTTTACGGATATGCTGTTGGCCGGAACCGTCGGCCGCGACCATCTGCTGCGCGCCGCCGCCCTGGCCGGGGCCGTGGCCGGTCAGGCCCAAGGCCCGGCGCGGGAGGTGTGGACCCGCCGCCGCCTGGGGCTTGTGGCCGCCGCGTTCGAGGAAGACAGCCTGCATGGCCAAACGGCCGCCACCCTGGCCCAGGCCCTGGCCGAGGCCGACGCCCCGGCCGACCCGGCTTTGGCCGCCGTACTCCAAACCCTGGCGCGCGATTTCCGGATTCCGGAGAACACGGCCTATTACCAGCGTCTGTTGGCCACCGGCGACGCCCGGCGCATCGAGGCCTACCTGGAAAACGAATGCCGTGGCCGTTTTGGCCTTTTCTGGCTGCACGTGGCCCTGCGGCGGGACATTTTAGCGCGGGATTTCGACCGGGGACTGGCGCATATCGCCCTGGCCATGCCCGAAGCGCTTGCGCCGCTGGCCGACAAGCTGCGGGCCGATCTGGCCCTGCTCGCCGGTCGGCCGGGCGAGGCGCTTGGCCTCTACGAACGCTCCCTGGCCCGGGCTCCCCGGCCGCTTGGGCGCTTTCGGGCCGGGCTGGCCGCCTGGGCGGCCGGCGAGCGGGAGACGGCCAAGGCGCATTTCGCGGTGACGCTTGCGGCCCTGCCCGAACACGTCTCCGCCGCCCTGGCCCTTTTTGATCTGGCGACCGGCCGGGACAGGGAAACGGCCCCCATCGCGCCGTCCGTGGCCATCGCGCTGTATACCTTCAACAAGGCCGCCGACCTGGACGCCACCCTGGCCTCGCTTTTCGCCTCGGCCATCGGGCAGGCCCGGGTGACCGTGCTCGACAACGCCTCGTCCGACAGCACCCCTGACGTGCTCGCCGCCTGGGCGGACAGGATCGGAGACGAGCGCTTTGCGACCATCCGGCTGCCGGTCAATATCGGCGCGCCGGCCGCCCGCAACTGGCTGGCCGCCGATGCGCGCGTCGGGGGAGCGGATTTCGTCGCCTATCTCGACGACGACGTGGACCTGCCGGCGGACTGGCTGCCGCGGCTTTTCGCCGCCGTGCGGGCCTATCCCGAGGCCGGCGTCTGGGGCTGTCGGGTGGCCGACGCGGGCAATCCGGCCGTGGCCCAGGGCATCGGGGCCATGCTCGTTGCGGGAAAAACGCAGGCCGGCGAGACGGCCCTGCCCTGGCTTGGCGATCCCCATGCCGAAAGCTTCGATTTCGGGGCCTTTTCCCATCTGCGCCCGTGCCTGTCGGTCATGGGCTGCTGCCATCTCTTTCGCGGCGAACGGCTGCGCGCCGCCGGCGGCTTCGACATCCGCTATTCCCCTTCCCAGTACGACGACGTGGACCATGACCTGCGCCTGGCCCTGTCCGGACGACCGCCGGTCTATCAAGGCCATCTGGTCGTCGGCCACAGGCGCCCGGCTCCGGTTTTCGCCCCGTCCCGGCCGGACCAGATCGCCGGCGGCGAGGCCAACCTGCACAAGCTTTTGGCCAAGCATCGGGAACAGTTTGCCAGGCTCGCGGACATCATGCGGCAAAGCGCGCGCGAGGATCTGATCGCCAAATGGCGGGAGCTGCCCGACGTGGCAGGGACGGCGCGGCCTTAGCCGAGCTTGTCGCCCAGGGAAAATCCCAGTCGGAAGACCGTGCCGGGGGAGGCGGGACCAAAGGTCAGCACCCCGCGCAGCTGGCGCGTGAGTTGCACGACAAGCTGCATGCCGAGGGATTTGACCGCGTCGGGATGAAAATTGGGCGGCAGACCCACGCCATCGTCCTCCACCACGGCCTGTACCTGATCGCCCTCCCGGGCCACCGTCAGACGGATGTTCCCCTCCTGCCGGTCGGCAAAGGCGTGCTTGACGGCGTTGGTCACCAGCTCGTTGATGATGAGCCCGAACGGGATGGCCTTGTCCAGGGTGACACGGCATTCGGCCAGGTTCAGGGCGAAGCCGATGCTTTTTTGCCCGCGCAGCGACTGGACGACCTTGGGCACCAGACGCTCCAGATACTCCTTGAGGTCCACCCGGGCCAGATCGCCGGAACGGTAGAGTTCCTCGTGAATAAGCGCCATGGTGGCGATGCGGTTGCGGCTTTCCTCGAAAATGTCCTGGACGGCCGGATCCTCGATGGCGTCTTTTTGCAGGAAAAGCAGGCTGGAAATGACTTGCAGATTGTTCTTGACCCGGTGGTGCACTTCCTTGAGCAGCACTTCCTTTTCCAGAAGCGAATCGCGCAACTGCCGCTCCCGGATCTTGTCCCGGGTCACGTCGCGGATGACGCCGACGATAAAGCGGCCCCCAGCGGCATCGACGAAAAGCCCCTTGCGCGTGACCAGGGTATGCGAATGCCCCTCCTTGTCGGTGAATTGCTCCTCGAAAAGGTCCTCACGCCCCGTCTCCAAGACCATATTGTCGCGGGCGATAAAGACATCCGCCTCTTCCCGGGCCACGAAATCGTAGTCCGTCGCGCCGACGATCGCCTCCGACGGCTGGCCGAGCATGGCGCAAAGCGCTCCGTTGGCCAGCACGAACCGGTGTTCGTTGTCCTTGACGAAGACAGGGTCGGGAATGGCTTCCACGATCATCCCCAAAAACTCGCGGGAACGGCGCAGCTCGGCTTCCACGGCCCGGCGCTCGGTGAGGTCGCGCAGCACCCCCACCAGCCCCAGGAAAACGCCCTCGGCATCGAAATAAGGCCGCACCACCGCTTCCGCCCAGACCGTTCCCCCGTCCTTGCGACGCAGCTCCAGTTCCAACCGGCTGACGAAGTTCGGATCGACCTTGTTCCCGCTTATGAGTTGCTCCGCCGCCTGGCGGACCCGGGTAGCCGATGCGGGCGTCATCATCTGCTCGATGGTTTCGGCCATGGCCTCCTGGACGCTTATTCCCCGAAGCCGCCGAATCGAAGGACTGACGTAGGTCGGACGCTGCTGCGGGTCCAAGGTGAAAATGACGTCGTGGCAATTGTCGGCCAGCAGACGGTAGGTGAGGTCGCGCTCCCGCAAGGCGAGCTCCATGCTTTTGCGGCGCGAGATATCGCGCACGAACACCAACGCCCCGGCCGTGGCCTCAAGCGCAAACGGCACGGCGGCCACCTCCACCTCGAGGGGGGTGCCGTCCAGCCGCAGATAGCGCTGCTCCCGAAGCCGGGCCGGCGCCTTACGCAGCACATTTTGCCGCATGCGCCCGGCGGTGGCATCCTGGGAATCCTCGTGCACGAACGCCATGACGTCCCGTCCCACGATCTCCTCGGGGCTTGCCGCGCCGAAGAGTTTGGCGGCTTCCGGATTGGCGAAAACGAAACGTTCGCCGTCGTGAATGAGAATGGCGTCCGGCGCGCTCTCCACCACCAGCCGGTACTGTTCCCGGCTTTCGCGCAGTTCGTGTTCCTTGCGCCGGCAGGCGGCTACATGGCGATGCAGGAGGAGAAACAGAAAAGACGAGGTGACAAGGACAAAGGCCAGCCCCTTAAACGACGTCACCCGCAGCAGCAGGTCCGGGTCGTCGCGGAAATACATGGAGGTGAGACGATTGGAGAAAACGACCCACAGAAGACTGATCAGCAAATAGACCAGGGCGATCCTGGCGGGTCTGAGGTTGACCAGCCCTCCCGGGTCGTCCCGATCGTTTCGTCGCGTCATGCCCATCCGCCCACCTTGTTGACGAAGGCTCGTTGAAACCGCCCTTCTCCATCGCCGGTCACAGCATGTCCACCGGGTCGAGATCCAGGGTGAACCGCATCTTGACCGCGCCGGCAAGGGCTTTCCGACCGGCGGCGAATACGCGGCGTACACACGGCCAGTCCGGGGATTTGAACAGGCAGTGAAAGCGCCTGCGCCCGGCGACCAGGGCCAGCGGCGCCGGCGCCGGTCCAAGCACCCGTACCCCGAGCGGCGTGGCGGCCTGGCGCATGGCCTCGCCCACGGCGGCGACGACGGTGAAACCGGCCTCCCACTCCCGGGGAAAGCTCAGGCGCGCGAGTCCCAACCGGGTAAATGGAGGATAACACAGGCGCTTGCGCCGGGAAAGCTCCAGCTCGAAAAAACCTTCAAAATCGCCGCGAACCACGAACTGGAAAAAGGGGTCGTCGGGCATGCGCGTCTGGATGAGCACGCGTCCCGGCCGGTCTCCCCGGCCCGCCCGGCCGGCCAACTGGGTCAGCAGTTGGAAGGTCCGCTCCGAAGCGCGGTAATCGGGCAGGTTGCGCCCGAGATCGGCATCGGCCGCGATGACCAGGGTCACGTCCGGAAAATGGTGGCCCTTGGAAAGCATCTGCGTGCCGACCAGCACCTGGGCCCGACCCGAGGCGAAATCGGCCAGAATGGCCTCGGCCCGCTCGGGCCGCCGGGCGATGTCCTTGTCGAGCCGGGCCACCTCGGTTCCGGCCGGCAGGACGCCGGCCAGCTGTTCCTCGAGCATCTCCGCGCCGACGCCCATGGGCAGAAAGCTGGCCCCGCCGCAAACAGGGCACGGCGCGGGATGGGGCCGGCTGTGGCCGCAATAGTGGCACACCAGCCGTTCCCGATCCTTGTGGTAGGTGAGCGACAAATCGCAGTGGGGACAGCGCACCGGGGCCTCGCAGTCGAGGCAGAATAAAAGCGGCGCATAGCCCCGGCGATTGAGGAGAATCATGGCCTGGTCGCCATCGGCCACGGTTTCGGCCAGGGCGGCGGCGGCGCTGTCGGTCAAAACGCCCACCCGGTCGCCGGTTTCGCGCTGCCCGGCCACGGACGTGAGCTTCGACGCCCCGCGCATGTCCACCAGCTCGATGGCCGGCATGCCGCCGCCGCCGATACGGGAGGGCAGGCGCACCATGGGCACATGGCCCTCCCGGGCGGCGTGGAAAGTCTTGACGTCCGGCGTGGCCGAGCCAAGCACCAAGAGCGCCCCGGCCCGGCCGGCCCGGAAAAAGGCCACTTCCTTGGCCTGGTACGGCAGCCGGTCCTCCTGCTTGAACGCGCCGTCATGTTCCTCGTCGAGGACGATCAGCCCGATGTCCCGCAGCGGCAGAAAAAGCGCCGAGCGCGTGCCGACGACAAGCAGGGGCGCATCGTCGCCGCCGCAACGGCGAAAGGCGTGCTCGCGGGCGGCCGGCGGCTGGTAGCCATGGTAGAGCAGGGGCGGACAGCCCGGAAAGGCTCCGGCCGCGGCACGGTGCAGCCGGGCGGCCAAGGCCACTTCCGGAGCGAGCAGCAGCACCCGCCGTCCCCGGGCCAGCGCCTTGGCGGCAAGCTCCATGTACAGGCGCGTCTTGCCGCTGCCGGTTACGCCGAACACCAGCCGCGCCGCCCCGTCCGGGGCATCAAAGACCGGGGCCAAATTTTCGAGGGCGGCCGCCTGGGCGGCGGTCAGCGGCGGCATGGCGGCCAGGGACGTCTCCCTGCCCCCGGCCTCGGTCGGCCCGACCATGCAATCCGCAGCGGCGGCCCCATCGTCGAGGCGCACCAATTCCAGGCCCACCAGCCGGCGCAGGACGGTGAGGGTGTCCGGGCCGATCTTTTTCTTGAGGTCGGAAAGCGGCATGGGGCCGGCATCGCAAAGCGCGTCGAGGACCGCGATCTGCCTGGCCGCGCCGGGACGCACCGGCCAGGGCGGATCGGCGGCAAGCGCGCACAGCGGATCGGCCGCTTCCTCGGCCAGCCGGCAGCCCATGGCCCCCCTCCGCCAGGCCGCGACCAGTCCGGCCCGGGCCGCCGGGGCAAGCCGGGCAAGAGCCTTGGCCGCCATGCGCCGGGGCAGGCCGGATTCGGTCACCTCGAAGACCACCTGGGCCGTACGCATGCCGCGCGGCAAGAGCGTGCCCAGAATGCGGCCGGGCTCGGCCATGTGCCGGCTGGCCAGGTTTTTCACCAGCTCCAGATAGTCGGCGTCGCAGGCGGGACGGCGTTCCAGGGGCCACAGCACCGGCCGCAGGCGCACGCCCTCGGGCGGCGTGACCCCGACCTCCCAGACCACGCCGGCCCGCAGCATGCCGGCCACCGGCGCAAGCAGGCACAGCCCCACGGGGAAATCCTCCGGGGCGAAGCCGTCCGGCACGGTATAGGTCAGGATGGCATACGGCGGGGCCGTCAGGGCGACGGCCAAGGTGGCGGCAGTCATGGGACACACGGAAAACGCCCGGGAGGCACGCCTCCCGGGCGATACGGACAAGAAAATTCGGACCCGGCGGCCCGTTCGAACGGACTAATCCGCAAAAGGCAAAAGCTCGCGCAGGCGCGGCACCAGGGATTCACGCAGCGCCTCGTCATGCAGGGCAAAATAAATATTGGCCGTCAAATAATCCACCCAGTCGCCGGCGTCGAAACGCTGGCCCTGGATCTTGACCGCCAGCAGGCGGTTGTTGCCGGCAAGGCCTTTGAGGCCGTCGGTGAGCTGGATTTCGCCGCCATGGCCCGGGGTCACCTTCTCCAGATGGTAGAAGATGTCCGGGAACAGCACGTAGCGGCCGACAATGGCGAGCCTGGACGGCGCTTCGTTGACCTTGGGCTTTTCCACCAGATTGCGCACCCGGAACATGCCCGGGGCGAATTCCTCGCCGTCGATGATGCCGTAGCGGGAAACCATGTTCGCCGGCACTTCCATGACGCCGATGACGGGCATGTGCTCGGCCTGGGCCACGGTCAAGAGCTGCTTGATGCCGGGCTCCATGCTGAACATCAGGTCATCGCCGACCATGACGCAGAAGGGATCGTTCTTGCAGACCTCGCGGGCGCACAAAACGGCGTGGCCCAGTCCCAGCTGCTTCTTCTGGCGCACGGAGATGATGTTGGCCATCTCCGCCACCTCGCGCACCATCTTGAGCATATCGGTCTTGCCCGTGCGCGCAAGCAGGTCCTCGAGGGCCAGATTATAGTCGAAGTGGTCCTCGATAATGGTCTTGTTCCGGTTGGTGACGAAAACGACATCCTGCAGTCCCGAAGCCTGGGCTTCCTCGACGACGTACTGCACGATGGGTTTGTTATAAACGGGCAGCATCTCCTTGGGGATGTTCTTCGTGGCCGGCAAGGACCGCGTACCCCATCCGGCAACGGGAATGACCACCTTCTTGATTTCCATGCTCTTCTCCTTGAAAGCGCGCACTGCCCGGTATGATTGCGGCTGTGGCGGACCGCGCCCGTGCGTCCAGCCGGCCGATTTTGACCTATCCCGCGACGCCGGTCCGCCCTGCCGGACGGTACCACGCATCACCAACCGACGTTAATGGCTTTGCACGAACAAGTCCAGCCCCAAAAGGCATTTCCGACGCCCCCGTCGCTCAGCGCAAGGCCGTGGCCAAGACTTCGGCCAACTCCTGGCTCAAACGCGAGACCAGTTCCGGATCCTCGGCTTCGACCATGACCCGGGCCAGGGATTCGGTGCCGGAATAGCGCAACAGCACCCGGCCCCGCCCGGCCAGCTGGCGCTCGGCATCGGCCGTGGCCTGCTCGATGGTCGGCACATCGCAGAAAGGGATCTTGCGCGCCACGGGCACGTTCACCAGTTCCTGGGGAAAGGGGGACAAAAGCGTGGCCAGCTCGGAGAGTGGCCTGCCCCGCTGCACCATGATCCGCATCAGCTGGAGCGCGGCCAGGGTGCCGTCGCCGGTGGTGCTGTGGTTGAGGAAAATCAGGTGGCCGGACTGTTCGCCGCCAAGCACCGCGCCCTGTTCCCGCATGGCCTCGACCACATAGCGGTCGCCGACCGGGGTGCGCAACAACCGCCCGCCATGGGACTGCATGAACAACTCGAGCGCCATGTTGCTCATGACCGTGGCCACCAGCAGATTGCCGGAAAGCTTGCCCCGCGCCATGAAGTCCAGGGCGCAGATGGCCATGATCTGGTCGCCGTCGAGGATGCGGCCCTTTTCGTCGGACACGATGACCCGGTCGGCGTCGCCGTCGAGCGCGATGCCGATGTCGGCCCCGTGCGCAACCACGGCCCGGGCCACGCCTTCCGGATGCAGCGAACCCACGCCCCGGTTGATGTTGGTGCCGTCGGGCTCGACGCCGATTTTCACCACGTCGGCCCCGAGCTCCTCGAACACCTCGGGCGCCACCCGGTAGGCCGCGCCGTTGGCGCAGTCGAGCACGATCTTCATTTTGTCGAAGGAGACGTCGAGGGGCACGGTATTTTTGAGAAACACGTTGTAGCGGCCGATGCTGTCATGGATCTTGGAGGCGCGGCCCACCGCTTCCGGGACCGGCAGTTCCCATTGCTGGCCGCAGCCCTCGACCAATCCCGCGATCTTGTCCTCCACGGCGTCGGGGAGCTTGAACCCCATATGGTCGAAAAATTTGATGCCGTTGTCGGTGTAGGGATTGTGGGAGGCCGAGATGACCACGCCGACGTCCACGCGCATGTCGCGCGTCAGAAAGGAGATGGCGGGCGTGGGCAGCGGGCCGACCAGGATCACATCCATGCCGGCGGCGCAAAAACCCGAGGCCAGGGCGTATTCGTAGACGTAGCCGGAAAGGCGGGTGTCCTTGCCGATAAGGACCTTGTGGCGCCGGCCGCCGTTGCGCAGCACCTGCCCCACGGCCAGCCCCAGCCGCATGACGACGTCCGGGGTCATGGGGTAGGCGTTGACCCTGCCGCGCAGTCCGTCCGTTCCGAAGAGCTTCTTTTCCATGCATTCTCCCAGGCCGGATGCCTCCGACCTTTATTTCACGGTCAGCGTCACCTTTTCGGGCTTGGCTTCGATCAGTTCACACCCCTGAGGCATCTTGACCCGGTACGAGGCAACATATTTACCCGGTTCGATTCCCGGCTTCAACTCCAGCGAAGCCTCGACCAGGCCGGCAAAGGCCTTGTCGGACAAAAGCGCCGCCGGCCCCTTGATGCGCAGCGTCACCGCGGCCGGACTGGCCGTGATCTCGCGCCCCTTGGGCGGCACGAGGGTCAGCGGCGCCCGCAACGTCACCTCCGACTCCCTGCCGACGAAGCCCATGGACACGTCCACGGCCACGGGCGACGCGTCCACGTCATCGGGGACGTCCAGGGCCACCCGCTCCTCGAACCGACCCGGCGGCGGGCTCGGCACGGTCACCGGCTGGGTGCGCACCTGGGTCATGCCGTCGAGCTTCGAGGACGGGCCGGTCAGGCGCACGCTGTCCGGCGTCACCCTGACCCCGGTCATGGAGTAGCCCTCGGGCACGGGCGAACGCAGCACCACTTTGACCGGCACCTTTTTGACCGTCCGCTTTTCCACCTCGAGCTCCAGGCGCGACGGCCTGATCTCCACCACCTCGTAGACCTTGGGCAGCGGGATGTTCTTGGCGTCGAAGACGATGAGATTCTTGCCGGGGGCGATCCTGCCGAGGTTCAGGTTGTAGACGAGCTGGCTGTCCTCGATGCGGCGGGCCACGCCCCGCGGGCCGCGCACCAACACGTCCACCGAGCCGACCATGCCGCTTTTGATGTAAAGCCCCTCGGGCGCGCCGGTCATCTCCACCCGCATGGCCATCCAGGTATCGACCTTCTCCCGGCCGGTGACGAGGTACCAGCAGAAAACGGCCATGGCGAAGGCCAAAAGCAGGTATTGCCAGTTCGGTTTCATACGCGTTTGGTAAAAAGATTCCACAACATGTTTTTGAGCGTGCGTTCATCCACCGGGGAAATGAGCCTGCCGCCCTCGGCCACGGACACCACCCCGCGCTCCTCGGACACGACCACGGCCAGGGAGTCGGTCTCCTCGGTGATGCCAAGGGCCGCCCGGTGCCGCGTGCCGAGCGAGGCGTCAAGCGGCACGCCGGCAATGAGCGGCAGGATGCAGCCGGCGGCGGCGATGGTCTCGCCCTGGACGATGACCGCACCGTCGTGCAGGGGCGTATCCGGGAAAAAGATGGTGCCGAGCAGTTCCCGGCTCATGCGGGCGTAGACCTCCACCCCGCGCTCGATCCAGTCGCCAAGGGGCACCCGGCGCTCGAAGACGATCAGCGCCCCGGTCTTGGTGCGGGCCATCTGGAAAACGGCCAGGACGCAGGCGTCGAGGGCCGCCTCGGTCATGGCCTCGCGCCGTCGGGGACGGAAAAAGCCCCAGGCCCCGACGCTCGAGAGCGCCTTGCGGATGTCGGCCTGAAACAAAATGATGATGACCAGGAAGATCGAGCCCAGGAAGTTGGTGAGGAGCCAATGCAGGGTGTTGAGCCCGAACTCCCCGGACAGGTAATAGAGAATGCAGATGAGCAGGAAACCGTGGAGCACGGACACGGCCCTGGTGCCGTGAATGAGGATGAGCCCACGGTAGAAGATGTAGGTGACGAGCCCGATATCCAGGACCTCGGTCCAGGACAGGTGCAGATTTTCGAGAAAGGCGAGGGACATGGCCACAGTCCGCGGCTGGAGGGTGATTGCCGGGGGAGGTCGCGTCAGGCGGCCATGGCGGCGGCCAGACGCAGGGCCTGGGCGACCCCGGCCACATCATGAACGCGATGGATACGCGCGCCACGGGCGGCGCACAGGGCGGAAGCCACGGCCGTGGCCGGCCCGCGGTTCTCCACCGGCAGGCCGAGAAACGCCCCGAAGAAGGCCTTGTTGGACAGGCCCATATAGATCGGACGCCCCAGAACGGCGAAGCGGTCCAGACCGCGCAGGAGGGCCAGGTTGTGCTCCAGGCGCTTGCCAAAGCCGATGCCCGGATCGAGGACGACATGGTCCTCGGGCAGGCCGGCCCGCACGAGCCGGGAAAGATGCGCCTCGAAAAAGGCCAGGATATCCTCGACCACGTCGTCGTAGCGCGGATCGTCCTGCATGCTTCGGGGCCGGCCCTGGCAGTGCATGAGCACATAGCCGGGCTTACCTACGACCAGCACGTCCGTGAGTTCCGGGTCAAAGGCGCAGGCCGAGATGTCGTTGACGATGACCGCCCCGGCCTCGATGGCGGCGGCGGCGCAGCCGGCCTTGAAGGTGTCCACGGACACCAGCGCGCCGGGAAGCTCGCGCAGAATTCCGGAAACCACGGGCACCACCCGGCGGATTTCCTCTTCCAGTGGCACCTGGGCAGCGCCTGGCCGGGTGGATTCCCCGCCGACGTCGAGGATGTCCGCGCCCTCGGCGGCCAGGGCCAGGCCGTGGGCCACGGCGGCGGCCGCAGTCTCGTGGCGGCCGCCGTCGGAAAAGGAGTCCGGGGTAACGTTTATGATGCCGGCGATGCGGTTGGCCGCGCAGTCGAGGACAAGCCCCCGACCCAGCCGCCAAAGCGTGTTAGCGTTCGTTTCCATGGCCTTCGTCGCCCGGCTTTTTTTCCGGATGCGCGGATTCGTCGGGCTCCAGGGTGAATTCCTCGCCGCCGGCGTGGGGTGCGGCGATGGTCGCCTCGGGCGCGGCAGCCTCAGGAGCGGTTGCCTGGGGAGCCGCCGGATCCGCCTGGGCGGGCGCGTCCTGCGCCGAAGCGGCGGCGGCCTGCGTCCCAGTGGCGCTGTCTGGCGCGGCTTCCTGCCCGGGAGAGGCGTTGCCCCCGGCCGCCGGGCCCGCCGTCCCGGCCGGGGTCTCGGGCGGGGGGAGGGTCTCGCCCCGCATGAGGCGGTCGATGTCATCGCCGGTGATGGTCTCGCGCTCGAGCAGGGCCTTGGCCACGGCCTCAAGGGAGTCGCGCTCGCTCTCCAGGATGGCGCGGGCCCGGCGGTAGGCCGATTCCACGATCTTGCGCACCTCGGCGTCGATCTGGCGCGAGGTCTCTTCGCTGAAGTTCTTGTGGTGCACGAGGTCCTTGCCGAGGAAGATCTCGTTGTCGTGCTCGCCGTAGGAAAGCGGCCCGAGCACTTCGCTCATGCCCCAGGAGCAGACCATCTTGCGGGCCATGGCGGTGGCCCGTTCGATATCGTTGCCGGCCCCGGTGGTCATCTGGTCGAGGACAAGCTCCTCGGCCACCCGGCCGCCCATGAGCACGGCCAGATTGTTTTGCAGGAAATCCCGGGAATAGTTGTGCCTGTCGTCGGTCGGCAGCTGCATGGTGATGCCAAGGGCCATGCCGCGCGGAATGATGGACACCTTGTGCACGGGGTCGGTGCCCGGAAGCTTCCTGGCGACAAGGGCGTGGCCGGCCTCGTGGTAGGCGGTGGTGCGCTTTTCCTCATCGCTGAGGATGAGGCTGCGGCGCTCCTTGCCCATGAGCACCTTGTCCTTGGCCTGCTCGAAATCGGCCATGTCCACCTGGTTCTTGTTGACCTTGGCCGCCTGCAGCGCCGCCTCGTTGACCAGGTTTTCCAGGTCCGCGCCGGAAAAGCCGGGCGTGCCCCGGGCCAGCACATCGAGGTTGACGTCCGGGGACAGCGGCGAACGCCGCGAATGGACTTCCAGGATGCGCCGGCGGCCGCGCACATCGGGGGTGGGCACCACCACCTGCCGGTCGAAACGACCGGGGCGCAGCAGCGCCGGGTCCAGGACGTCCGGGCGGTTGGTGGCGGCAATGAGGATGACGCCCTCGTTGGATTCGAAGCCGTCCATTTCGACGAGCAACTGGTTCAGGGTCTGCTCGCGCTCGTCATGGCCGCCGCCGAGTCCCGCGCCGCGCTGGCGGCCCACGGCGTCGATCTCGTCGATGAAGATGAGGCACGGCGCGCTTTTCTTGCCCTGCAAAAAGAGGTCGCGCACCCGGGCCGCGCCCACGCCCACGAACATCTCCACGAAGTCGGAACCGGAGATGGAGAAAAAGGGCACTCCGGCCTCGCCGGCCACGGCCCTGGCGAGCAGGGTCTTGCCCGTGCCCGGCGAGCCGACCAGGAGCACGCCCTTGGGAATGCGCCCGCCAAGGCGGGTGAATTTCTTCGGGTCCGAGAGGAACTGCACCACTTCGGTCAGCTCCTCCTTGGCCTCGTCCACGCCGGCCACGTCATCGAAGGTCACCCGCGTCGACTCCTGGGTGATCATGCGCGCCCGGGAGCGGCCGAAATTCATGGCCCGGCCGCCGCCGTTCTGCATCTGGCGCATGAAAAAGATCCATACGCCTAAAAGTAGGATCATGGGGAACCAGGAGACGAGCAGAGTCATGTACCAGGGCGACTCCTCGTCGGGTTCGGCCATGACCTCGACTTTTTTTTGCATCAGCGTGGAAACGAGGGTGGGATCCTCGGGCGAGTAGGTCAGAAACTTGCCGCCGCCGGTGGTGACGCCCGAGATTTTCGATCCCTGGATCTTGACGGAAACCACGTCCCCGGCGTTCACTTTCTGAATGAAATCGGAATAGGAAAGCTTGGCGCTTTGGGGCTGCGGTTGGTTGAACAAGTTGAACAGGACGACCATGACCAGTGAAATGGCCGCCCAAAGCATGAGATTTTTCGCAAAGCTGTTCAAACTGGAGTCCTCCAGGAGTCGGGCAAGGAAGGGTGGGGCCCGCGAGTTGTAAAGGTGATGGCCATAGCACAGCCGCATCCGGGCTGTCCACGCGGCAAAACCGGTTTTCCTTCGCCGCCGGCCAAGAGTCGGAAATGCCCGGGCAAGGCTTGCCAAGGCCTTCGTAGCTTCATATTGTATTGCATAATAAGCGTCCAGGACGCGTCCGGCAAGGAGCGGCGATGCCTTCTAAACGTATTTTGACGGTGGACGACGCAAAAAGCGTGCGCGGACTCGTCTCCAGGACCCTGCGCCAGGCCGGCTACGACATTGCCGAAGCCGTGGACGGGGCCGACGCCTTGGAGAAAACCGCCGACGGCGTCGATCTCGTCATTACCGATATCAACATGCCGGGAATGGGCGGCCTGGAACTCATCGCCCGGTTGCGGCAGCGCGAGGACACCCGCTTCACCCCGATCCTGGTCCTGAGCACCGAATCCCAGACAGACATGCGGCGACAGGCCGTTTCGGCCGGAGCCACGGGCTGGATCGTCAAACCCTTCGCTCCGGAAGTGCTGCTGGCCCTGGTGCGCCGCTTCCTGTGCTGAGCCCCGCCCGGACACAACGAACATGGCAGACACCCCGCAGGCAAAATGCTCCGTGCCCGACCTCGACGCCGCCGGCATGGACAGCGGCGCCCTGCTCTTCCACGACGCCCCGCTGGCGGTGTACCTGCGCGGCACGGACGGCGCCCTGCTCGACGCCAACATGGCCATGGCCGTGCTGTTCGGCTTCGACGGTCCGGCGCAGTTCCTGGAGGCCATGGCCGCGACCCCGGACCAGTACTACCTGGACCCGGACACCCGCGCCGCGGTGCTTTCCACCCTGGCCCGCGACGGACACCTGACCGGCCGGCAGCTCCAGGCGCTCGGCCGGGACGGATTCGTCATCTGGGTCGAGGAATCGGCCCGGCGGATCGTGTCCCCGGCCGGCGAGACCTTCTACTTCGGCTACCTCCGCGACATCACGGCCGAGAAAAGCTCGCGCTGGGCGCTGACCGAGATCGAGGAGAAATACCGGGGCATTTTCGAAAACGCCGTGGAAGGGCTTTTCCAGATGACCCCGGGCGGCCGCTTCGTCACGGTCAACATCGCCTTGACCCGCATGCTCGCCTATCCGGCCCCCGAAGACCTGACCGCCATGTCCAACGCCGCCGCGCACGTTTTCGCATCCCCGGCGGAATGGCGCCAGCTGGAGACCGCCCTCGACGCCGCGGGCATGGTGCGGGGATACGAGGTGGAGCTTCTCCGGGCCGACGGGGCGCGCATCTTCGCCTCGATTCATGCCAGGGCCGTACGCGACGTCGACGGTGGCATCGTGCTGTTCGAGGGCTCCATGGAAGACGTGACGGAACGCCGCCAGTCCCAGGAGCAACTGCGCCAGAACCTGGCGCACACCCGGGCGCTTTTTCACCAAACCGTCAAATCCCTGGCCACGACCGTACGCTTCCGCGATTCCTACACCGCCAGCCACCAGGACAACGTGGCCCGCCTGTCCTCGGCCATAGCCCGGACCCTGGGCCTGCCCGAGGACATGACCGCCGGCATCCAGGTGGCCGGACAACTGCACGACATCGGCAAGATCAACGTGCCGTTGCGCTACCTCAGCAAGCCGGGCCGGCTGGTCGGCCTGGAATGGGAATTCATGAAGCAACATGCCCAGACCGGGTACGAGATCCTCAAGGACATCGATTTTCCCTGGCCTGTGGCGGAGATCGTCCTGGCCCACCACGAGCGCCTGGACGGTTCGGGCTACCCGCGGGGGCTTTCGGGCGCGGCCATCGGCATCGAGGCGCGCATCCTGGCCGTGGCCGACGTGCTGGACGCCATGGCCTCCAACCGTCCCTACCGGCCGGCCCTCGGCGTGGACGCGGCGCTTGCGGAACTGGCCCGGCACCGGGGCACGGCCTTCGACCCGGAGGCCGTGGACGCCGCCCGGGCCGTGATCCGCGACGGCGTGGTCCGGTACTGACCCTCGCCCGGCCTGCAATCCTGTCGGGCCCTCCAATACCACAACATTTTTGTCGCATTTCTTGCGACATTTTTGTCTCCGACACTCTCCCCGCGGTTTTCGCCCACCTGCCGTATTTCAATAAACTTATTAAAATTAATAAGTTATCTCAAAAGTATCACGACTTTCCCTGGCTGGCATGACTCTTGCCTTAAAGGCCTCCATCACACTCTGGAGCAGGAGGCTTTACAAAATGCGCAAGATCGCTATTTACGGCAAGGGCGGCATAGGCAAGTCCACCACCACGCAGAACACGGTCGCCGGTCTGGCGGAAATGGGCAAAAAGGTCATGGTGGTCGGCTGCGACCCCAAGGCCGACTCCACCCGGCTCCTGCTGCACGGCCTGGCCCAGAAGACCGTCCTCGACACCCTGCGTGAGGAAGGCGAGGACGTCGATCTCGACGATATCCTCAAGGAAGGCTTCGGCGGCATCATGTGCACCGAGTCCGGCGGCCCCGAGCCCGGCGTCGGCTGCGCCGGCCGCGGCATCATCACCTCCATCAACCTCCTTGAACAGCTCGGCGCCTACGAGGAAGACAAGCACCTCGACTACGCCTTCTACGACGTCCTCGGTGACGTCGTGTGCGGCGGCTTCGCCATGCCGATCCGCGACGGCAAGGCCGAGGAAATCTACATCGTCTGCTCCGGCGAGATGATGGCCATGTACGCGGCCAACAACATCTGCAAGGGCATCGTGAAGTACGCCGACACCGGCGGCGTGCGCCTGGGCGGCATCATCTGCAACAGCCGTAAGGTCGACCAGGAAAGAGAGATGATCGAGGAGTTCTGCAAGCGCCTGGGCACCCAGATGATCCACTTCATGCCCCGTGAAAACCAGGTGCAGCGCGCCGAGATCAACCGCAAGACCGTCATCGACTTTTCGCCCGAGCATCCCCAGGCCGACGAGTACCGGACCCTGGCCAAGAAGATCGACACCAACGAAATGTTCGTCATCCCCAACCCCATTTCCATCAACGAGCTGGAAAAGCTGCTCATCGACTTCGGCATCGCCAACTAGTCACCGCGCCGCATCCAGTGAACACTACACCCACACGCACGTAAGGAGCACAGTCATGCAGACCATGGTGAGAGCCATCGTTCGTCCCGAGAAATGCGATGAAGTCCTGGCAGCCCTGATGGACGCCGGTTTCCCGGCCGTGACCAAGTTCAACGTGGCCGGACGCGGCAAACAGCGCGGCATCAAGATCGGCGAGATCCAGTACGACGAGATCCCCAAAGTGATGCTGATCTGCGTCGTGGACGACAAGGACAAGGAATTCATGGTCAAGACCATCATGGAAAGCGCCCGCACCGGCGCCAAGGGAGCCTTTGGCGACGGTAAAATCTTCGTGAGCCCCGTTGAGGAAATGTACACCATTTCGTCCGGTGTGAAGGAATCCTAAGGAGGGCGTCATGAAGGAGATCATGGCGGTTATCCGCATGAACAAGATGAACCAGACCAAGAAGTCCCTGGCCGATTCCGGAATCCCGGCTTTCGTGGCCCGCGAGGGCTACGGCCGAGGCAAGGGCCTGGTCAACCAGGCGGTGCTCGAAGGCGCCGCCGCCGGCAACGAGGAAGCCATCGCGCTCCTCGGCACCAAGGGCCGGCTGTACCCCAAACGCATCCTGTCCGTCATCGTTCCCGACGCCGAGGTCAAAAAGGTCGTGGACGCCATCATCTCCGTCAACAAGACCGGACAGGCCGGCGACGGCAAGATTTTCGTGATGCCCGTCTCCGATTCCATCCGGGTCCGTACCGGCGAGGACGGAGACGCGGCCATCGTCTAGGCGGCCCCTGCGGACGTCCCCGGACCAATACCGAGCTAACGAGGAAGCATCCAAATGAGCAGCAAGCCCATAAACGTCGAAGAGATCAAGAAGGAATTGATCGCCAAGATGCCCACCAAGGTCGCGCGCAAGCGGGCCAAGTCCATTGTTCCGGGCGCGGGTGGCAGCGGCGAGGCGATTCCCGAAATCCAGGCCAACGTCCGCACAGTTCCGGGCATCATCACCCAGCGCGGCTGCACCTATGCCGGCTGCAAGGGCGTCGTGCTGGGCCCCTCCCGCGACATCGTCAACCTGACCCACGGCCCCATCGGCTGCGGCTTCTACTCCTGGCTGACCCGCCGCAACGAGACCGACGCCGGCCCCGACGGGGACAACTTCATCCCCTACTGCTTCTCCACGGACTTGACCGAGCATGACATCGTGTTCGGCGGCATGAAGAAGCTGTCCGCGGCCATCCAGGAAGCCTACGACAACTTCCATCCCAAGGCGATTTCCGTCTTCTCCACCTGCCCGGTGGGACTCATCGGCGACGACATCCACTCCGTGGCCAGGCAGATGCAGGAAAAGCTCGGCATCACCGTGTTCGCCAACTCCTGCGAGGGCTACCGCGGCGTGTCCCAGTCCGCCGGCCACCACATCGCCAACAACCAGATCATGAAGCACATCATCGGCACGGACGACACGCCGGTGGAGGGCAAGTACAAGATCAACATTCTTGGCGAGTACAACATCGGCGGCGACGCTTTCGAGATCGAGCGCATCCTGGAAAAGTGCGGCATCACCCTGATCGCCACCTTCTCCGGCAACTCCACGGTGGAATCCTTCCGCAAGGCCCACTTCGCCGACCTCAACACCGTCATGTGCCACCGCTCCCTCAACTACGTGGCCGAGATGATGGAAACCAAGTTCGGGATTCCCTGGATCAAGGTGAACTTCATCGGCGCCCATGCCACGGCCAAGTCGTTGCGCCGCATCGCCACCTACTTCGAGGATCAGGAGCTCTTGGATCGGGTCGAGCAGGTCATCGCCGAGGAGATGCCGGCGATCGAGGCGGCGATCAAGGACATCCGCCCCCGCACGGAAGGCAAGACGGCCATGATGTTCGTCGGCGGTTCCCGGGCGCACCACTACCAGGAGCTGTTCGGGGAACTGGGCATGAAGGTCCTGTGCGCCGGCTACGAGTTCGCCCACCGCGACGACTACGAAGGTCGCCACGTGCTGCCCAAGATCAAGGTCGACGCCGACTCGCGCAATATCGAGGAACTGGAAGTCGAGCAGGACGCCACCCGCTACAAGCCCCGCAAGACGCCCGAGCAGCTCGAGGCGCTCAAGGCCAAGGGCGTCGAGGTCAAGGACTACGACGGCATGATCGGCCAGATGGACAAGAACTCGCTGATCATCGACGACATCAGCCAGTACGAGACCGAAAAGCTCATCGAGATCATGAAGCCCGACATCTTCTGCGCCGGCATCAAGGAAAAGTACATCATCCAGAAGATGGGCATGCCCATGAAGCAGCTGCACAACTACGACATCGGCGGCCCCTATGCCGGGTTTGTCGGGGCCATCAACTGGTACCGGGACATCGACCGCATGGTGAATTCCAAGATCTGGTCGCTGACCAAAGCGCCCTGGCAGTCCGAAGGGCCTGAACTCGAAGCCAGTTACGTGGCGGAATAAACAAGCTTTTCGCTAGAGAAGGAACGTATTTATGGCTCTCCTCAGACACACCACCGGCGAGATCAAGGAACGCAAGGCGCTCACCGTCAACCCGGCCAAGACCTGTCAGCCCATCGGCGCCATGTACGCCGCGCTCGGGGTGCACAACTGCTTCCCCCACAGCCACGGCTCCCAGGGCTGCTGCGCCTACCACCGCTCCACCCTGACGCGCCATTACAAGGAGCCCATCGTCGCCGGCACCTCGTCGTTCACCGAAGGCTCCTCGGTCTTCGGCGGCCAGTCGAACCTGATCACGGCCATCGACAACATCTTCACCCTGTACGACCCCGAGATCATCGCGGTCCACACCACCTGCCTGTCCGAGACCATCGGCGACGACCTGCGCCAGATCTCCCAGAAGGCCAAGGACGACGGCAAGGTGCCCGAGGGCAAGGTCCTCATCTACGCCAGCACCCCGAGCTATGTCGGCACCCACATCACGGGCTACTCCAACATGGTCAAGGGCATCCTCAAGGGCTTCGTCGCCAAGACCGGGACCCCCAACGGGAAACTCAACATCATCCCCGGCTTCTGCGAGCCGTCGGACATGGCCGAACTCCGTCGCCTGTGCGGGATGATGGGCATCGAGATCATCATGGTCCCGGACACCAACGGCGTGGTCAACGGCCCGATGACCGGCAAGTACGAGATGTTCCCCAAGGGCGGCGCCACCAAGGAAGAGATCGCCACCATGGGCGACTCCATGGCCACCATCGGCCTCGGCCGCTGGGCCACCACCGACGCCGTCAATTACCTCGACGCCGATTTCAAGGTGCCGGGCACCATCCTCGGCATGCCCATCGGCCTCCAGGCCACGGACCGCTTCATCGAGACCCTGCACAAGCTGACCGGCAAGGCGGTTCCCGACGCCATCACCTTCGAACGCGGCCAGCTCGTGGACATCATCTCCGACTACGACCAGTACCTCTACGGCAAGAAGGTGGCCCTGGCCGGCGATCCGGATCAACTGCTGCCCCTGGTCGAGCTGATCGTCACGCTGGGCATGATTCCGGCCTACGTCGTGTCCGGCACGGCCGGCAAGTACTTCGAGGACCGCATGGCCGAGCTGACCAAGGACGTTCCCTACGACTGCAAGTACAAGTGCGGCCCCCAGGCCGACATGTACCTGCTGCACCAGTGGATCAAGAACGATCCGGTCGACCTGCTCATCGGCAACACCTACCTCAAGTACATCGCCCGCGACGAGGACATCCCGCTTTTGCGCCACGGCTTCCCGATCCTCGACCGGGTGGGACACCAGTACTTCCCGACCTTCGGCTACTCCGGCGGCATGCGCCTTCTGGAAAAGATCCTGGCCGCCATCATGGATCGCCAGGACCGCGACGCCCCCGAGACCCGCTTCGAACTGCAGATGTAACGGAACCGCAACTTCAAGGGAGAGGAGACGAGACGCATGGCCATTGAAAAGCCGCAATACCTCATCAATGTCTGCGCGAGCTTTCGCGTCAAGGGTGAAGCCAAGGGCATCTGCCACAAAAAAGGCTCGCACAACCTGATGGGATACTTTGAAGAGGGTGTCCTCGACCGGGGCATCGACGCCCGAATCGTCAGCACCGGCTGCATGAAGCAGTGCGAAGAAGGCCCCATCGTGGTGGTGATGCCCGAAAACTGGTGGTACCGGGGCATCGACAGCGAAGACAAAGTGGACGAGATCCTGGACGCCCTGGAAAATGGCGAGGCCTGCGAGGAACACTTGCTCCCCTAACCGAAAGCCGGTTTGCCAACCGCTTGGATTGGACTTCCCATAGAAAAAGCCGCCCTGCTGTCACGGACCAGCGGGGCGGCTTCATTTTGCGCGACTTCGCCTCATACAAGCGTCGCGGCCACAACCTCAAAGTGCCGCACCACCGTCTCGGGCACGATTTCGTAGGCGTCGTCGCCGGGATAGAGCACCGCCCGGCCGATATCCGCACCGGCGAAAGCTTCTATGGCGGCCAGGGACTCCCAGTAGCTGACGAACGTCACCTCGACCAGGCCGTCGACCTTGCGCGTGAGAATCTGGTGCCCCCGATACCCCGGCGTCACCGATGTTTCGGCCACGCCCGTGGCGGCCAGATGGGCCAAAAAACCGTCCCTATGGACCGGCGGACACAGACATTTCCATTCCCTGGCAACCATCACGGCAACCTCTCCACGTCAACGACCGCTTCGTAATAGGGTGTTCCCTGCCCCACGGCGCTGACCATATCCGGGATGATCGTGTTGATCCCCTGCCCGGCCTTGATCCAGCCGCCCCGTTCACAGAAAACCACGTCCGGGCGCAGGGCCGGATCGTGGCGCACGGTCACGGGAAGCTCCCCGAGCTC
Organism: Desulfovibrio sp. JY; assembly: GCA_021730285.1. Classification (NCBI taxonomy): domain Bacteria; kingdom Pseudomonadati; phylum Thermodesulfobacteriota; class Desulfovibrionia; order Desulfovibrionales; family Desulfovibrionaceae; genus Desulfovibrio; species Desulfovibrio sp. JY. The sequence continues at coordinate 4,290,300 of CP082962.1, forward strand.
CCCGACCAGTCTGGCCGGTCCGCCGTCGGCAATGCCGCACCGCGTCGCCTCCGAGGTGGCCATGGCCAGCACAATCGGGCCGCCATGGTCGCCCGGCACCCGCTCGGAACACAGATGCTTCGCCATGCCCGGGGTGAGCAGCCGGTACGGATAGCGCGTGGCCTCCCGGCAGTCGTCACAGCCCGTAACGTCCGTCAGAAGCTGGAACCGGCCGCTCGGAGTCGCGAATTTCCCGTCCGCCCAGGGCACCATGGGGGCGTCCGGAATACGCACCGGTCCTTTCCACAAATCGTCCCAGGCCACACCCTGGGCGAGCAGCGGCCGCAGGATCAGCCGCAGCCACTGTTCGTCGGTTTTGACGAACTCGTCGGCAAAGGGAAAGCGCCTGGCCAAGTCCATGAAGATATCGAACTGTGACCGGCACTGCCCGGGCGGCGGCGCGGCCGGCACCAGCGGCCCCACATGGTTGTGGCCGAAGCTGGCCACGATGTCGCGTTGCTCGAAAAAAGCGGCGCAGGGCAGAAACAGGTCGCAATGGTCGGCCGTGTCGTCGAGAAAAAGATTCATGTTCACGACAAAGGGCACGGCGTCGAGCGCCCTGGCCACCAGGTTGGAATTGGGAGCCATGCACACCGGATTGGCGGCGCTTATGACCGCCATTTCGATGGGCGGGTCCTTGGCCGCCAGAATCTCCCGGCCGATCTGCGGCATAAGGAGCTTGCGGCGCGGCGGATGGAGCCCCTCCCCCCACATGGCCTGGTCGTACGGCCCCCACTCCTCGAAGCCCTGGGACACCCCGCCGCCGGGGATGCCGATGTTGCCGGAAACGGCCCCCAGCGCATCGACAGCCCGCACCATCTCGTGGCCGAGCGTGAAGCGGTGCAGGCCCCAGCCCAAAAGCGTGGCCGTGGGCCGACCGGCCACGTAGGCCTCGGCCAGCTCGTCGACGACGCGTTCGTCCACGTCGCAGGCCCGGCACAACTGCTCCAGGGAATAGCGGTGCAAGAGCGCCAGATAGGCGTCCAGATGATCGCAATGGCGGGCAAGGAATTCCCGATCCTCCCGGCCGTTTCCCACGATGCGCCTGGCCACGGCCAGGGCCAGAAAGGCGTCGCGGCCGGGCCGGGGCGCGATGTGTTCGTGGGCCAGGGAAACCGATTCGCACGGGCGCGGGTCGATGAGGATGATGCGCGCGCCACGCTTTTTGGCCTCGCGCAGATGGGCCATGATCCCGGGCTGGGTGGCCACGGGATTACGGCCCCAAAGGACGATGGTGCGGGCGTTTAAAATATCCAGGGGATCGTGGGAAACGCGCGGCCCGTAATCGAGGCTTTGGGCGGCGTAGCCCGTGCCGCCGCACAAGGTGCCGGCCAGGGTGGTCACGCCGCCGAGGTGGGCGAAGAAGCGGGCGTTCACGATCTTGAGCGCCGTGCGCTCGCCAAAACCCATATAGTAGAGGATGGACTCCGGGCCATAGGTGGCCACGCAGGCCTTCAGCCGGTCGGCCATCTCGTCCAGGGCCTCGTCCCAGCTGACCGGGACAAAATTGTCACCCCGCCGGCGAAGCGGCGTCAGCACGCGCTCGGGGCTGTAAAAGCGGCGCAAAAAAGCCGGGGCCTTGCGGCAGATCGTCCCTTTGTTGACAGGATGGTCGGGATTGCCGGTCAAACGCACCACCCGGTCCCCTTCCACATGGGCCAGCAGGCCGCAGGCGCTGGGGCAATCCCGGGTGCAGGTGGCGACGAAGGTTCTCGCGCCGTTTCTCATGTCTCCTCCGGATGCGGGCGTGACCGTTGCCGTCACCCCGCCAACCGGCGTCAATACCGGGAGAAGACCGGCGGCGCAAGCCGCATCGGGTCACGCCTTGATCGGCGCGATCCCGGTCAGCGGCAGGGTCAGGAAAAAGGTCGTGCCCTGGCCGGGTCGGCTGACGAAATCCACAGACGCCTTGTTGCGCGCCATGATGGCGTGGACAATGGCCAGCCCCTGGCCCGTGCCCTTGCCCACCGGCTTGGTGGTGAAAAAGGGGTCGAACACGCGGGGGCGCGCCGTTTCCGGGATGCCGCCCCCGGTATCGGTGATAGCGATGCGCACGGCGTCGCCGTGGCGGGCGGCGCTGACGCGAATGGAGCCTTTGTCCCCGGAACCGGTGTTTTTTTCCTCGAGAGCCTGGGCCGCATTGACGATAATGTTCAAAAGCACCTGGTTGAATTCGCCAGGCACGAACGGCACCAGGGGCAGGCCTTCCTCGATGTCCGTTTCCACGTCGGCCACGTATTTCCAGGCGCTGCGGGAAACGGCCAGGGCGTCGTCGATGGCCTCGCCCACATCGAGCGGCCGTGCGCCCTCCATATCCGGGTGGGCGAAACGCTTCATGGAGCCGACGATGGCAGCCACCCGGTCGAGGCCCTCACGGGATTCGCGGATGGCCGCCGGCGTTTCCTCGAGCACGAAACGCAGGTCCTCGTCGGCCAGCATGGCGGCGAGCCGCTCCGGCAGGTCTTGCGCGCCGCCCCGGGAGGCCAGGACCAGGGCGCTTTGCGCATCGAGCAATTCCACGAGCCGGCTCAGGGCCTTGGCCAGAAATTCCAGATTGCCGCTGATATACTGCACCGGGGTATTGATCTCGTGGGCGATGCCGGCCGCAAGCTGCCCCAGGGACTCCATTTTGAGCGCATGGGCCAGTTGGCGTTCCATGTCCTTCTGGGCGGTGACGTCGACCACGCTCGCCACCACTCCCTCGAGGCCCCCGTCAGGCCCGGTCAGGGGCGCGGCGCTGACGGATATGAACCGCCGTCCGTCCGACGGCCGGGCGATGGAAAGCACCACGTCGTAGACGGGTTTTCCCGTGGCCAGGACCCGGTCAAAGGGATGCCCGCCCAACGGCAGAATATGCCCATGGAGGGTCTCGGGGGCGAACTCCGGCGCGTCGTAGGCCCAAGCGCCCGGACCGCGCGCCGTCAGCTCCAGGATAGCCTCGGCCCGCGGGTTGCAAAAGACGATGGTCCCCTTCCTGTCCAGCCGGACCACCCCGCCCGGCAGCGTATCCACGAGCAGGGCGGAATATTCCCGCTCCCGGCGCAAGGCTTCGTCGCTGCGAAGGCGCATCAGGGTGCGTTCGAGCCGTTCGGCCACAATCCGCGCCAGTGCCGTCTCCTCGGGCGAAAAAGCGGCGTCGGCGTAATGGACTTCCAGGGTGGCGTCCGGCTGCCCGGACCGGGCCAGGGGAAACGACAGTTTGTACGGCCCCGGCGTAAATCCCGGGGAGGCAAAGGCCTGGCCGTCGGCCAGAACGCGCGCCCCGGCGGCCTGCGGGCGCGTCATCGCCGGGGGGAGCAAGGCCGCGATGCCGCAGAAAAGCGCTTCCCGGGGTTGGTCGAAGCGCTGGATCACGGAATGGACGTCGGCCAGGCAGCCAAGCATCTTGACCTTCCAAGCCAGCACGGTCTTTTCCTCGCGCGACGCGACCCGGCAACGGCGCAAGGCCGAAAGCAAGCGCAGCCGCGCGGCCAACTCGGCCGGACCGGCGGGGTCACGCACGACCTCGTCGGCGACGGTAAGCGCCCGGACGACCGTTGCCTCGTCGGCACCCGGCGGCAGCACGGCCACGACCGGAAACCCGTCCGGATCGGCGGCGCGAAGGCTCCGCACGGTGTCGCCATGCCGGTCAAGGAGCGCCAGATCGGCCACCAACCCCTGGCAGTCCCCGGGCAGGGAGGCCGCATCGGTCACCGACCGCACGGAATATCCCGCCGCCTCCAAACCGGCGGCAAGAGCGCCGCCCGTCTTCCCGTCACGCCATAAGCCGATCACACTCATTTCCACCTCGCCGGCGCTTGCGCCCTTGTCCGTGGGCCTGGGCCGTTGCCCAACACCACGCGATTCCTGTATACGATAAAAGACCGCCCCGCTCGCCAGCCCCGTTTCGAGGAGAACCGCCTGGGCCATTCCGGCAGCGATCCTCGATTTGGCCGGCGCCTGGCTCGTCGTCCTCTACAACGGCCCGGCGCGCGGCCGCAACCTGGCCGCCGAGCCCAAAGCGGCATGGACGCGCCGCTGCAACGCCGCGCGGGCCCGATTCCCGATCTCGTCTCCACGGTCCAAGGCTCCATGGCCCATGAACGCGGCATTTTGGAGAGGGCCATTGGAAACGAGATACAGCTTGCCCGCCGCGATTACAACGACGCGGCCACGGCCCCGGAGTCGCGTTCGGGAAGCCCCGGCGACGGCGGAGACGAGGGCGGCGGCGAGGGCTGGTCGCGGCAATCAGGCAAAAAAAGCCGCTGTCCCACAGCCATGAACCCGTCATGGCCCTTGGTTTCAAGGCTGAGGCATGTTAGGCAACCGCAGGCTTTTCGGGCAGCCCTGTTTTCCCAGGCGAAAGCGCCGCAGTGTGGCGTTCCCCTTGAAGCAGCCGGACCGCATGACCGCATCCCCTGCCTTGCATGGCAATATTTCCGGATGCCGTCCCGTTTCCGGCGCGTGCGACATCGCGCTGACAGGCTTTTGCGTTGCCGCCATGTTCCGTTTGCATCCGGTGCAGGCGCGTTCGGTGACCGCCTCCGATCGCCGCCTTGCCCGTAAACGTTGCAACGTTTCCAGCTTGCCCCGTGAGCCACCATGGATAAAAGCGAAATATCCGTCGCCATACTGACCAACAACCAGCATCATGCGGCGCGGGACAAGCAGTGCCTGGTCAAGCTCAACGTCAAAAGCATCCAGGTGTTCGACGATCCGGAGGACGTGCTGGAGTCAATACGGCGGCAGGACGTGCAGCTTTTGCTCATCGACGCGTCCGTCCGGACCATGAGCGGCAGCGCCTGTCTGCGGACCCTGCGCAAGGCGGCGCGCAGCACGCTTTTGCCGGCGGTCATGGTCACACCCGAAAGCCAGTTGCAAAGCGTCATCGACGCCATCGCCGCCGGTTGCAACGGCTACGTCATTCGCCCCTATTCCCTGCAAACCTTCGAGCGCCATCTGCGCATGGCCTTCGATTCCATGCACGGCGACAGCATCGAATCGGCCCAGCTCGAAGCAGCCAACGAGCTGGTCGCGCAAGGCCGCTTTGACGAGGCCATCAGCGAATACACCGAATTGGTGGAAGAGGAAAACGAAGCCACGAGCTTCTTCAACAAGGGTATGGATTACCTGCATCGCCAGAAATTCGGCAAGGCCATCCTGGCGTTCAACAAGGCCGTTGCCCTCAATTCCATGTACGCCGAAGCCTACAAGGGCATGGCCTACGCCTACAAGGGCAAGGGCGACGAGGCTGGTTTTCGGGCCTGCCTGGATAAATCGGCAGCCATCCTGGCCATGCAGGACCGTCTCGACGAACTCAAGGAACTTTTCGCCGAAATACTCCAAGCCAACCCCGACGCGGTCAATCCCTACAACACCATGGGCATCGACCTGCGCAAAAAGGGCGACTACGTGGGCGCGCTGCATGCCTACACCCAGGCCCTGACGCTGACGCCCAACGACGAGAACCTGCACTACAACATCGCCAAGGCCTGCATTTTCTCCAAGGACTACGACGCGGCCATGGGACATCTGGAACAGGCTTCCGCCCTGCGCCAGAATTTCGAGGAAGCCAAGCGCCTGCTTGCCAAGCTTCGGGCCAAGCAATACGATTCCCTCGGCGGATCAAACGGCGCGGCCCGGGACCCTTCCGGACGGGACGGCCTGGCCATGGACTCCTGACCGGTTCCCGCAGCGCGACATGGAGCAAGAAAACCGCATAAACGGCATCTTTTCCCGCAAAACCACCATCAAGGTCGGTTTCGGCACGACAAAGCATGCCGCCCTTTCGGAAACCTACTGGTTCGTCAAGGAACTGGAGTCCGGGCAGTTCCAGGTGCAAAGCCTGGACATGGACTTCAAGCCCCAGGGCCAGCCCTTCACCATATCCCGGAACAAACTCTTCGAGGATTACCATCTGGAGCCGGACCTGAGCTACCGGCTTCTCAGCCAGCCGCTGCTCGTGGGCGACCATTACCGGTCCACGGCCAAATACGGCAACGCCGAGCAGGAATACCTCAAGATCAAGCGTATCGACGAGGACAACATCCGGGCCAATTTCGGACTGGGGCTGATCTATCTGGCCCTCGAGAAGACCGACAAGGCCACCTACATCTTCGATCGGCTGGTGCGGTTGGAGGAAACCTTCGAGCCCAAGCACAAGCACCTCTTCAACGAATTCGGCATCAGCCTGCGCAAGAAAGGCCTCCACGAAGAAGCCCTCAAGTACTACTTCAGGGCGCGTGAACTCTCCCCCAACGACGACCATCTGCTGCTCAACATCGCCCGCGTCCACTACGAGCAAAACCGCCTGCCCGAGGCCGAAGCCGCCGCCCGCGAAGCCCTGGCCATCAACCCCGACCTCATCGAGGCCCGGCGGCTGCTCAACCGCATCTGGGACGGCCCGCCGCGCGAAAAGTCCCCGCCGGATATTTGAAAACCCGGCCGTGAAAAGCGTCGCGCCGACCTACCGCCGCCGCCGGGCCTGTGTTACATACGGGTGACGACCCGCGAACACAGGAGGCGCCATGACCAAGATCGCATCGTTTACCAAACTGGAAAACACCCTGGTCCCCCGCTTCCGGGAAAGCATGTCCCGGGCGCAATCCACGGCCGACGTGCAAAAGTTTTTCGTCTACAGCATGCTGGATCTGCTCAATAGCGTCCTGGCCGAACCCGAAGGCGGCTTCGAGCTGCACTACGAGGACATCTGGCTGACCCCGGACGAGGAGGCCGGGCCGGGCTACGCCCTTTCGCCGCGTCTGGCCGGAAACGAAGCCCTGGCCGAACACCTCGCCGGCTCCGACCTGTCGGCCATCCTGGCCCGATTCGCGGCCGTGGGCGTCAAGCGCTACCAGTATCTGGCCCAGAAACCCGAAAAGACCGAAGCCAAGATGTACCACGGCACCGGCCGCGCCGCGCGGTAGGAAGTGTAAGAGCTTGGGAAGATGAGACCGGGGGGAAACCTTTCTGAAGAAAGGTTCTCCCCCCGGGCCCCCTTTCCAAAGACTTTTAGCGATAACATCCTGTAACCAATAAAAATTTTTCGGAGGGGAGAGCGCGAGAGGGGGATCCTTTTTTCAAAAAGGGTCCCCCTCTCGCACACTCTTTTCCTTCATTTCCTACTTCTGAAAAGTGTAACTCCCTTGCGTTCCTGGACGGCTTCGAAAAGCTGTCGCAGTAGCGCGGCGTAGGGACTTTTTTCGGCGGGCGTTTCGTTGATGCTCGTCAGGGTGAGGCGCGGGACGGGGGCAACGCGGCGCGAGAGCAGGTGCGTCAGGGGCGCGAGGGCTGCCGGGAGCGCGGCGTCTTCGGGTGGGAGTCTTATCGTGAGCCGTCCGGGGCCGGTTTCGAGGGTCAGGACGGGGTCCGGGCCGAGGAAGGCGACATACACGCCGGCGGCCCGGCGCGGCAGCGGGAACTCCCCGATTTGCGGCGTCGGCAGGCTCCACAAGGCGGCGGGATCACGGCCGCAGCACCACCAGTCCTCTCTTCCCGAGAGGCCGGCGGCAACAAGGCGCACGGCCCGGGAGGCCGCGAACTGCGGCCCGGAGAGGCCGGCGAAAAATTCCCCGGAGACGACCTCGCCGGAAAGCTCCATGCGCCGCAGTGCCCGAAATACCCCCGGCCAGGCAAAGGCCTTGCCTTCCCTGGCGATGGTCTCCCGACAGACCACGCCGTAGCGCGCCAAAAGAAGCCGGGCCCGGTCCATGGCCAGTTCCTCGCGGGCCAGCGGATCGTCCGGCGGCTCCGGAACGCGTAGCGCCCGCCACATGCCGGCCGTGGGCAGCGCGGCGGCAAACCGGGCTGGCGCGGTGCGGCGGATGGTACGCCGGCCGCGTATGGCTCCTTCGTAGGTCGCGGCCTCGGGGGTGAAATCCGTGGCCACGCCCCGGCGCAACACAGCCAGGGAGTCGCAGGACGCCCGACCGTCAAAGGCCGCCTGCCACAGGGCCTTGGCCAGTTCCGACGGCGGCAGACCGGTAATTTCCAGCAGGGCGGAAAAATCGTAGCCGGCCCGGGGATCGGGAAACAGCCCTTCCGTCCCCTTGGGCGGCATGAATCCGGCCAAATCCAGGTCGTCCGGCAAGGCGAAAAGCACCCGCTTGGCCCCGGCCCCGTACCAGCCCATGCCGGTCGCGCCAAGGGCCGCGTCGAGCCAGGCCGGATCGTAGCTTATGCTGCGCGCCGGCAGCACGTCGGCCTCCCACAGCGCGGCCGGAAGCGGCAGGCAGGCCAGCTGTTCCAGGCGATCGGCCAGATCGTCGGCATCCCGGGCCGGCTTGGCCAGGCCCTGCCAGACGGCGGCGAAATACGGCAGTCGGTTGGCCGCAAGCGCCGCCACCCGGGGACGCCGGGCCGCCCGGGCCAGCCGCAGCAGGGTCTCGAAATTGGCCGCGTCGCACCAGCGCGATTCTTGGCGGCCGGAAACGAGTTCCCCGGACACCCACTTGCCGGCGGCGGTCAAATCCTCGGCCACCCCGGTCACGATATCCGGTCCGAGGGAAAGCAGTTCCGCCATACGGGCAAGGGGTATGGGGCCGTAAAAGGACATCCATTCCGTGAAAAGCGTTTCCCGTACAGCGGCGATCTCCTCCCCGGCAAGGGCGGTCCGGCGCGGCAGCTTCCCCTGTTCCGAAAAAGGCTTGGCCAAGGTGGCGTCGCCGTAGAGGGCCAGGGCGATCTCCCCGGCCCGTTCCAAGGCGGCCAGACGCGGTTCCCCGTCTCCAGGGACATCGATGTAAGCCAGCTTCGGGGCAAGGGCCGCTTCGAGCGCCTCCGGCTCCTCGCCACTATCGCGGTGGGCGGCGGCGAGCATGTCCCGCCACTGTCCGCGCGTCACCAGCACCCGTTCCTTGAGCCATTCGAGCAGTTCGGCCGGCGTGGTGGGGGCGTAGCCCGGGAAAAGTCGCTGCCGTTTGGTCTCGAAAGCCGTCACCACAGCCTCGGGCACGGCCGGCCGGACCGGCCCCCGGGCCACCTCGGCCACCAGATCGGGCCGGGCTCCGGTCGGACCGGCGGCGGTGCCGGCGTCGGTCAGGTACATGTATTCGGTGACGTGGCGCCAGACGAGATCGGCGGCAAAGGGGCTCTGGACACGGGTATGGACGATGCTGACGGCCACATCCCCGACCCGCAGGGCAGTCAGGAAGCCGGCCAGACCTTCGATGTCGAATATCTCGCCAAGACAGGTGCGCCAGGCTTCGAGCACCATGGGGAAATCGCCGCTTTGGGCCACGGCGGCGAGCAGCTTGCGAGCCCGAAGCCGCGTGATCCAAAGCGGCTGACGCTTGCCGAAGCCGTCCTTGGGCAACAGGAGCGCCCTGCCGGCCGCTTCCCGAAAAGCCAGACCGAACGCGCCCGAACCTTCGAGGCGCGAACGTAGCATGGGGGCGACATCCCCGGCCGGCAGCGCGGCGAGCACGGCCTGCGGATCGATCTCCCGGGGCAGGGTCACGGCCACGCAGTCGTTGCCGGCAAAAACCGGAGCCGTCTCGCCCAGCCGTTCGGTCAGCCCCGTTTCCAGCACAAGGGACAGCGGCGCGGTGACGGCGAGCCCAAGCGGCGCGTGCAGGATCACCTGGCTGCCGGGCGCGCCGCCGGGACCGGTGGCCGTGACCTCGACCACCAGATGCCGGGCATGGGGCAGGCCTACGCCGGTCGTCTCTCTCTGGCCGCGCAGGTAATCGAGGAGTTCCCCGGCCGCCTGGGGCTCCATGGCATATTCGGTTGCAAGCTCCCGGCGGAAATCGGGATCGTCGAGCCGGGTGTCGGCCTCCTCCAGAAAATCGGCCAAGAGCTTCGAGAAATGGCGGTCGCGCGAACGGCCGTCGCCAATCCAAAACGGGGCCGGCACGGTCCCGGTCGGCGCCGGCGACACAAAGACGTCGGCGTCGGTGATGCGCTCGATGCGCCAGTTCTGCGCGCCAAAGGCGAAAATCTGGCCAAGCCTCGCCTCCCAGACGAACACCTCGTCCAGTTCGCCAAGCCTGGCCCCGCTCTCCTGGCGGCGCAGGGCATAATAGCCCCGATCGGCAATGACCCCGCCCGAGGCATAGAGCCGCAACAGCGCCCCCTTGCGGGCGGAAACGGTCCCGTCCAGGCCGTCCACGGCCACGAGCGGGGCCAACTCGCGAATGCGCGTGGCGGCATAGCGCCCGGCCAGCATGCCAAGCGTCAGGTCGAAGGCGGTGCGGGACAAGTCGCGATAAGCCCATATCCGTCGCACGGCCCGATAGAGCGCGCCGACGTCCCAGGTTTCCATGCCGCACATGGCCACGAGCGTCTGGGCCAAAACGTCAAGGGGAGCCAGGACCGGGCGCAGGGGCTCGATGTCACGGGCATTGGCCGCCTTGGCCATGACCGCCGCCTCGAGCAGGTCCTTGCCGCCGGTCGGCAGGAAAACGGCCTTGCTCACCTCGCCCACGCGGTGGCCCGAACGGCCGATGCGCTGCACGGCGGAACTCACCGTGGGCGGGCACTCGACCAGCAGCACCGCGTCCACGGCTCCGATGTCGATGCCGAGCTCCAGGGAATTGGTGGCCACCACGGCCCGTAGCTCGCCGGCCTTGAGCCGCGTTTCCACGGCCTGGCGCAGTTCCCGGGAAAGGGAGCCGTGATGGGCGTAGGCTAGCGGCTCGTCGGCTTCGGCGTTGATGAGCCGGGCCAGCTTTTCGCACAGCCTGCGGTTGTTGACGAAAACGAGCGTCGTGCCGGCGGAAAGAATGCGCGCGCGGATGTCGTCGGCCAGGGCCTTGACGTAGCCGCCTTGGGTCTCGCCGGCCGGCCAGGGAATGCGGCGCACGCCAAGCGACATCCGCTTTGCGGCCCGGCTGGTCACGATGGAAACCGGACGCGGGACAAGCTCCGGGGCATCAGGATCAAGCGGATCGGGCAGATCGGGCGCAGGGGCAAATCCCCCGACCATGGCCGCCACCGTCTCCAAGGGCGAAACCGTGGCCGAAAGGGCCACGCGCTGGAACTCGCCGGCAAGCAAGGCCAGCCGCTCCACAGCGGCCAGCAGGAACACGCCGCGCTTGCTGCCGGCCACGGCATGGATCTCGTCGAGAATGACCAGCCGCACGTCGCCGAGCATGCCCCGGCCGCCCCGGGAACTGAGCAGCAGATTCAGCGATTCCGGCGTGGTGATGAGGATCTCCGGCGGTTGGCGCAGCATGCGGCGTCTGGCCTCGGGCGCGGTATCGCCGGTGCGGACCTCGGCCCGGATGGGGGGCATGGTCCGGCCGGCGGCCACGAAGGCCCGGCGCAGCCCGGCCAGGGGCACGAGCAGATTGGCCCGCACATCCGTGCCAAGGGCTTTGAGCGGTGAAACGTAGACCACCGAAACCCGGCCGGACGGCCAGACGCCCGTGGCCAGCTTGTCCAGGGCGCACAAAAAGGCGGTCAGGGTCTTGCCCGAACCGGTCGGGGCCACGGCCAGCACATGCTCGCCGGCGGCGATGCGCGGCCAGGCGCGCTCCTGGATGTCGGTAGGCGCGCCGACATGCGCCCTGAACCAGTCTGCGACAAGGGGATCGAACGGAATGCCCATGGCCGGCAGGATATGCCGGAGGACGGGCCTGAGGCAAAAGGCTTTCCAGCCCGCGCCAAAAATTATTTCATCTTTTTATTTCAATGTATTACTTAAGATACGCACAGAAAAGGAACACATAGGGAACAATTTCACCATCAAAAGGAACAGCAAAGCGACAATCCGGCCCCGGAAAGGAACACGGAAGGAACAGGTCGCGCACAAACCTTCGCCCGTAGAGAACACGATACGAACACGTTTCCTACACGTCCTCGCCAAAGGCCCGGCGCACCCGCACCTCCACGCCCCGGCCGGAAAGATAGGCGGCATACGCCTCGGCCGAAGCCGCATCGGCAAAAGCCCACACCACCAACTGGGCCCGGTCGATTTCGTCCCAGACCCAGACGTATTCGTCCGGCACGATGGCCAGCAGCAACAACTCCTGGCGCAGCCGCACCCGGGCCACCTCGCGCGCCCCAAAATCGTCGGGATCGTACGCCCCGCCGAGCGCCAGCACCCACCACCCATCAGCCATCCGCAGCCCTCACTTCACGCCGATGCGCATGGTATAGCCCCAATGAAACGGCACGTCGCCAAGCGCCGCCGCTTCCCGGCGCAGCACGTCCAGCCCGAAGGCCGACTCCTCCACCCCATGGGCCAACAGCGTCGCCACGCCGCCCATGGACAAGGCCAACTCCACCAGCCGCGCCCCGCTGCCCGGCTCCACATGATGCGCCAAGACCTCCCGCGTGTAGCGAAACTGGCCCGAGGCAGCCATGCGCCCCAGATGTCCGGCCTTATCCCAGCGCTTGACCGGCGTCAGTTGCAGCTTGTCCTCCAGGGCCCGGTGCCGACGCCGCAGCGACAGAAACGCCGCCTCGGCCGGGCCGCCGAAGGACGGCGTCATGTCCGCGTCAATGGCCGCGAACACCCCGCCCGGCCGCAGGATCCGCGCCGCCTCGGCAAAGGTCGGATGCGGGTCCATCCAATGCAGACTCTGGCTGCACGTCACGATATCCGCGCACCCGGACATAAGCCCCGTTTCATCACCATACCCCTTGCGAAACGAAATGATCTCCCCGCCCGGAACCCTGGTCGTGACCTCCTCCGCCCGCTGCCGCATATCGTCCCCCGGCTCGATGCCCATCACACGCCCGGCCAGCCCGATCCACATCCGCGTCGCCAGCCCGGTGCCGCTGCCAAGATCCACCACCAGCTCCGGCCGCTCCACTCCCGCATACCGGCACAACAATTGCGCCAGGACCACCGGCGGCGCGGGACGGCTTGCCTCGTACACCGCCGCCAAGCCCTCGAACCGATCCGCATTGGATTGCAAATTTGTCATAATAGTTTCCTCCGGAAACTATTATATCGCGTCCCTTGCGGCTTCTCAACCGGGGCTCTGCCCCGGCACCCGGCAGGGGCAGAGCCCCGGCACCCCGCCGGGAGGCCACGGGCCCCCCGGGCCCCCCTTCTCGGCTCTGGTTTGGCGGGGATGACGTTGGCTAGCGGAAGGGCGGAGAGTGGAGAAGATGGAGGCGGAATTTGTCGGGACGCTGCCGCCGCTTCGCGGCAGGCTCGTCCCAAGCAAATTCCGCCTCCACCCCGCCGCCTAATCCAGCGTCTGCCGGTAACGCACGACGCCGATGCCGAGGGAGACGAGCAGAAACAGGCCGATGGGCCACATATGGGGCGCGATTTCGATCCAGGTGTTGCCCTTGAGCACGATGCCCCGCACGACGCGCAGGAAATGGGTCAGCGGCAGCACGGAGCCGATCCACTGGGCCCATTGGGGCATGCCCTGAAAGGGAAACATGAAGCCCGAGAGCAGAATGGAGGGAAGAAAGAAGAAAAAGGACATTTGCACGGCCTGGAGCTGGTTCTGGGCGATGGTGGAAAAGGTGATGCCGACGCCAAGGTTGGCGGCGATGAAGGGAAAGGAGACGAGAAAGAGCAACGGCAGGCTGCCGACGAAGGGGACGTGGAAGAGGAGTTTGGCGGCGATGATGATGAGTATCATCTGGAGATAGCCGACGACGATGTAGGGCAGGATTTTGCCGAGCAGCACCTCCACGGGCCGCACCGGGGTGATGAGCAGGTTTTCCATGGTGCCGCGCTCGCGTTCCCGGGTGATGGCAAGCGAGGTGATGATGACCAGCGTCATGGTGAGGACCACGCCCATGAGTCCGGGCACGATATTGAACTGGGTGATGGCTTCGGGGTTGTAGCGGGCGTGCATGCGCAGGTCGACGAGGCCCTCGCCGGTGCGAAGCGGCAGCAGCGGCCCGGTGAGGTCGCGGTTGAAGGCCTCTGTTGCGGCCTGGCGCACGGCGGCCACGGCATTGGAGGTGGCCGAGGGGTCGGTGGCGTCGGCTTCGAGGAGCACCACCGGCCGGTCGCCGCGCACGAGGTCGCGGCCGAAGTTCTGAGGAATGGTCAGTACGAACTGGATGCGGCCCAGGCGCAGCAGTTCGTCGGCTTCGGCCTCTGTCGTGAGTTCCTTGGTGAACTTGAAGTAGAGGCTGTTTTTCATGGCTGCGGCCATGTCGCGGGAAAAGGCGGACCGGTCGTTGTCCAGGATGGCCGTGGGCAGGTATTTCGGGTCGGAATTGATGGCGTAGCCGAAGAGGATGAGCTGAAGCAGCGGGATGCCGACCATCATGCCGAAGGTGACGCGGTCGCGGCGCATCTGGGTGAATTCCTTGGCCACCATGGCCGCGAACCGCTTGGGGGAAAAGCTGAACAAGCGCGCCATCACGACACCGCCTTGCGCATGAGGCTGATGAAGACCTCTTCGAGGTTGGGGGGAATCTTTTGCAGGGTAAGGGGCGGGTTGGCGTAGGGAGCGAGGCTTTTTTCCAGGGCCGGGCCGTCCCGGCCGCTGACGTGGAGCGTCACCCCGAAGGCCACCACCTGCTCCACGCCGGGAAGCCCCCGCAGCTTGTCGATGAGGCCGTAGAGTTCCGGCCCGGCAATCTCGTAGGTGGTAAGTCCCTCGGACGCCACGATGGCAGCCACGGTCCCGGTGGCGAGCAGATGGCCGTAGGCGATGTAGGCCAGCCGGTGGCAGCGCTCGGCCTCATCCATATAATGGGTGGAAATAAGCGCCGTGATGCCCTCGCCGGCCAGCGTGTGCACCTCGTCCCAGAAGTCGCGCCGGGCCATGGGGTCCACGCCGGCCGTGGGCTCGTCGAGCAGCAGCAGCTTCGGTTCGTGGATCATGCAGCCGGACAGGGCCAGACGCTGTTTCCAGCCGCCGGAAAGCGTGCCGGCGAGCTGGTTGGCGAAGCGGCCGAGGTTCATGCGGCCAATGGTGGCATCGACGGCCTGCCGGCGGTTGGCCACCCCGTACATGCGGGCGATAAATTCCAGGTTTTCCCGCACGGTCATATCCTCGTAGAGGGAAAAACGCTGGGACATATAGCCCACGTGGGGCTTGATGAGCTCGGCCTGTTCCCGGACATCGAATCCGAGACAGGTGCCGCTGCCGTCGTCCGGGCGCAACAGGCCGCAGAGCATGCGGATAAAGGTGGTCTTGCCCGAGCCGTTGGGACCGAGAAAGCCGTAGATCTCGCCGCGCGACACCCGCATATCGATATGGTCGACCACAGTCTTGTGGCCGAAGACCTTGGTCAGCCCGGTCACGTCGATGACCGGTGGCGACGAGGCGTTCATGCGCCGCCCCCGGCCTTTGCGGCCGGCTCCAGGGACACGTCCATGGGCTGGCCGGGGTGCATGCGCGCGGCCACGTCCGGGGCGAAACGCGCCTCGACCATGATGACGAGCTTTTCCCGAAAGCTCTGGCTGTAGATGACCGGCGGCGTGTATTCCACGCTCGGGGCTATATAGGAGATGGCGGCGGTAACGGGCGCCTTGCCGCCGTCCCAGGAAACGCGGATCTTTTGGCCGACGGCCAGCGCGCCGGCCACGGCCTCGGGCACGAAAAAGCGCACCTTGACGTTTCCCGGCGGCAAAAGGACCACCACCGGGCTGCCGGCCGCCACCCATTCGCCCGCGTAGTGCAGCACGTCGTAGACAAGCCCGGCCACGCCGGCCTGCTGGGTCATCTGGTCCAGGTTCCACCGCGCCTGTTCCACGGAGGCCTTGGCCGCGTCCGCAGCGGCCTGGGCGGCCCGGACCTGGTCGATGCGGCTGGAAAGCTTGCCCGTGGCCAACTGGGCCTCCAGGGCTTTGACCTGCTGCTTGTCGCGGTCGTGGGAGGCGCGGGCGTTGTCGAGCTCCTCCTTGGCAATGGTGGCGTCGGCGTAGAGCTTGACCCGGCGATTGAATTCCAGGGTCGACAGGGTCCGGGCGGCCTCGGCCCGGCGCAGGTCGGCCACGATCTGGTCGATCTCCTCCGGACGCAGCCCCTTTTCCTTGTCGTGGAGCGTATCCTCGGCCTGCTGCAACTGCGCCTTGGCCAACGCCAGCCCCTCGGTCTCGTAGGCGTGCTCCAGCACATAGAGTGTCTGCCCGGGCGTGACGGTCTGCCCCCGGGCCACGCGCAAATCGTCCAGCCGGCTGGCGATCTTGCCGGCCACGTACACGAACTCGCCTTCGACATAGCCCTGCCAGACGGCGGGCTTTTGGGCCTCGCACCCGGCCAGGAGAACGAGCACGGCGGCCACCAGCGCCACCTGGAAAAAACGCTTTCGGAAGACAGATTCTCCCCCCCGCCCTTCTTTCCAAGGACATTTCCCCTGGGAAAAGGGAGGGAGACATGCCGCGTCCGCAACCGCTTGCAACCGCGTCTTAACCATGGCCATCGCCTTCCTCCTTGGCCGTCGCGTCCGGCCGCAGTCCCCTGCCGATCAGGTCGCCCAAAAACGCGGCAGCCTCGGCCAGCGGCGCATCGATGCGCGCGTCCATATCCCGGGCTGCGTCCGCAAAGCGCAGGCGTAACGGTTCGGACAGGCTGTAGACCACCAGCGTGCCGACCAGGGCCAGATGAACAAAGGCGGGATTGGCCGGACGCATGACGCCGGCTTCCTGCCCACGGCGCAGGATGTCGCGCGTCGCGCCGAAAATGCGGCGAAATTCGGCCAGGGCCGCCTGGGGCATGTTGCGCGCGCCCGAGGCCATTTCCATGGCCATGATACGCGGCAGCATGGGCAGACGGGCGAAAAGCCCGGCCAGGGCCCCGGCCAGGGCGGAAAGCGCGGCCACCGGGTCCGGGCCGGCCTTGGCCGCCTGCTCCAGGGTCCCGGCCACCTGGCCGAAGAGGTGCAGCAACACGGCCTCGTAGAGCTTTTCCTTGGTGCCGACGTGGTAATACAGCGCCGCCTTGTTCACCCCAGCCAGCCGGGCGATGGCGTCCACCTTGGCCCCGGAAAAGCCGACCCGGCCGAACTCCTCGGCCGCCGCCTCCAGGATGCGGGCCAGGACCGGCGCGGTTTCTTCAGCATCGACCATTTTGTTTAACCTCTTTGTTTAACTATTTGGTTAAAACATATTGTCAGCCTCGTCAAGCCCGCCTGATCGCTTCCCATTCGAGTTAAAGAAGTGTAACCGACACACGCGGTCGGCCCGCGAACACCAAGGGCCAGGCCAGGAAACCATGACCGATGCGCTGATCATACTTTTTTCCCCCATCACCTGGCTTGGCCGGACGGTGCTTTCCATCCTGTCCGAACTGGGCGGTTTTTTCATTTTCCTGTGCCAGGGATTGTGGCGCATCTTCGTGCCGGCGCCCTCGGTGACGAAGATCGTGCAGCAGGTCTATTTCATCGGGGTCAAATCGATCTTCGTCATCGTGCTCATCGGGCTTTTCACGGGCATGGTGCTGGGGCTGCAAGGTTACTACACCCTGGTCAAGTTCGGCTCGGAAGGGCTTCTCGGCGCGGCCGTGGCCCTGTCCATCATCCGGGAGCTGGGGCCGGTGTTGACGGCCATCATGCTCACGGGCCGGGCCGGATCGTCCATGGCGGCCGAGATCGGCATCATGCGCATTTCCGAGCAGATCGACGCGCTGAGCACCATGGGGATCAACCCCATGCGGTTTCTCATCGCGCCGAGGCTTGCCGCATCGCTGATCTGCTTTCCGCTTTTGACGGCCATATTCGACGTGGTCGGCATCGGTGGAGGCTACGTGACGGGCGTGGTGCTTTTGGGCATCAATCCCGGCGTCTATTTCGATCGCATCGACGCGGCGGTGGAGCTGGCCGACGTGACCGGCGGCTTCGAGAAATCCCTTGTCTTCGCCTTGCTCGTTGCGGCCGTGTGCTGCTATGAAGGCTACTTCACCCACACCCGGCGGGAAGGCTTCGGCGCCAAGGGGGTCAGCCTCGCCACGACATCGGCCGTGGTCGTGTCCTGCGTTACCGTTTTGGTGGCGGACTACGTGCTGACATCGTTTTTACTGTGAAGGACACGGAGCCAAGCGTGTTGCATCTTCGACGGGTTCGCCGTAAAAGGCCACTGGCATGAAAAAATACACGATGGAAACCACGGTCGGGGTTTTCGTTCTGGCCGGGCTTTTGTGTGTGGCCTACCTGACCATCAAACTCGGCAAGCTCGAAGTCATCAACAGCGACAGCTATACGGTGACGGCCCGGTTCAAGGACGTGACCGGGCTTAAAAACGGCGCTTACGTGGAGATGGCCGGGGTCCGCATCGGCCGGGTGACCGGCATCAGGCTCGATCCCAAGGACAACATGGCCATGGTCAGCCTGGACATCCAGAAAGGCGTTCGCCTGACCGACGATACCATCGCCTCCATCAAGACCAGCGGGCTTATCGGCGACAAGTTCGTCAAGGTTTCGCCGGGCGGTTCGGACGATATCCTGAAGCCCGGGGGCCTTATCGTCGAAACCGAGCCCTCGATCGATCTCGGCGACCTCATCGGCAAATACGTTTTCGGGGGCGTGAAATAGCCGGCCCTGCCGACTGTCCCAACCCTCTAGCCCAAAAAAAGAGTGGACTGGCCGTATGCATCGCACCCTGCTTCGTTTTTTTCTCGCCCTGCTGCTCGTGGCCGCAACCGTCGCCCCGGCGGCGGCAACTTCGGCCTCGGCAACGCTTTCCGCCTCCGTGGACCGCATCATAGAACTGCTGGTCGATCCGGCCTACAAGAATCCCCAAACCCGGCCGGCCATGCGGGCCAAGCTCATCACCGCCATCAACGGCATCTTCGACATGAAGGAGCTGTCCCGCCGGGCGCTCGGCGCCCAGTGGAACAGGTTCACGCCCGAGCAGCAAGGCCGGTTCGTGACCGCGTTCGGCAATCTGCTGCAACACACCTACCTTGACAAAATCGAGAGCTACACCGATGAAAAGGTGCAGTATCTCAAAGAGCAGGAGTTGGGGCCGGGCAAAGCCGAAATCGCCACCAAGGTGGTCGGCAAGGGCAAGGAAATCCCCATCACCTACAGGCTCATCGACCATAGCGGTTGGAAGGTCTACGACGTGATCATCGAGGGAGTCAGCCTCGTGCAGAACTATCGCACCCAGTTCGGCCAGATACTCGCCAACGAGACTCCGGACGTGCTGATCGCGAAAATATCGGCGAAGATGTCCTGACGCCGGGAAACCAGTCCGTCCAGGAAGACTGTACAGGGAATACGGATCGGTCGGCACCACGGCCGCAAGACCATTCCCGGAGAGGTTCCATGAACGCCATGCCGCGACGTCTCGTCATCTTTCCCCTGCTTGCCGCCATGCTTTTGGCGGGAGTCGATTGCTTCGCCGGTCCCCGCACAGGGGCCCCGGCCAAAGACGCCACGCCCGCGGTGTCCAAGGTCGCCAAGCCGTTTATTCCATCCGCCACGGCGGACGCGACGGCCCAACCGGCCCAATCCACGTCGCAAGCGACGCCCCCGGCCGACGACGAGTACGATGCCGCGCCGGCTCCCGTCGCCGACCCGCTTTACCGCTGGAACAAGTTCTGGTTCGGCTTCAACAACCTTTTCTACAGCGGCCTGATGCGCCCCTTCGCCAGGGGCTACGCCTACGTCGTGCCCAAGCCCCTGCGCCAGGGACTGACCAATGCCTACCAGAACTTCATCTTCCCCATCCGATTTGTAAACGCCCTGCTGCAGCTCAACTTCACCCAGGCGTCCCGGGAATTCGGCCGGTTCATGATCAACTCCACCCTCGGCATCGGCGGCCTGATGGACGTGGCCAAGGCCGATCCGAACCTCCAGCCCGGCAACGAGGATTTCGGCCAGACCCTCGGCCATTACGGCATTGGCGACGGCTTTTACATCGTGTGGCCGCTGCTTGGCCCGTCGAGCCTGCGCGACAGCATAGGCCTCGCCGGCGACGCCGCCGCCAATCCGCTCACCTGGATCTTCGGCCCCTGGTCCATCCACGGCGATTACAACCCCTGGTACTGGTCCTACATCATCAAGGCCGGCGACGTGTTCAACAACATGCCCGGCACGCTTGAGGCCTACGACAGCGTGGTGGGGCCGGCCGTCGACCCCTACAGCGCCATCAAGGACGCCTACATCCAGTACCGCCGCAACGCCGTCAGCAAGTAGACCGCACGCGGCGCGGTCCGGCGGCACCATGAACGGCCAAAGCGACACGCCCTCCCGATCGAAAGTCACAGCCCGCCCGCTCCCTCTGGGAACGGGCGGGCTGGCGCTTTGGGCCAGCTACCATAACCAGCGCTTCTCCCGCCACGCCCACGAAGGCTACGCCCTGGGCGTGATCGAGGCCGGGGGGCTGGCCTTCCGCTACCGGGGCAGTCGACTGGTGGCCCCGGCCGGCAGCGTCAATCTGGTCCAGCCGGGCGTGCCCCATGACGGGGAACCCGCCCTGCCCGGCGGCTGGCGCTACCGCATGCTCTATATTCCTGTCGAGCTCCTGGCCATGGTCCAAGCCCAAGGCGCGCCGCCGCCCTATTTCCGTCAGGGCGTGATCGAGGACCCGGAGCTGGCCGGCTTGGTCGCCGCCACCCACAAGCTGCTTCTGGACGCCAGGGCGGACGCCCTGGCCCGACAAACGCGGCTGTTGTCGCTTCTCGCCTTCTGGGTCCGCCGCCATGCCACGGAGGGGACGGCCGCACCCGCGCCCGGTCCCGAACCACGTGCCGTGCGTCTGGCCCTGGAAGTGATCGACGACCGCTTTGCCACCCCCCTCGCCCTGGCCGATCTGGCCGCCGCAACCGGCCTTTCTCCCTGGCACATGGCCCGCGTGGTGGCCCGGTCCACGGGCCTGCCGCCCCACGCCCACCTGCTCGCCCGGCGGCTGCGGGCCGCCAAGGACGCCCTGGCCGGCCCGACCCGGTTGGCCGACATCGCCGCCGCCGCCGGCTTTGCCGACCAAAGCCACCTGACCCGGGCTTTCGCGGCCCGTTTCGGCATGACGCCCGGGGCCTACCGCAAGATTGTTCAAAACAGCGATTCCGCCGAAGGTTAGCCTGCTTCCCGCAGCAACGCGGGAGGTTTTCATGCACGCGCGCACTCTTGCCGTGACCGCCCTGGTCGCGGCCATGATCCTGGTCGGTTCGTCCGTCGCCGTGGGCCGCATCCTGGCAACCACACTGCCCATTCATTTCGCGTCCATGGTCCGGTTCGCCCTGGCGTCCCTGGTGCTCGTTCCCCTAACCATGGCCGTGGAGGGCCGCTTTCCACGCATCGCCCCACGGACCCTGGCCATCCTGGCGGCCCAGTCGCTTTGCGGATCATTTCTTTTTACGGTTTGTCTGCTCGAAGGACTGCGCCTGACCGGAGCGGCCGACGCCGGCGTGGTGGCGGCAACGACGCCGGCCATGGTAGCGCTTCTGGGCTGGCTGCTCTTCCGCGAGCGGCCGAGCCGACGCGCTCTGGCCGGCATCGTGATCACGGTCGCCGGCGTGGCCGCCGTGAGCGCCGCTCCGGCAAGCGCCCATGGCGCATCCTCGGCCCTTCTCGGCAACGGGCTCGTCGGGCTGGCCGTGGTCTTCGAGGCCGTTTTTTTACTGCTGCGCCGGGCCGTCGACGAACCGCTTTCCCCCCTGGCCGCCGCCATGTGGGTGTCGCTGCTGGGCTTTTTCCTGTTTCTCATCCCGGGGCTCTGGCAGGTGGGCGAGATTGCGGTCGGGTCCATGACGCCCTGGGCCATGGCCGAACTGGCCTACTACGGCCTCGGCGTGACGGCAGCGGCATACATGCTGTGGTTTTACGGCGTGGTGCGGGTGGAAGCGGCCACGGCCGGCGTGGTCACGGGCGTCATGCCCGTGGCGGCCCTGGCCTTTGCCGCCTGGCTGTGCGGCGAAGGGATCGGCGTGCGCCAACTCGTCGGGTGCGCCGGGGTTCTTGCCGGCATCGCCATTTTGTCCGGGATGGGCAGAAGAAAAAGACCGGGGGGAAACCTTTCTTGCAGAAAGGTTCTCCCCCCGGGCCCCCTTTCCAAAGACTTTTAATAGGATAATTGGCCTATTACGGACAAATTCACCCTATTATAAAGTTTAGGAAGGGGAGAGCGCGAGAGGGGAGAACCCTTTGCAAAAGGGTTTCCCTTCTCGCATGTTCATTCTCCCCTATTCCTTCGTTTTGGGAGGCGGCGGCACGTAGCCGTCCGGCAAGGGCGGGGCCGGTTCCACCACCGGGGGCGCGTAGCGCACCTGGGGCTTGGCCGTGGCGGCGGGAGCCGGTTTGGCGGCGACGGGGGCAGGCTGCGCGGCTGTGGCAGGGGCCGGTTTCGCCGCCGGGACGGCGGCCGGAGACGCGGCTGCGGCCGGAGGCGCGGCGACATGGCCGGCGGGCGCGGGAGCCTTTTGCCCGGCCGGGGCGGCGGCGCCGGCGGGGCGCTCCGCCGTCAGGCGCGGCTCGGTCACGCCCAGGGAAAAGAGTTCCCCTTCCAGGGCTGCCCTTGTTCCCTCCTTGGTGGCGAAGACCTTGTAAAACGTCTTCTTGTTGAGCTTTCCCTGGTCGATACGCACGGCGTAGCCCCGGCCCTGGAGCGTGGCCATAAGCTGGTTGGCCGTCTGGGCATGGGCGAAGGCCCCCACCTGGAAGGTGAAAAGCGCGCCATGGGACGTGCCGTGGGCCGCCGGGACCGGCTTGGCCGGGGGCGTGGCCGGGGGCGGCGTGGAGACGGGTCCGGCCGGAGCCGGCTGGGCCGGAGCAAAAAGCTTGGGCGCGGCGGGTTCCTCAGCCGGAGCATGGGGCACGACGGGAGCCGGCGCGTTTCCCTGGGGGACTGGCGCGGGCGCCTCGGCGGGCGGCGGCGCAACCGGCCTTGGCGCGGGCGCGGCGCTCGGCGGCGGGGGGGGCGGAGGCGGTGGTGTTCCCGGCCCACGGGACCACCCCGTGTCGTTCGGTGACGGGGGCGCCGGATGTCCCAGGATTTCCTTTTCAAACGACTTGTCCGTGGCGCACCCGGACAGGCAAAGGGCCAGTGCGGCCGCAGCCAACAACAAACGCCGCATGGGCGACTCCTTTCGTAATCTTGCGGACCGGATTTGTTAACGCGGTTCCATGCCGACCAGACGGCAAAGCGTTTCCCGGGCCGTGCGCAACGCATCCATGGCAGCGTCGAGGGCCTGCTGATCGCGGGCCTCGGCCGCGTGTTCCACCGTAGCGGCGGCGCGGCTCAAGCCCTCGGCGCCAATGGTGGCGGCAGCGCTTTTGATGGTATGGGCATGCAGCCCGATCTGCTTGAAATCCCCGGCCTGCCAGGCAACATCGATCAGGGTGCGGCGCTCGGACACCTCACGCCAGATGTGCTCGAACACGCGGCCAAAGCCGGCCCGGTCGACGCCCATGTGACGCCTCGCCCGTTCGGGATCGAAGGCGGACAGGGCATCCTCGGGCAGCGACGCGCCGCAAGGATACATCGCTTTCATGCGTCTCCTCCCCCGCGCCCCCGGGAATGCCCCGTGTACGGCAGGCAGCCGGGCCTTTTTACTGCAAAAAAACCACTTCCGTGCCTACGTCGAGGAGCTTGGCCATTTCCTTGCCCTCGTCGTTACGCATGCGGATGCAGCCGCTGGTGACGGGAAGGCCGATGGAGCGAGGATTGTTGTTGCCGTGAATGCGAAATCCCATACCGTGGGACAAAAAAACCTTGAAGGTGCCCATGGGGTTTTCCCTGACCCCGGGCGGCACCACCGTGGGCAGCGTCTTGCCCTTCTTGCGGGCCCGTTCCTTCATGGCCACCGTCGGCCGCCACCAGGGCTCGAAGCTGATCCCGGTCACCACGCCCCAACCCTGCGGCGCTTCCATGTCCCGGCCCGGCACGGCGACGGTATAGACCCGGTCCAGCCGCCGGGACCCGTCGGGCAGGTTTTCATACAGATACAACCTTCGCTGGGAGAGACGCACCTCGATGGAGTACCGGTTACTGCTGGCGGCAAAATCCGCCATGCGCGCATCGGACGCCAAGCCTGACCGGCTTCCGGCCGGTTTCCCCAGGTTGCTGATGAAAAGGTCCAGCCCGCCGCCGTCAGCCACCGGCGCATAGGCCGGTCCGGACGCGCCCGGATGCGCCGCCGCGCCTGGCGTGGCCTCGGTCGCGGCCGGCATGTTTCCCGGCAACGAGGCGACCTGCTTGAAATTTTTTCCTTCCTCGGCCGCGACAAAGCGCGGCGACGCCATCGCCAGTCCCAGCACCAAGGCCAGGACGAAAGAGAACCTGCCCCGCATCGCTTCCCCTCCCCGAAAACGTCGGCATCCCCGGCCCCCGCCGGACACGCCCCCCGGACGTCTCGGAATGGACTGCCCCGCCGACTGCTCAGGCGGTGTGGTAGCGCACGACCGGCCGACGCCGAAACGTGTGCCGCAAAAATACTCCGTCCGGCCACCCGAGCGCCACCACGGCGTGTACGGCTTCCCGGGCCGGCAACCCCGCCGCCGCCCGAACCCGCTTGTCGTGGCGGATGGCCTCGACGGCGTAGCCGATCAGGCAGGAGCCAAGGCCCATGGCATGCCCGGCAAGCAGCATGTTCTGGGCGGCCAGCAACGCATCCTCGGCCGGACAACTCGCCCCCGGCGCCGAACCGATGACGATGGCCGCCGTGGCCCCGTGAAAGAGCATATCCGTCTGGTCCCGGTCCCACTTGGCCAAGGCGGCGGCAACGGAAGAATAATGCTCCCGAAAGTAGTTTTCAAGCTCCACCCGGCCAAGCAGGGCATAACCTTTGCGCACGATCGGGTTCGCGGCAAGCTTGTTTATGCGCCGGAAAAAACCGGCCACGGCCTCGGCCAGGCGCAGCACCGCCGCCCGCGACGTCAGCACCGTGAATGTCCAGGCCTGGGAGTTGGTGCCCGACGGGGCGGTCACGGCCGCGCGCACGAGGTCCTCGAGCATGGGACCGGGGACGGGATCGGGCTTGTAGCGGCGGCAGGAGCGCCTGGATCGCAACAGATCCACCAATTCGGCCGGGGAGAACTCTCCGGGCGCGACCACCTTGCCGGGAGCTTCGATGGTGGCGAAGGCCGCCGTCCAGTTTTCCCCGGCGGCAACGGTCACGGCCTCGGCCGGACACACGGCCGCGCAATGCCCGCAGCCGATGCAGCCGTCGGCAACGACAGAGGCCTTCTGCCCGTCGAAACCCAAAACACCCGAAGGGCACACTGCGGCGCAAGCACCGCAGCCCAGACAGGCATCGGCATCGACGCGGGGAACGCTTTTTTCCATGACAACTCCCGTCAGCCGCTTTTTCGCGCGGCGACACGCCGCCTTATCTGGCCGCTCCTTTGGCCTCCGCCACTTCGACCCGGGCCAGACGCCTGGCCCCCACGAACCAGCGCTCATAGTCGGTTCCGGCCAGTCGGTCCACCCCGACGCCGCCACGACGGGGACTCGAGTGCAGCATGCGCCCGCCGCCGAGATAGATGCCCACATGGCTTATGCCCGCGTTTCTGTCCGGGGCGAAAAAAAGCAGGTCCCCGGCCTCAAGCTCGGTCGGGGCGACGGGGGTGCCGCGCTCGGCCTGCAACCGGCTCTGGCGCGGCAGATCACAGCCGAAGCCGGCGAAAACGCCCTTGGTCAGCCCCGAACAGTCGATGCCGGCCGGCGTGTCGCCGCCAAGGCGATACGGCGCGCCGAGATACGGCTGGGCCAGATGCATGATGCGCTCGCCGCGTTCGGACAGCGGACCGAGGTCCACCGGCAGCCCGGCGGCAAGCCGTGGCGGCGCGGGGCCGCCGATGGCGTCCTTGTCCTTGAGTGCCCGCATCAGGGTCTCGTGGTCGGCCTTGCCCGTATACAGCAGCTTGTAGTGGGCATTGCGCTTGACCGGGCTCGTGTGCAGCATGCCGCAGTCGTCCTCATAGCCATAGACGGCCCGCCCCTTGTCCGGACCGGCCCAGGCGACCGGCGCAGCGGCCGCGACGACCGCTGCGGTGAGGGCGCACGGCAAAAGCCACTGCATGGCAATCCCGCATAAGCCTTTCCCGCAACTGCGCCGGATACCGACTTCAATTTCCCTTTTTCTCATAAAAATCAGCGCCGGGGTTGGCGACGAGTTCCCTTCAGGTCGGACCGTCATTGGTCCCCCCGTAGGTGATGCGGCGCACGTCGCCGATGCGGGTCGTCTTCACGCATTCCCGGCGAAAGGCGCACAGTTCCTGGCCGCAGCGGTCATGCACGCCCCAGGCGAAACACGGGGCGAATCCCTCTTTTTCCTGGATGGCCCGCACGGCGTCGATGGTCGTGAGCCCCGTGACGTCGAGCCCCAATTCCCGGGCCTTGGTCTTGATCTCGCGCACATCGAGGCCCATGGGCCCGCAAAAGGCCTCCCGGCCAAGCCCGGCCTCGGGGGTGTCGAAAAGGCGCATGGACACGGTCGTGCCCCCGCCTTCGGCCGGACGCACGTCGATTTCGCCGTTGTGCTCCGACACGGCCCGCCGGGCCAGAGTCAGGCCGATGCCCGCGCCCCGGGCCTTGGTGGTGAAAAACGGGTCGAACACGAAGGGAAGCAGGTCGCGGCGCACGCCCGGGCCGTCGTCGGTCACGGCCAAAAGGACGTTGTCGTCGCGCCGCGCCAGGGTGATGGCCACGCGCACGGTGTCGCGCCCGGAAAATTCCAGGGCGTTGAGCAAAATTTCATGCAGCGCCTGGCCGAGCATGCTGCCGTCGGCCACGATCTCGACGTCCTCCAGGGACAGGGAGCATTCGAGGCGCTTGTGCAGGGACTCGGCCGCCTGCTCGGCCCTTCCCGCCGCCTCCTCGACCAGCCCGCCCAGGGGCAGGGCCGTCAGGCGCGGATGGGGCAGCGAGGACAGCCGCACCACCGCCGCAACCAACTCCTCGAGCCGTCTGGCTTCCTGAAAAATGATGTCCGGGGATTCCGTCGGCAGGTGCCGCTCCTTGTGCTCGCGCAAAAGCTTCAGGGCGAAGCCGCCGATGGCCGCGGCCGGATTGCGGATCTGGTGGGCCACCGACAGGGCCAGATTGTTGAGGCTCTCGATCATGTCGTATTGCAGGCGGTTTTTCTCCCGCAATATGGCCGTCTCGCGCTCCCGGCTGCGGTAGAGCGCCGTGACGTCGTCGAGCAGAAAAGTCACGCCGGCCCGCTTGCCCCCGTTTTCCGCGCACGAGGCGGTCATGGAAAAACGGCGCGGCTGGCCGTCCGGGCACTGGTAATCCGTCAGGCAATGGCGAAAGGCCCGGCCTTTTTCCACGGCATCGCCGACATTGCGATTGAACTGTTCGTTGGCGGGTTCCGGGCGGATGAGCGTGCGCCAGCTTTTGCCTTCCAGGCTTTCCGCCGGTATGCCGAGCAGCACCCCCGCCGAGGGGCTGGCCACCATCACGTCGCCTTTCGGGTCGATGACGACAAGGCCCACGGGCAAGGATTTGATGACGTTCTGGACGAGTATCTGTCTGACGCTTGGCATGGCACGACCTGGCCCAAAGGCCTTTTGGATATCCCTCCATAGGCCGGGCGGGCCCGGATGACAAGCCCGCCCGGGGAGGAGGTTCCTTCCTGCCCGCCTGCGAATCCCGCCCGCGTCAGGGACGGTACGGCGGCGTCAGGGCTTCGGGGTCGCGGCCGCCTTGGGATTCTTGGCCACGGCCACGTATTCTTCAAGAATATCGAGCGGTACGGCCCCGCGCACCGCCGCGCCGTTGATCAGGAAGATGGGGGTGCCGGCAAAGCCGAAGCCCCGCGCCTCCTTCACGTCGGCCTTGATGCGCTCGGCAAGGTCCTTGTGGGTCAGGTCCTTGGCCAGCCTATTCATGTCCACGCCGACTTCCTTGGCTATGGCCGAGAGGGCCTCGTCGCCCTTGGTGGCCACGGCTTCCTGGTCGGCGAAGGCCTTGTCCATGAACGTCCAGGCTTTCTTGGGGTCCTGGAGGTTGATGGCCTCGAAGTAGAGGGCGGCCCGGGCGTCGTTTTTCCCGGTGGCGAAGTGCTTGAAGATGAGCCGCACATCCTCCGGGTGCTTTTTGAGCAGGGCCTTGACCGTGCCGTTGGCCTGGGCGCAGAAATGGCACAGGAAATCGGAGTATTCGACGATGGTCACCGGAGCGTTTGCCGGTCCGAGGGCGGCGCGGCCGGGCTCCAGCGCGGGTTTCAGCGGTTTGGCCAGCTCGGCGGCGAAACGGGCGCGCTCGAGATCGCGTTGCCGGGCCCTGGCCGTATTTTCGATCACTTCCAGCACGGCCGGACCTTGGGCCTTGATGGCCTCCACGACGATCTCGGGGTGCTCCTTTAGCACCTTGCGCACCCGGTCGACATCGTCATCAGCCCGTGCGGGCGCGGCCACGCAGGCAACCAGGGCGGCCGCAAGCAGCCAGTTCCATTTTCGCATGTGTCCTCCAATAGAGCTTCAAAAAGCTATGGCAACTGTCGCCGTCAGATAGATCGTTTTGACGCGGCTGTCATCTCTTGCCCATCGACGTGGAGAGGGAGACATGATAGGATTGCAACAATGGAATATTTGGTCATCATGGCGGTCATCATCATCGGCGTCGTCGCGTTTTGTCTGACCGGCGACAAAGCGAGCCCGGGGGGAACATGATTGCCCGAGACCTGCCGCCGGGAGCGGCGGGAAATTTCAAGCCTCTCTCCCGCCCGAAAGCCTGGGCCGGACAAAAAGAAATCATGAGCCGGACACCGCTGGCAACGGCCCTTTTTCTGCTGGCGGCCCTGCTCGCCCTGGCCGCCTGTTCCCGGCCGCCGGCCGATGACGCCGGGCGCAAGGCCCGCGTCTACGAACTGTTCGCCCAATACAAAAAAGATTTCCCCACCGCGCCGGAAGTCTCGGCCGAGGAAGCCGTGTCGCTGTGGCGGCAGGGCAAGCTCCTGCCCATCGACGTGCGCGAGCCGGCCGAGCGGGCCGTATCCACCCTGCCCGGGGCCATCACGGCCGAGGAGTACCTGGCCGATCCCGGCCGGTTCGGCGACAAGCGGCCCGTGGCTTATTGCACCATCGGCTACCGCAGCGGGAAATGGGCCGAGGCCAAGGCCAAGGAAGGCCTGCCCGTGGCCAACATGGCCGCCGGCTTGCTCGGCTGGCTGCACGCCGGCGGCACGCTGGTCGACGCCAGGGGCGAACCGACCAAGACGGTCAACGTCTACGGCCGCACCTGGGACCTTGCGCCCAAGGGTTATATCGGCGTCTGGTGAGGCGGCCGGCCGTAGTAGCGCCGGTAGTGGCGCACGCCCGTCGGATCGCCCAGCCCCAGGCGGCGGCCCAGGAGATAGCCGATAAAAAGCGTGAGCACCCGGACCACGTTGGGGCCAAATCCCCGGCCGGACCACCGCCTGGCCGAAACGGTCAGCCCGCCGCCGAGATAAGCCGTCTCGCCGGCCTCGCGCAGCCTTAGCGCCAATTCCACGTCCTCCATGAGCGCCATGTCCGGAAAGCCGCCCGCAACGTCCAGGGCCTCGCGCCGGAAAAACTGGCCCTGATCGCCAAAGCTTAGGCCCGTGGCCCGGGCGCGCAGGGCGTTTAAGGCGGCAATGCCCCAAAGCCCGAAACCGCCGCCGGAAAAATCCATGCCCACCGCCCCGCCGGAAAGGCGCAGGTCCCGGTTGAGGGCGAAAAGCACCCGCCCCGGCACGTCCGGCCGGCACACCGCGTCGGCGTGGACCACCAGCACGGCCTCGCCGGCCCAGGCGGCCAGGGAGGCCAGGGAGGCCAGGGCGGCGGCGATCTGCCCCCCCCGACCGCCCGTTGCCGCGACCACCCGCGCCCCATGGGCGGCGGCCACGGCGGCGGTGGCGTCGCTCGAACCGCCGTCGGCGACCACCACCCCGGCGAGGGTTCCGTCGGCAAGCCCCGAAGCCAGGGACGTGAGGCACGCCCCGAGCCGCTCGGCCTCGTTTCGGGTCGGGACCACCACCCAAAGCCGCGCCACCGGCGCAAAGCGCTTGCCGGCGACCAGCAGCAACGGACGTCGCCAGCCAAGGATCGTCAACGCGACAAACGGCAGCCAGACGACCGCCATGGCCCAGGCCTCGCCGCCAAGCCCGCCGGCCCGGAGCCAACTCGGCGCGGTCACAAGGCCCTGGCCGGCCAAAATCCACCAGTAGGCCCAGCCCGGTCGGGCCAAAAGCAAGGGCACAAGTGGCAGGAAGTACCAGGGATAGACCGTGGGCAGGCAGGCGAGCCCGACGGTCAGCCCGGCGATGGGGCCGCGCCGATCGTCCTGGACCGTAAGCCACAGGCCGGTCAGACAAGCCGCGCCAAGGGCCAGGGACGCCCACGGGGCCGCACTTCCGAAAAGTGGACGTAGTCCGGCCGCAACCGGCCCGCCATGGGCGACATAGCCGGCAAAAGCGGCCAGGGAAGTGAAAAGATGCCCCCCGGCCGGGCCATACAGCCCGAAGAGCGCCAGGGGCAGGCAGGCCGTCCAGGCCTTGCCGGCGTTGGTCCGGTGCAAAAAGAAAGGAACAAGGAGCACGGCCGGGTATTTCACCATGGCCGCCGCGCCGAGCAGGAAAAAGCCCATCCGGTCCCGCCTGGAGGCAAAAGCGCCCACGGCCAGGGCTACGCCGAGGGCCGCGAACGCGTCGCAATGCCCCTCCCCGGCCGCCATGGCAAGCGAGAGCGGATTGGCCACGCACAAAAGCAAAAGCGCCGCCGGACGTCCCGTGCGCCACACCCAGACGGCCGCGGCCAGGCACAGCGCAAAGTCCGCCAGGGCGGCCACCGCCTGAAACGCGCCCGGCGTCGGGGAAATCGCGGCCACCAACCGGCAAAAGAGCTCGGCCAGAGGCGGATAGGCGGCAGAGAGTTCCGGGTGGTTGACCCGGCCAATCACCGGGCGCAGGGCTTCGGGCAAAAGCCGCAACGTTTGCGGATCACCCGGGGCCAGCAGATACGGATTGCCGCCGGCGGCTTGCAACGCGCCTTCGACGATGTAGCGGTTGACGTCGGAGTCGGCCGGCCAGGCCCACACAAAGACCAGACGCAGCCCAACGCCCAGGGCAAGGAGCGCCAGGACCGCCCTGCCCCGCCCGAGCGCCGGAAAGCGGACAACGGCCCAGGCCAGCCCGCCAAAGGACGCCAGCCACCAGAAGACAAACCACCATCGCCCGGCTTCCAGCCGCCCGGCCAGCGCCAGCCCGGCCAGGGCGCAGAGCAAGCACAAAAGTGGCGTCGCCGCCCTGGAACTCCACGGCCGGGGAACTCCTTTCCCTGCCCCGCCCGGGAGGAAATCAGGCTTGGCGGAAGGCATGGCTATCCGCCGTTGAGCGACCAGTCGTACGGGTCATAGACCAGTTCGTGGCGGGGCGCGGCGTCCATTTCCCCGGCCAGGGGGGCATCGGCGAAGCGGCGGATGAAGGCCCACACCCCGGACTCGCCGCCGAAATCCTCGCCGTACCAGTCGAAGATGCGACTCACATGCAGCGCGCCGTCCTTGAAAAAGGTGTTTTTCGGGTTGTTCACGAAGGCCCGGGTCGCGGCGTCGAGCTGGGCGTCAAGCGTCTCGCCGCGATACGGCGCGCCGGCCAGGGGCGGACAGCTTATGGAGGCGCAGTTGACGGCGAAATGCACCCGGGGGTCATGGAAACGCGGCCGCAGGATGCCGTGCTCGATGTCGTCGAGGCTCACCACCCCGTCCCGCAGACGCACGAAGGACCGTTTCCACGGCGAACGAAAAAGACTCCCCGCCTCCTTGATGGAACGAATGCCCGGGTAATGCTCCAGGATCAGCTTCAGGGTCCAGGCGTTATAGACATTGATATAGTAGGCGAATTGCTCCTGGGGCGAGAGCGCGGCCGGGTCGACCCGGGCCATGGCCTCCAAGGCCGCGTCGAGTTGCGCTTCCTCTTTTTTCAACCCGGCATAGTCCACGCGCCCGTCCGCCACATGGCGCGCCAAAAGCCGGCCATACCCCGCGTCGTCGCCGGCAACAGCCGGCACGGACACGACGGCCGCCAGAAACAACACCATCGCCGTCAGCAGAACAATGCGCCTATTCATAAAAGAAGCTCAATAATCCTGATCTCTCTTTTGCCGCAAGCCTGCCATAAGCACGTTCATGTTGTCATCAGGCAAGAAGGTTTCTTTTTTTGCGGAACCCTATTGAGCCTGGCAAAAAAAAGTTCCATACTGGAAGAACCGTGATATGTCCGCTATTCGTTGTCCGTTTTCACCCAACAAGTTAAACGTTACGCTTCACGAGCAAACAACACGCGACACACTATGCCAGACTGCCCACGTCCGCCCAACCACCTGCCGGCAGGCCGGCGCGCCCCGCCAGCGGCCCCCTTGCCCGGCATTCTGACCGGGCGGGAGACCGGCCCTCCGCCGGACGCGTCCCCGGACAAAAACGCCGCCCGGACCGGACCGGCCTGGCCCCCGGGCGGCCCCTGGCGCCTGCTCGTGGTCGACGATTCCACCATCAACCGGCACCTCGTGCGGCTGTACCTGGAAGAGGCGCCCGTTGTCCTGGAAGAAGCCCGAAACGGCCGGGAAGCGCTGGAACGGTTCGTCGCCGGGGCCTACGACTGCGTCATCATGGATACGATCATGCCGGTCATGGACGGCCTGGAGGCCACGCGCCGCATCCGGGCCCACGAAGCCGGACGCGGCCTGGCTCCGACTCCCATCGTGGGGCTTTCGGGCAGGGCACTCAATGCGGACGAAGCCGCCTGTCTGGAAGCCGGCTGTACCCTTTTCCTGCGTAAACCCGTGCGCAAGGCGACGCTGCTCGCAGCCCTGGCCGGAATTTTGCCCAAGAAGCCTCCGCAGTGATGCCCCTCGAAAAGAGGCTGGGGGGAAACCTTTCTTGCAGAAAGGTTCTCCCCCCAGACCCCCTTTCCAAAGACTCTTCAACAGAGCCGAATCACCACAGAGCTACAAGGAATATCTAGATAATTTAAACAAGCGTGATCCGTCTAATCCAGTTCCTGGCAAAGCGCCTGGCCCAGGCCCCCGTAGCGCAAGGGCCGCCAGGGCACGCCCGGCGTGGCCACGGTCCGTTCGAGCAGTTTGCCGTTTACGCCGAACCACGCCGCAGCATTGCGCTTGATCCGCCGGCCGGCGCAGTCCAGCAGGATGCGCTCCACACTGTAGGCAATGGGTTGCCCGTCGCCGTGCTCGGCGGCCAGTTCCCGGCCTTCGTCCTCGGAAAAGACCCGCTTCACACGGACCCAGACGGTGTTTCCGGACACCCGCACGGAGTGGCGGTCATAGTATAGTTCCACGGACTGGTCGTCGTGCGCGCCCAAAAAGACCCAATCCGTGGCCAAAGCCGGGCTGGCCACAGTCACGGCAAGGACCATGAAAAAGCAGGTCCGCATCACGCCGCCTCCCGATAATTTCGTGCCATTTCCCATGGTTTCCGTGTATCATCGGCGCGGCGCGGGCACAATATCCCGATCGGAAAGCTTCCCGACCGGGATCGCCCCAATCCCTTTGACGCGCCTGGGAAACGGCCTTATTGGAATGTCGGGGAGTCGGACAGGTCGTCGTCGCGGGCCTTTTGGCCCGGGGAGGAAAGTCCGGGCTCCATAGGGCGGGACGCTGGGTAACCCCCAGCGGGAGCGATCCCGGGAGAGCGCCACAGAAAGCAAACCGCCGGCGCATGCGCCGGTAAGGGTGAAACGGTGGGGTAAGAGCCCACCAGTTGTCGCGGTGACGCGGCAAGCTCGGCAAGCCCCGTTCGGAGCAAGACCAAATAGGAGGGCGTCAAGGCTGGCCCGGCCGTGCCCTCGGGTAGGTTGCTTGAGGCCGCGGGTAATCGCGGTCCTAGAGGAATGACGACCGCCCCGGAATCTCCGGGGAACAAAACCCGGCTTATCGGCCGACTCCCCTTTTTTTCCACCTTAGCCTGAAGGATGTCCCGTGTCCGTTTGGACCGTTCTGCTCGCCGCCGGCTCGGGGACCCGACTCGCCGAAGCCTCGGGCGGCATCAAAAAACAGTTTCTGCGTCTTGACGGCAAACCGCTCTACTGGCGGTCGCTGACCGCCTTTGCCCGCTGCCCGGATGTCGTCGGCGTGGTGGTGGTGTTTCCGCCGACCGAGCTGGACGCGGCCCGGGAAGAGCTGGCCGGATTGCTGGCCGCCCACGATCCGGGCGTGGCGGTCGTCACCACGGCCGGAGGCGTCCGCCGGCAGGATTCGGTCCAAAACGGCCTTGGCGCGCTGCCGTCCGGCTGCCGCTTCGTGCTCGTCCACGATGCGGCGCGGCCCTTTGTCGATCCGGCGCTCATCGGCCGGGTCGTAACCGCCCTTCGCGAGGGACACGAAGCCGTCATTCCGGTGCTGCCCGTCACGGACACCATCAAGGAAGTGCGCGAAGAAACGGTACAGGCCACCTTTGACCGCAGCCGGCTGGCCGCCGTACAAACGCCACAGGGGTTTGACGCGGCCCTGCTGCGCCAGGCCTTCGCCCACGCCGGCGAGGATTTCACCGTCACCGACGACGCAAGCCTCGTCGAGCACCTCGGCCGCCCGGTGCATACCGTACCCGGCCACCCGGACAACCGGAAAATCACCAATCCCGAGGACCTGCTCTTGCTCGAAGACGCCACTCCATCGCCCGTGCCCGTGGTCGGCTACGGCTACGACGTGCACCGCTACGCCGATCCCGCCCACCCCGGCAAACAGCCGGCCCGGCCCATGAAACTCGGCGGCTACCCTATCCTCGGCGCGCCCGAGGTGCTGGCCCATTCCGACGGCGACGTGCTGCTGCACGCCCTGACCGACGCCATCCTCGGCTGTGTGGCCGGCGGCGACATCGGGCAGCTTTTCCCGGACAGCGATCCCGAGTTCGACAACATGGCCTCGGGGGTCTTCGTCAGCGAGGCGCTGCTTCTGGCGCGCGACCGGGGACTTGCCATCACCCACGTGGACCTGACCGTCATCGCCCAGATTCCGCGCATCGGACCCCATGCCCAGGCCATTCGCCTGAACGTGGCGGCGCTTTTGGGGCTCGACAAGTCCCACGTCAACGTCAAGGCCACGACCGAGGAAGGACTGGGATTTACCGGCGAGAAAAAAGGCATCAAGGCCATCGCCCTGGTCACGGGCTGGAAGCTCGCATCGAAATAAGCATTGGGGGAAACCTTTCTGAAGAAAGGTTTCCCCCCGGACCCCCTTTCCAAATACCATGTTGGCCTCGACCCTCAAACTGGCTGATAGTGCCAGTAAATGTGCTCGTAGACACAAACGAGGCGAGGAGACCAACATGGCAGGACAAGCGTTATCCCAACTTCAAGCGTTTGTGGAGGCTTCACAAGGTCGATCTTTTTTTGTCGGATTGGATGTCCATAAAAATAGTTATTTTGTTGCGTTACGTCGGTTTGATGGAGTCGTCCACACCTTGGTGATGTCGGCGAGCCCGCAGGCTCTGATCGACAAATTGGCCGCGGTGGGCGTCACCGTGGCCATGGCGGCCAGTGAATCCGGGCCGACCGGATTCACCCTGTCCAGAGCGCTCACAAAGGCAGGGATTCCCAATCTCGTGGCGGCTCCCAGTCGGATTCCCCGCCCCGTGGTCTGGGGCGCAAAAACAGACCGGCTCGATTGCGTCAAACTGGCCGATTACGCCGCCAAGGGGATGCTGCGTCCCATCGCCGTGCCGACCGAGGAGCAAGAAGCCCAGAGGAGCCTGGAGCGCCGACGACACGATCTGGCCGACGACCTGCGTCGTGTGAAACTTCGCATCCATTCCCATCTGCTTTTTTTGGGCCTTACCGAACCACCCAATCTGAAATACTGGAGCAAGGTCGCTGTAGCATCCCTGCTTAAACTGCCCATGCATCAGGCTGCCCGGTATACGCTGGAAAGTTTTGTGCGGGAGATGCATGCCATCACCAGCGAATTGTCCCTCGTTGAACAGCAACTTGAGACAATTTGCCGCCAGGGAGAGCATGACAAAGTCATCAAGTGCCTGCGCACCGTGCCCGGTGTGGGGCCGCTCATCGCCGCGACCTTCCGTCTGGAGTTGTTTCAGCCGGAACGTTTCAGCCGGGCCGAAGAGGTGACAAGCTATCTGGGACTTGCGCCCATGGTGCGCCAGAGCGGCGAGAGCAAGGGCCGGGCCAGGTTACGGCCCGTGGGGCAGACCAAACTGCGAAGTCTTTTAGTGGAGGCGGCCTGGAAATGGCGCGCACACGATCCGAAGGCTCAGGCCTGGTATCACAAGTTGCTGGGGAAAAGCGGCCTGGCCCAAAAGGCCATCACAGCCTTAGCTCGAAAACTGGCCATCATTTTGTGGCGGCTGAGCCTGGAGAAACGAGCGTACCGATTTGAGGCGGTTATGGCGTGAAACGGCGGCGGGCGAGGATCACGCCGGCTCTGGGAAGCCCCGTGCTCCTCGCCCGCCAAGAGGGTATTGCAGCGCCAACAAGGACCTGTGGCAACGAACGGGGAAGACTGAAAGCCTAACAGCCAACAATTTTTCGGATTGGTCGCGGAAAAGTCTGGCCGCATGGCGGCGTTTCTCAAATGGCGAAAATCCGAAAACTACCGAATCGGTACTTGGCGCTTCGGGCGCGAATAGGAAACGGGCGGTTAGACTACATCAGCCGGCTTGACTTCGGGCCACATAGGAAAGACTTTTAACGATAACAACTTGTCACCGTTAAAAGTTTTCCTGCTTACACACAATCATCAGCTAATTGTCAGCGGTCATTGTTTTGTGTATTTTCTGGGGGTTGGAGGCGCTGGATATGGCAAGAAACATTGTGCAATTCCAGAAGGGTATGAGCGAAGATGCGTTTGAGGCGCAATTCGGCACCGAGGAGAAATGCTGGGCACACCTCGTGCAATGGCGTTGGCCCGAAGGATTCGTTTGTCCAATTTGCGGCAGGGATAAGTACTCGCTGCTTATTGTTGGCAGGCGACGGCTCTTTCAGTGCTCACATTGCCGTACGCAGACTTCGGTGACCGCTGGCACAATCTTCGCTTCCACCAAAGTTCCCCTCAAGAAGTGGTTCCGCGCCATTTATCACCTCACTCAAAGCAAGGGCGGCATCTCCAGTGTCGAATTAGCCCGCAGACTTGGTGTCACGCAAACGACGGCCTGGAAA
Source organism: Desulfovibrio sp. JY (assembly GCA_021730285.1). Lineage (NCBI taxonomy): Bacteria > Pseudomonadati > Thermodesulfobacteriota > Desulfovibrionia > Desulfovibrionales > Desulfovibrionaceae > Desulfovibrio > Desulfovibrio sp. JY. Next base: position 4,327,217 of record CP082962.1, read on the forward strand.
ATGTCTCACAAGCTGATGCAGGTCATGCTCGAACGTGAACACCAGCAACGTCTCACCGGCCGCGTAGAGATGGACGATGCTTACCTTGGCGGTAAACGACGTGGTGGGAAACGTGGACGTGGTGCCCCAGGAAAAATTCCGTTTATTGCGGCAGTTGAAACGACAAAAAGTGGACAACCACACAAGATGAAGCTGTGCCGAGTCAAAGGTTTTCGGCGTAATGAGGTGCAGCGGGCATCTCAGAAAATCTTGCGTTCCGGGACATTGGTGGTGACGGACCGGTTGCCATGTTTTTCCGAGGTCCAGGCTGCGGGCTGTCGGCACGAACCCGTTCAAGACAGTGGCCGCAAGGCTGTGCAGGACTCAGTATTTAAGTGGGTCAACACCATGCTTGGCAATGTGAAGTCAGCATTATTGGGAACATATCGTGCCGTGAGAGGCAAACATGTGTCGCGCTATCTGGCCTCGTTCGGATATCGATTCAATCGCCGTTATGACTTGGCGACAATGCTCACGCGGTTGGCCTGGGTCTCCTTGCGGACGCCGCCCATGCCTTACAGACTGCTCAAACTGGCTGAGGATTGTGCGTAACCAGGAAAGTTTTTGGGAGGGGAGAGCGCGAGAGGGGAACCCTTTTTTCAAAAAGGGTTCCCCTCTCGCATTTCTTTCCTCTCTTCGCCTCCTACCGCGCTTCCACGCGGAGGAGCCGTGGGCCACGGTAGGAACCGTCCGGACCGAAATCGAGGGAGAGCAAGGCCTGGCCGAGCACATCGCAGGCGTGGCAGCCGTTTAGGAGCGGATAGCTGAAGACGAACCCCTGGCCGCCGCCGGGCGGGGTGTTCACGGCGCTCGGGCCCTCGCCGGTCGGCCAGAACATGAGTTCGGGATGGGCCTTTTGCAGGGCGGCATAAACCGGGTCGGCGGCAAGCGGCAGGTCGGCGGGCTCGATTTCGCTCGAAACGAGAGTCGGCGACCCATTGACCAGATAGGTCACGGCGTTGGTGTTGGCCCGCAGCGGAAAGACCATCACCGCCACGTCCACCCGTCCCATTTCCTGGAAAGCCTCCATGTAGCCTTCGCCCTCGAGCAGCTTGTTTACGGCCAGGGCCTGGGGCGTCGCGCCGGTTTGCTCCATGATGCGCGCCAGGCAGCCGGTGGCGTCCTGCCCCTTTTGCAGACAGTCGGTCCAGGCGGCCTCGGGCAACGCCCACACGCCCTTCTGGTCAATGGTTTCCGCGCCATCGGCCAGGGCCAGGCTCTGGGAAAAAAGCGCCCAGACAACCAACCACACGAGAACGCATCCATACCTGGGTCCCATGGGGCCTCCTTTTCCGACCTCCTGCCGACATAGGGGGAATCTGGAGACTCCGCAAGCCAAGCCTATCCCAAAGCACGGTTCAACGTCCGAGGGACCGTCATGGCGATTTCCGGCGGGCCAGGGGCGACGCCGGCGGATTACCGGCCGGCCCATCCCCAAAAGGGGGGAGAACAAATCCCCCTTTCGGGGGATTGGCAAGGGAAGACTTTTTAGGTCACGCTTTTATAAGAAAAGGTAGCGGAAGGATCCGGTCCAGGGGAAGCCAGGGATGCATCCACGCGACGGCGCAATGATACGAATATTTTGAACGGGAAGCAAAGGGAAAATACGCATGTAGCATTGCCATGAAGCCTGGGCCGCTTCGTCAACCTCAACCACCAGGAGGCTTGCGTCATGACCAGCAGTATTGAGAAAGAGTTGTTGAGCAAGATCGACGTACTGCATTTGCCCGGTCCGACGCCGCGTGTCGAGGCCATACGGGAACGCTTCATCTCCCTGACTCCCGAAATCTGCGTGGAACGGGCCCAATACATCACCGAATCGTACAAGGAGACCGAGGACCAGCCCATCCACATCCGCCGGGCCAAGGCGTTGGAAAAGATCCTCGGCCAGATGACCATCTTCATCCAGCCCGACGAAATCATCGTCGGCAACCAGTGCACCAAGCCCCGCGCCGCGCCGGTCTTTCCCGAGTTTTCCTGCAAATGGCTGGAGGACGAACTCGATCGCCTGGAAAAACGCACCGGCGACGTCTTTTTGATCTCCGAGGCCAAGAAGGCCACCCTGCGCGAACTCTTTCCTTACTGGAACGGCAAGACGACCAACGAACTGGCCACGGCGCTCATGCCCCACGCCGCCAAGGAAGCCCAGAAATACGGCGTGTTCACCGTCGGCAACTATTATTTCAATGGCGTGGGCCACATCTCCGTCGACTATGCCAAGGTTCTGGACAAGGGCCTCGACGGCATCATCGCCGAAGCCCGCTCCGAACTGGCCGGGCTCGACATGACCAACCCGGCCCACTCGGCCAAGATCACCTTCCTCAATGCCGTCATCATCTCCAACCAGGCGGTCATCGCCTTTGCCAAGCGCTTTTCCGATCTGGCCGCCGAAATGGCCGAAAAGGAAGCCGACCCGACCCGCAAGGCCGAACTGCTGGAGATCGCCCGGGTCTGCGCCGCGGTGCCCGCCTCCCCGGCCCAAACCTTCGCCGAGGCGCTCCAGTCCTTCTGGTTCATCCAGCTCGTCTTGCAGATCGAATCCAACGGCCACTCCATCTCGCCCATGCGCTTCGACCAGTACCTGTTCCCCTATCTGCTGCGGGACAAGGACCTCGGCGTTGAAAAAGCCCAGGAGCTGCTGGACCTGCTTTTCATCAAGTTCAACGAGATCAACAAGGTGCGTGACGAGGGCTCGACCAAGGCCTTCGGCGGCTACCCCATGTTCCAAAACCTCATCGTCGGCGGCGTGGACCGGGAAGGCGAGGACGCCACCAACCCCCTGTCCTACATGTGCCTCCAGGCCACGGCCAACACCCGGCTCTACCAGCCCTCCATCTCCATCCGGGTGCACAGCGAAACGCCCCGGGCCCTGTACGAGAAAGCGGCCGAAGTGACGCGCCTGGGCCTTGGCATGCCGGCCTATTACAACGACCGCTTCATCATCCCGGGACTGCTCAGCCGCGGGCTCACCCGCGAGGACGCCCGCGACTACGGCATCATCGGTTGCGTCGAACCGCAGGTCGGCGGCAAGACCGAGGGCTGGCACGACGCCGCATTCTTCAATATCGCCAAGGTCCTCGAGCTGACGCTCAACAACGGCGTCGATCCCCTCTCCGGCGAGCGCCTCGGCCCGGAAACCGGCGACCTGACCACGTTCGCCACCTACGACGACCTCATGGCCGCCTACCGCAAGCAGATGGAATACAGCGTCAAGCTGCTCGTGGTCAGCGACAACGCCGTGGACGTGGCCCACGGCCAGCGCGCCCCGCTGCCCTTCCTGTCCTCCCTGGTCGATGACTGCATCGTCAAGGGCAAATCCCTCCAGGAAGGCGGCGCGCATTACAACTTCACCGGCCCCCAGGGCGTCGGCGTGGCCAACGTGGCCGACTCCCTGGCCGCCCTGCGCAAGCTCGTCTACGAGGACAAGGCCGTCAGCCTCGCCGAGCTCAAGGCGGCCCTGGCCTCGGACTTCGCCGGCGTCGAGGGGGAAAGCCTGCGCCAGAGGCTCGTCAACCGCGCGCCCAAGTACGGCAACGACGAGCCCTATGCTGACGAAATCGCCCACGAAGGCGCCCTGATTTATTGCAAGGAAGTCGAGAAATACACCAATCCCAGGGGCGGGCGCTTCCAGCCCGGCCTGTACCCGGTCTCGGCCAACGTGCCCCTGGGCACCGTCGTCGGGGCCACCCCGGACGGGCGCAAGGCCGGCACGCCCCTGGCCGACGGCGTCTCGCCGGTGTCGGGCATGGACCACTCCGGCCCCACGGCCTCGGTCAAGTCCGTCACCAAGCTCGACCACGTCATCGCCTCCAACGGCACCCTGCTCAACATGAAGTTCCACCCGAGCGCCCTCAAGGACGGCCAGGGCATCTCCAACCTCATCGCCGTGACCGAGACGCTCTTTAACGGCGGCGGCACGCATATCCAGTACAACGTCATCAGCAAGGACACGCTCACCGACGCGCAAATGCACCCCGACAACTACCGGGGCCTGGTCGTGCGCGTCGCCGGCTACAGCGCGTTCTTCACCTCCCTTGACCGCTCCATCCAGGACGACATCATCTCGCGTACCGAGCAGATGTTCTAGCCGTCCGCAAGCGGAAACCGAAAGCCGCCGCCTCGCCTGGGAGGCGGCGGCTCCCCGGACGCCCGAAAAACGGCCACGGGGCGATGCCCATGCCGCCCCTTCGGCCCGGCATGGCAAACGGAGCCACCATGACCTTGCGCAAGAAATTTCAGCTTTTCTCCCCTCGGGGCGTCGACGCCGACGACACGACCGGCGTGGTCAGCGACTTCCAGCGTTTTTCCATCCACGACGGCCCCGGCATCCGGACCATCGTCTTTCTCAAGGGCTGCCCGCTCCATTGCCTGTGGTGCCAGAACCCGGAAAACATCCGGCCCGCCCCCCAGCTCATGTACATCGCCGCCAACTGCATCCGCTGCGGCAAGTGCGTGGAGGCCTGTCCCAATCACTGCCTCACGGCCACGCCGGAGGAAGGCATCGTCCTTGACCGGGAGCGCTGCGCCCTGCCCCAGTGCGGGCAATGCCAGCGCGTGTGCTACGCCAACGCCCTCACGGTCTGCGGCCGCTACCTGAGCGTGTCCGAGGTCATGGAGGAAGTGGAGCTCGACCGGGAATTCTACGACCGTTCCGGCGGCGGCGTGACCTTTTCGGGCGGCGAACCCTTCGCCCAGCCCCGCTTTCTGGAGGCGTTGGCCGAGGAGGCGAAAAATCGGGGCCTGCACACGGCCGTCGAAACCTGCGGTCAGGCCGACTGGCAGGTCATGAGGCCGGCCCTGCGCCACATGGACCTGGTTCTTTTCGACATCAAGCACATGGACGCGGCGGTCCACAAGGAACTTACGGGATCGACCAACACGCGCATCCTGGCCAATCTTCGCGCCATCGACGACATGGGCATCCCGACGCGCCTGCGCCTGCCGCTGATACCGGGACGCAACGACTCGCCGGAAAACCTGCGCCGGACAGTCGCCCTGGCCGCCGAACTCAAGCATCTGATCGCCCTGGACATCCTGCCCTACCACCGTATGGGCGAACCGAAATGGCAACAATTGGGCCAGGACTACGCCCTGCACGGCCTCGTTCCCCACGGCCGGGACGAGGTCGAGCGGCTCACGGCGTCGCTGCAGCCGTTTCCCATCGCGGTCACCATCGGCGGTTGACCGCGAAAGCCCTCCGCGCTGAGCGCCGGGGGAGACGATGCGTCTTGTCGCCGTGTCGCCGCCACGGCCGTCTCTTGGCCTCGAAGGCCTGCGTCATGCCATGGGAGTTGCCCCGGTCGTGAGGGCAGGCTGGGGGGAGCGCGGCGGCAAGGGGACCGTCGCGCAAATGAGGAGCAGTGTGCCAACCGCCGCCTCCTGCCCGCATTTCCGGGCAGGAGGGCCGAAAGTCCGGTTGGCGAACACCGTGTCGAAGGAATGCCTGGGCAAACAGCCCATTCCCTCCCGGAGGGGAAGGGATAACGGTCGAAACGCCGCAAGGGAGGGAACCATGAGCGCGCCGTCATTGAGCAAAGAGATGTTCTCCGAATTCCTGGGAACCATGATCCTCATCATCTTCGGAGCCGGAAGCGTGGCCATGAAGGTCTTTTTTGGCGATGCACTCAACATCTCCTGGGATACGATCACCTTCGGCTGGGGCCTGGGCGTATTTTTCGGGGTGCTCGCCAGCCTGCGTTCCGGCGCGCACATCAATCCGGCCGTGACCCTGGGGCTCGCCGTCACGGGTCGCTTCCCCTGGAGCAAGGTGCTCCCCTACGCCCTGGCCCAGACTGCCGGCGGGTTTCTGGGCGCGGCCATCGTATTCCTCGATTTCAAGGCCAAATGGCTCATGGCCGACCCCGCGCTGGTCAAAACGGCCGGCATCTTCTGCACCTTCCCGGCCGTGCCCGGCTTCTGGCCCGGTTTCATCGACCAGGTCATCGGCACCGCCGTGCTGCTCTTCGGCATCCTTTCCATCGGCGACTTCGGGGCCAAGAACAAAGTGCCCTGGATCGGGCCCGTGGCCGTGGCCATGCTGGTCATGGCCATCGGCATGAGCCTTGGCGCCATGAACGGCTACGCCATCAATCCGGCCCGCGACTTCGGTCCCCGGTTCTTCGCCCTGGTGGCCGGCTTCACCCAGCCCAACCTGATGGACGCCAGCATCGTGCTCGTGCCCATCCTTGGTCCCCTGGTCGGTGGCGCGCTTGGCGCGTTCGTGTACGACATGACCACGGGCGCCTTGAACAAAGACCCCGATGCCGAGTTTTGCGAAGACGGCGCGCAGGCGTGCGAGTCATGACCACGCGCCGTGCGCCCACGGGGACACGACACAGCATACATTGCGTTGTTTCCTGACATACTGGCGTACTTTGGATGGACGCAACGCGAACCCGCAACCGCACCCCCGGGCCGTCGTTTCGCTTTCGAGGCGACGGCCCGGCCGGCGGGCGTCTGGCCAGCAGCGTGGCCCGGCACGACACGACACGACAAAGGGGACATACCCTTGCCAGCAAGCCCAGGATATCGCATGCTTTAAACGCCGCCCCGGCAAGACGCACTGGCAGGGAGGAAGCTCATGGGACCGACGGCAGCCAAGCCTCCGATCACGCTTTTTATCGCCGATGACCACCCCTTGCTGCGCATCGGCCTGCGCTTGGCCTTCGACAGCATAGACACCATCACGATCGTCGGCGAATCGGACAACGGCTTCGACACCATCGAAAAGATCCAAAAGACCGTTCCCGATGTTGCCCTCATCGACATCGACATGCCAGGCCTCTCGGGTATCCCGGCCATCCGCGTCTTGCGCAAGGTCTTGCCGGCCATGAAGATCCTGGCCCTCTCCACCTACAACGACACCAATTACATCAAAAACGCCATGCAGGCCGGGGCCGACGGCTACGTGCTCAAGACCATCGGCATCGACAACCTGGCGCGCCTCATCGAGGCCTTCCATGCCGGCGAGCCCATCGTTTCCCCCTATCTGGTCAATCTCTCCATCGACCTGGCCCCCGAGGATGCCCAACCGGACCTCCCCATCGAAGCGCTCACCCATCGCGAGATGCAGATTCTGCGATCCATCGCGGCGGGAAAAAACAACAAGGATATCTCGGCGCTGCTTTTCCTGAGCATCGAGACGGTCAAGTCGCACATCAAGCATATTTTCAGGAAACTCCACGTCAACAACCGGTTCGAAGCCGTGATCGCGGCCCGGGAAGCCAAGCTGATCGATTGACGGCCCCGCATGGCCCTTGGCCACGAATCGATCCGTCCTCTCAATCCCCGGTCCCCACTGGCGCAAAACGTGTCAGGCCCAGGAGTCACGCCGTCATGAAGCAGTCCATCAAGCTTCTGGATCTGATATCCAAAGAAAAACTCGATGAGATTTTGCAAGCCGTCAACGAAGCCTGCGGCATCGGATCGGTCATCGCCGATACCGAGGGCCGGCCTATTTCCAGCGAATCCAATTTCTGCACCTTTTGCAAGGACTACTGCCGGGCGACCACGGAAGGACGGCTGAAGTGCTATGCCAGCGACGCCTATGGCGGCAAGATGTCGCTCAACGACAAGGAACCCTACGTCTACGATTGCCTCAATGCGGGCTTGGTCGACTGTGCGACTCCGATCATCGTGGCCGGGCAACACATCGGGAACCTCAACGGCGGTCAGGTCTTGGAGGAAGCCATCCCCATGGAGGAAGCCGTCCTGCGCGCCAAAAGCATCGGCGTCACGGATCTGGACGGCTACCTGCTGGCGCTCAAAAAAATTCCCCGGGTGAAACGCTCGCGGCTTCGCAAGATCGTCAACCTCATGTCGGTCATCACGCAGACCATCAGCGACATGGCCTTGCAGCAGATCCTGTTGACCCTGCAATCCAAGGAATATTTGAACAAACTCATCAACAGCGTTTCGGACTGCATCATCTCCGTGGACACGGATTTCTCCATCGCCGTCAACAACGACCGCTGCGCGGACGTGTTCGGCTGCCCGCCGAGCTCCTTCACGGGGCAGTCCCTGCTCAATTTCATCCAGGATGAGAAGATCCTCAACGCCTACAAGCAGAACCTCGACCAGGGCGCTCAGGACAACTTCCGCTTTGAATTGACGGCCCTGACGCAGCAAAAAAGACCTTTTCCCGCCCAGATATCCCTCTCGCGCGTCAACGACGAGTCAGGCAAGGCCGTCAGTTACGTCGCCATCCTGCGCGATATCACCGAGGAAAGACGCATCGCCAAGATGAAGGAAGACCTCGTCGGCATGCTCACCCACGACATGCGCAATCCCATCCTGGCCATCGACCGGGCCCTGGAACTGCTGTGCAACGGCCGCCTTGGGCCGGTCAGCAGCAATCAGGAGAAAATCCTCAAGCTGGCCATCAATACCAACGATCAGTTGAGCAGCATGGTCAACGCCTTCCTCGACATTTTTCGCGACGAAAGCGGCCGGTTCGAACTCCATGCGAATTACTACGATATCCACAAGATCATAAACCAATGCATAGAAGAATATTCCCTTCTGGCCGAAGAGAAGGAATTGACCATTTCCTTCCCACAACAAGGACATTTCCTTAAATTATATTGTGATTTATTCCGAATAAAAAGAACTATCAGCAACATCCTTGCCAACGCCATCAACTACAACGTGATAGGCGGCAGAATCGATATCTCCACCACGGTCATCAATGGCAGCACCCTCGGGCTCAGCCCCTGCCTGCCCGGATCGTACCGCCAGAAGGTCGTGCCAGCCCGAAGTTATCTCTGGATCATCATTTCTGATACCGGATTTGGCGTCCCCGAGGCTTACCAAGAGACCATTTTCGAAAAATTCTTCACGATCCAAACCGAGGAAGGCCTGGGCCGGCGGGGGATCGGACTTGGCCTCGCCTTCAGCAAGCTCGTCGTGGAAGCGCACCAGGGCTTCATCTTCTGCCGCACGCCGTCTCGTTCGGACAGCAAGTCCCGTTCTCCCGGCGTGGAATTCCATCTGATCCTTCCCCATTAGCGACCGCCGTACGGGTATCCAGCCAGGTTATCCGCATGAGAAAAGGGGTCAGGCATACATTCCCTGACCCCTTCTTTTTCTTTTCGTGCGCTCGGAAGGATTCGGACCTACGGCCGTCTCCAGGAAGCACCCCGGAAGGCTCCCTACTTGTCGCCTCTCATTTTCGTCCGCGCATCGGCGACAACCTGCTTGAAATCGTCATAGCCAAGAGCGGAAGGAACAATGTAGGGGCCGACGAGAAATGCCGGCGTCCCTTGCAGGCCCAACGTTTCGGCCTGTTCGGAATTGCGTTCCAGCAAGGCGTCGATCTCCTTGGCATGCGCTTTGAGATCGCTTTCCAGACGCTTCATATCCACGCCCGAGGCCTTGACGGCTTCCAGCATCCGGTCCTTTGGAATCCGCATGCCCGGGATTTGCATGAGCGCCGCATGGACCGCGGCGTATTTCCCCTGATAGCCGGCGGCCAGGGCCAAGCGCGCCCCATAGGCCGAGGCATCCGTCAGCACGGGCCAATCCTTGTGAACGACACGGATTTTGCCGTCCGACTTGACCAACTTGTCGAGGGCCGCGGCGGATCGCTTGCAAAAGGGGCAATTGTAATCGGAAAACTCGACGATGGTGACATCCCCTTTCGGATTGCCGGTGACCGGAGCGGCGGGATCGTTAAATACCGCGGCGGAATCCACGGACACGGGTTGCTCGGTCGCGACGGCGCGCCGCAACGGCGCGATGGCGGCCACCAGGGCCAGACAGACGACAAGCGCAAACAACACCTTCGATTTCATGCATGCATCCTTTCTTTTGCGGTTGGAAGGGGGATCGCTCAGGCGCCGACCTTCCCCAGGGTCCGGAGAAACTGCGCGACCGAAACCGCGCCGACAGAGCGGCTGTTGTCGATTTCCCGGCCGGTATGGGCATCGACGAACAGCAGGGTGGGCGGTCCCACGACGTCGAAGCGGCGCATGAGCGCGCGGCTTTGGGGAGTGTCCGCCGTTACGTCCACGCGCAGGATGGAAACGTTGCGCAGGCGCGGGGCAACGGCCGCATCGGCCATGACCTCGCGGTCGATCTCCCGGCAGACCACACACCAGTCGGCAGAGAAATCGACCAGGATAGGCTGCCCCTTGGAACGGGCCTCGGCCATGGCCGCGTCAAACCCGTCCATGGTGCGCACCTTGCGAGAAAAAACACTCGCCGTATCCATGGATGCCGTCGGCGCATCGGCGCAGGCTGCCAGGGGACAGGAAAAGGGGAAAACGCCCAAGCTGACCGTCAACAGGAGCACTCCGCCAAGAGCGATCCCGCCGCCAGCCAGACGCATCCCGTATCCGTGGCTTCGCAGCAGGCCGAACCACACTCCGGCCGCGATCGCCAACAGGCCCCACAACCCACGGATCACCTGCCCGGGCAACACCCGCCCCAGGATCCAGATGGCAAGCCCCAGGAAGAGGAAGCCGAACACCTGTTTGACCGTGACGAGCCAGGGGCCGGATTTCGGCAGCAACCTGCCGCCGAATGCGCCAAAAGCAAGAAGTGGCAGCCCCATGCCAAGCCCCAGCGCGAACAAGGCGGCCGCCCCCCGGGCGATGTCACCCGTTTGCGCCACGTACAAAAGCGCCGCGGCCAAGGGCGGCGTCACGCACGGGCCGACAATGAGCGCCGATCCGAAGCCGAGCAGCGCCGCGCCGCCGACCGAGCCCCCGGTCCGCCCCGTGGCCCGGGACAGGCGCACGGTGAGCGATGCCGGCAGCGCCAGATCGTAGAGCCCGAACATGGAGAGCGAGAGGACCACGAAGACAAGGCCCATCAGGACGATCGCCACCGGCCGTTGCAGCAGAATCTGGAGGTTTTGCCCCGACCAGGCGGCAACGACGCCAAGGGCCGCATAGGCAAGGGCCATGGCCAGCACGTAGGCGCCGGAAAGGACAAGTCCCTTGCGCGCCGAAAATTCCCGGCCGGAGCGCGCCAGCATGCCGGAAAGGATCGGCACCATGGGGAAGACACAGGGGGTGAAGGCCAAAAGCAGGCCGAACCCCAGGAAACTGAACACCATCGCCGGCAAGCCGCCGGAAAGCGCGGACGCCAACGCGCCGTCCGTCTTGCCGTGGGCGGTTTGCGCCGTTTCGGCTGGCAGCGCGACGTCCGGCTCAAGGCTCTTTTTTCCCGGCGACAACGCGAGCGTGGCCAGATCGATGTTCTTGCGCACGGGTGGATAGCACACGCCATGCTCGGCGCAGCCCTGGTAGGTCACCTGGACCGCGCCCGAGGAAGGCAGGGCCGACCTGGCGAGGGACGCCGCCACGTGGTCGTGGTAGACCTGCGTGCTGCCGAAGGTCGGATCGTCCTTTTCCTGCCCGGGGGGCAGGGCAAGGGGCACGGCCTTGCCGTCGTTCGTCGTGACTTCGATCCGGTCCTTATAAAGGTAATGCCCCGGGGCGATATCCCAGGTGCAAACGAGGTTCCCGTCGCCGCCCCTGGCGACGCCCAACCGGAATGCCGCATCGGCCGGAAGTGGCGTCCTGGCCGGTGCCGCGGCGGGAAGCAGGATCAGCGCGACAACAAAGGCCAGGCTGTACGTCCATGGAAATGCTCTTGACATGCCGCTCCTTCCTTGAATGAAGTTTCCCCCAGTTTCGCCGTCCACCTTAAGCCAGCCTTAAGGCGCGGGAAGAAAACCGGGGGCGGAGGAAGCCGGACATGCGGATTCTTATTATCGAAGACGACCAGATCCTTGCCGACGGGCTCAAGGTGGGGCTTGGCCTGGCCGGCATGACCGTGGATCTGGTCGGCTCCTGCGCGCAGGCAGGCGAGGCGCTTGCCACGACAACCTTCGACGCCGTGGTGCTCGACCTGATGTTGCCGGACGGTTCCGGGCTTGATGTGCTGCGGGGCATGCGCCAGCGGGGAGACCGCACCCCGGTCCTGCTGCTCACCGCCCTTGACGAGATCGCGGACAGGGTCAAGGGACTCGACCTCGGCGCGGACGACTACTGCGGCAAGCCTTTTGATCTGGAGGAACTGGCCGCACGCATCCGGGCCATAGGACGGCGTGGAGCCGGGCGCGCCTCCCCTTGCCTGACGGCCGCCGGCATTGCCCTTGAGCCGTCAACCCTGTCGGTCACCTTAAACGGGCAGCCTCTCACGCTGTCCAGGCGGGAGTTCGCGGTCCTGGCGCTCTTGATGGAGCATCCCGGCGCGATCCGCTCCAAGGGTGAAATCGAGGATCGCCTCTACGGCTGGGGCGAGGAAGTGGAAAGCAATGCGGTGGAGGTGCACGTGCATCATTTACGGGCCAAGGTCGGCCGTGAAAAAATAGAAACCGTACGGGGTATTGGCTACCGTATGCGGGTCTCGCCATGACGTCCCTGCGCCGGCGTCTTTTCGTCATTCTGGTCGCCGCCACAGGCATCATATGGCTGTGCGGCATCCTCTGGATTTTCGTGGGGGCAAAAGCGGAACTCGAACATGTGCTCGACACCCGCCTGAAGGAGGCGGCGCGCATGGTCAATTCCCTCGTGGCCAAAAGCGGCCCCTCCTTTGCCGCCGCGGCAAGCGCCGCCGCAACGCCGGAACATTATGAACGCCAGCTTTCCTGCCAGATATGGACGTTGGACGGACACCTTCTCGCCCGGTCCGGCAGCGCGCCGGACGTCTCCCTGACCGACCAGGCGTCCGGCTTCTCCGATCGCCGCATCCAGGGCGAATACTGGCGGGTGTACACCATCGACAACCCGGCCAAGGGCGTGCGCGTGATGATCGGCGACCGTCTCGGCCAGCGCGACCAGCTTGCGGTCGACCTGGTCAAGGGGCTTTCCATCCCCGCCATCCTGATGCTTCCCCTGCTCGGCGGCCTCATCTGGCTCAGCCTGGGACGCGGACTGCGCCCACTGCTCGGCATGGCCGTGGAGCTCAAATCCCGGGCAGCCGACGACATGCGGCCTTTGCGGACACGACACGCCCCTGACGAACTTCTGCCCCTGGCCGAGGCATTAAACAGCCTGTTCGCCAAGGTGGAGACGGCCCGACGCCACGAACGAGATGTCACGGCCTTCGCCGCCCACGAACTCCGCACGCCCCTGGCCGGGTTGAAGACCCATGCGCAAATCGCCATGGCCACCGACGATCCCGGCGTCCGGCAAGGAGCCTTGCGGCACATCCTGCTCTCCGTCGACCGCTCCACGCGCCTGGTGCGCCAACTGCTGACCCTGGCCAAGCTCGAAAGCGGACTGGTCACCAGCCAAGCGGAGCCGATTTGCGTTGGCGAGATTATCGAGGAGATCGGCAAATCGGCGCAGCCGGCCGGGCAGGTCATCACGGTGCGCATCGATCCCGCCCTGCGAGACTTCACGATCACGGCGAATCGGGAAACCCTCGGCATCGCCCTGCGCAACCTCCATGAAAATGCACTGCAACATACGCCAGACGGCGGCACCGTCACCTGGAACGTCATGCCGGATGGGCGTGGCATACTGGTGGAAGACGAAGGCCCCGGCATGCCTCCTGACGAAATTCCCCTGGCGACGCAACGCTTCTTTCGCGGCAAACGGCAGACGCCTGCGGGGTGCGGGCTGGGACTCGCCATCGTCGAGGCCGTGCTGCAACAGATGGGAGGCCACCTTGTGCTGGAAAATCGAGAAGGCGGCCTGGGGCTTAGGGCCATGGCTGTGTTGCTGCGCGCAACCACTTCGTGCCCTTGAGGTTGTCCCGATGGACGTGCCGTCAGCCCTACAGCATAGGCCTTGCCGTTCTTGGGGATAAATTTCGAAGCAATCTCCTCTACACGGTCCGCCGACGTTGGGTTGTGGCGGTTCGTCAGCTCAAAGCGGTTCGCTACCGTACCACAGGGGGTTCAGGAGCGGCGGATTTCAAAGGCGCCCGCCGAAAATCCTCCTCCATTTTGCCGGCGTTCCCCGCTTTTGCTGATGGTTCTTCGTCCGTTCAACCAAAATAACGGGCACTCCACTCGTGCATGAAATTATCGTTAGCGGCATTGCGTGCTTCAATCTCCGCTGTGGTCATGGACCGATTGAGATAGGTGGTCTGCCCGGTGCCCTGCTTCACAGGGGTTTCGTCTCTCCCAAAAAAGATGGTATTTTGGCCATTCCCCACGCTGATGCTTGGCGACAAGGTAAACCAGCCAAAATACTCTGCCAATTCAAGAGTATTGTTGCCGTCACCCAAGGTAAGGTCGCCAATTATATCCATGCTGCACCCTATGGCAGTGTTGTTTCCATCGCCAAGATGGATTGATACGCCAGGAGCTGACGAATTCCAGCGCAGAGTGTTATTGCCATCGCCCATTTCCACCTTACCACCTATCATATTTACTGTGACCGTATTATCGCCTTGCCCCAGAAAAATGGATGTTTTGCTATGGCCGAACATACGCCCTATGTTAACGGTATTGTCTCCACCACCTGCGGCAAGCATTCCTTGAAAGGAGTTGATAAGGACAGCATTGTTTCCGTCGCCTGCCGTTATGCCGCCGTCACGCCATGAATCAGCCGTAATCGTGTTGTTCCCTTTGCCCAGCATGATGTTCCCGCTCCCCGAACACGCAGTGATGGTATTGTCGCCGCCCCCCGCAGTAACCTGACCTGAAAGATAACTGGCATTCAGGGTGTTATCGCAATTCCCCATAATAATCTGGCCTGACAAAGAACAAGTAGTCAATGTATTAGTGCCGCATCCCGCAGAAACATAGCCTTCAAGAGAGCAGGTATTAAATTCATTGCTTCCACCACCAACAGTAACTTTGCCAGCAAGGGAACATATATTCAATGTATTATTGCCATCCTCCGCAGTAACCCGTCCGGCAAGATAATCGGCTTTCACGGTATTGTCGCCGTTCCCCAAATCTATGTTCCCCTTCACATTGCCCACCTCCACGGTGTCGTCGCCATCGCCCATATCGACGGAAATACAGGCATTCAGGACGTCGCCGCGGAGGGTGTCATTTCCATTGCCGGCATTGAGGCAGGTCGCGCCTGCAACCCCCTTGCCGACCAGAATAGTATCATTGCCCGCGCCGGCGTTGGTTGCTCCGCCCCCGGCCAACACGACAATGGCGTCGTCGCCCGCACCCGCGTCAATGGTGCTGGCCGCCGTAAGTTGCAAAAATACGTCGTTTCCGTCCGTGCCGGACAGTTCGCCGGGCGCTCCCTGTTCCACGGTCACGGAACCGTCCGCAGCGTAAATGCGGATTTCACCCGTGGACGCAAAGGCCACGGCCAGAGATCCGTCTTCCCGCTCGTTAAGGCGCACGTTGCCGTCCGCTGCAAAGGCGACGCTTTGCCCGTTGGCGCGGACAACGGAAACGGAAGCTCCCGTCACGGCAGCATTGTGATAATTTGTTGTCACAACAACACGCATGCCGCTGCCGGTGGTCAGCGCGTCTTGCGTCTGCGTCGGCGCTATCCCTCGCGCGGCGGCCAAGGCGGGAGATACCGTGCCCTTATTGAGGTATTCAAGTAGATCCGCGCCGCTCACCATATCTGCGGAGCGCACCAGGCCCTTGAGCAAATTATGCATGGTGCAACCGCGGGATAGCAACGTTTGCTCCAACAGGGATTGCGCACGCTCGGTCTGGCTCTGGCCGGATTGGCCAAGGGAGACGGCATCGCCCGCAGCAGCAGTCGCAGTGGACGTATCCAATTGCTCCATGGGAAATTCATATATTCGCTCTGGCGCAGTCCACTGATGAACATTATACGCATATGAAATACTGTTCATGTAATACTCATTATAATATAAACTATTACGACGTTACATAAGGCGCATCCAACTCATTTTTTAAAGGCATGTACTCCGTGTCAAAAATTGACCAATGGCGGCACGGTATGAAGTGTATCGGGGAACGCGCCTGAAGCGGTCAGGCTCTCCCGCCGTGCTGTCATCCTGCCAACGGAGCCTTTCTCCCCGGGTAATCCTTTTTGACGTCCTCAGTACAGGATTTCGCAGTTGCGTGAACGCCGGACATGTTTCCTCCTCACCCTCTTGCCGCTCGAGGCAATGGAGACCCAGAGGGGAATTTTTTTCCCAATAAATAATATAGCAAAATTGACGCCAAAAAGCCCTGAAGTTGCGGCCTTGAAATAAACATACCGTCTCCTGTTAAAGAGACTCGCATGGGGGGTTCGGGTAACAGTCGCGTTGGCGGAGGAGCTGGCAGCGAGGCTGTGCATATGGGTCGGTTCCGGTCTAAATGGGGGCTACTCCAGAATAAATTTACCGAATATTTTATTCATTCTATTAAGGTATGACTTTCCCGACGCCACGGTATATCCGCTTCAATCCACGCCCCCGTGCGGGAAGCGACTGGCGTCTACCTTGAGAGCTTGAAGCATCGTTCGACGTTTCAATCCGCGCTCCCGCGCAGGGAGCGACGTGGTCCTGATGTCCTGGCGCACCCCTCCGTCCAGACTTCAATCCACGCTCCCGCGCAGGGAGCGACCCAGCCCGGCCATGTCGTTCATGCCCATGCGGTGCTTCAATCCACGCCCCCGCACGGGGAGCGACTGGTTCGGGAGCGGCGCAAGAAGATGAAGGGCATGCTTCAATCCACGCCCCCGCACGGGGAGCGACGCCGCTGATCGTGCCGTAGGAGAGCGGTACGCAATGGCTTCAATCCACGCTCCCGCGCAGGGAGCGACCCGGAGACGACCAGGGGCATGACCTCCCCTTCCTGCTTCAATCCACGCTCCCGCGCAGGGAGCGACTCACGCACTACATTAGACTCTTTTAAACGATTGATGCTTCAATCCACGCTCCCGCGCAGGGAGCGACGGGCTCGATGTCGGGCAAGTTCGGTTCGGGCATAGGGCTTCAATCCACGCCCCCGCGCAGGGAGCGACACATCCAACGGGTGGTGACCTTCACCGGGCCTGCGCTTCAATCCACGCCCCCGCGCAGGGAGCGACTCGCGCTTGACCGCCCGCCCTTGGCCGGGGCCGTGCTTCAATCCACGCCCCCGCGCAGGGAGCGACCCGGGTCAGTCCGCTCTAAGCCTTTGCCGACGATGCTTCAATCCACGCCCCCGCGCAGGGAGCGACTTGATCGCCCCGCCCGTGGAGCCGCCCGCGTTGGTGCTTCAATCCACGCCCCCGCGCAGGGAGCGACCCCGCCGCGACCTCGATTTCCGTCTCGGGGAACGCTTCAATCCACGCCCCCGCGCAGGGAGCGACACGCCGGCTGCACCATCGTTTCGTCGGCCGAAAGCGCTTCAATCCACGCCCCCGCGCAGGGAGCGACTAAAGGGGGCGACATGAAAGCGATCTGCAAAACGCTTCAATCCACGCCCCCGCGCAGGGAGCGACCACAAAATGGGCCTGCTGCGCAACGTCGTCGGGGTGCTTCAATCCACGCCCCCGCGCAGGGAGCGACGAACGCGCCGGCTTTAACCAAGTCACGTACGGTCGGGCTTCAATCCACGCCCCCGCGCAGGGAGCGACCGATGGAGCGCCTTCCCCGGATACAAAACAGTACGAGCTTCAATCCACGCCCCCGCGCAGGGAGCGACGCGACGTGCGGAAGAGGCGGAGGCAAAACTGCGTGCTTCAATCCACGCCCCCGCGCAGGGAGCGACCTTGTCCTTGGCAAGGACATGTATTATTTGTATCTGCTTCAATCCACGCCCCCGCGCAGGGAGCGACGTCGCGCTTGACCGCCCGCCCTTGGCCGGGGCCGTGCTTCAATCCACGCCCCCGCGCAGGGAGCGACCGAAATTCCAGGTCCGGTAGGGTCTCTTGAGGCTTGCTTCAATCCACGCCCCCGCGCAGGGAGCGACCTGTTTGAGCATGCCGCCCTTCGATCCCAGCGATGCTTCAATCCACGCCCCCGCGCAGGGAGCGACACATGCTCGAACTCTCGGGGGATTGTCGCCACCATGCTTCAATCCACGCCCCCGCGCAGGGAGCGACCAGACGTTATTGAGGACCTCGTCAATGCTGAAATGCTTCAATCCACGCCCCCGCGCAGGGAGCGACGGAGGTTACCCGGCGTGGCTCTAAACGTAAGGATGCTTCAATCCACGCCCCCGCGCAGGGAGCGACCGGTCGCCGGGGGCGCATTGTTGTCCAGCGCATGAGCTTCAATCCACGCCCCCGCGCAGGGAGCGACGCGCACGCGGAGGCCGGGCCGCAGCCGACGGGCGGCTTCAATCCACGCCCCCGCGCAGGGAGCGACGCAGTCCCGGTAGCGTCAGTGGCCAAGTCAGCCTGGCTTCAATCCACGCCCCCGCGCAGGGAGCGACTTCCTGTATTACAACAAAATTACGTCGAGAAAATGCTTCAATCCACGCCCCCGCGCAGGGAGCGACTCGGACTCGGGCCGTCTTTTTCTCTCCGAGGCGAGGCTTCAATCCACGCCCCCGCGCAGGGAGCGACCCGGAGTGCTCGGACACCAAAGCGCAGGAGACGGCGCTTCAATCCACGCCCCCGCGCAGGGAGCGACTGTTACGCCGATTATGCCTTGCCGTCACACGATTTGCCAGCCACGATTCGAGGACGGCGTCAACCTCGAACGGCAAGCGCTGGATCACTTCAACCACAAAAATATTAAGTAAATTATATCAATGCATTACAAAATCGAGGACCTCCCAGGAAAACCCTGTGTGCTTCAGGTCCTCGCACCCCAGCCTCCCCTCCTCCGCGCCTGGCATTTTTCCGGGCCAGCTTGTTCCTCGCAGACGGTCGCTGGCCAATGTCCGCCGCATCCCGCACATCCGGAAGGCTGTTAAAGAATGAGAAGTCCCTGCGGATCATAGGCGGGTTTGGCCCCCACATGCTCAACACGATTTTTCCAGTTGGCCCCGAGAAAATAAAACCGCAGACTGTCTTTCTCCGTATCCATGCACTCCAGCAGATTGGTACGCAGGGCTACCCACTGGGCGGGGTCCACCACGCACTCGAAAACCGAAAACTGCACCCGCTGTCCCCAGTTCTCACAGTGCCGCGCGATCCTCCGCAACCGACGCCGTCCGGCGGCATCCTGCGTGTTCACGTCATAGCTTACCAGAACCATCATGGCGTCACCGGATCACAAAGGGAGGGTAGGCGTCCAGGTCACCGCGCAGATAGCGGGCAAGCAACCGTGCCTGACAATGATACAGCAGGCCCGCCGCCATCTTTTCCTGCAAAAAGGGATGCTCCACGGTCTCCTGTTTGCGCTCCTGCCAGGCGGTTATCACGTCCTTGCGGGTGTCCTCGTCCATGATGACGGCCCCTGATTCCGTGCGCCTGAAGCCTTTGCCCTTCACCTGCCCCCGGTTGATCAGCGTGCAAGCCAGTCTGTCCGCCAGATAGGGACGAAATTCCTCCATGATGTCCAGAGCAAGGCTTGGCCGGCCGGGCCGGTCGCGGTGCAGAAAACCTACCGCCGGATCAAGCCCGCAGCCTTCAAGCGCGCTCCGCACGTCGTGGGCAAGCAGCGTATACAGAAAGGAAAGGAGGCAGTTCACGGCATCCAGCGGCGGACGCCGGTTGCGGCCGGCAAAACGGAACGCGGGGTCCTTGCTATGGATAAGACTGCCGAAAGCGCCAAAATAGGCCTGCGCGGCCTCGCCCTCGATACCGCGAACCATATTAAGAGGTTGAGGCTCGCGTAAACGCATAAGACACTGGGCCAGGCGGGCTACGGCTGTATCGAGCTCCGGGCCTGGGCGCTCCCGCGCGGTGCGCAGCAGCACGGTGCGGCAGTTGGCTATTTTGCCGATGACGATGAACGCGGCAATGGCGGCGGAGGAGGCATCCTCGTCCGCCCGGCGGTACTGCTCGCGGCGCAGCAGCACGTTGCCGCTGACCGGGCCATGCATGGAGGCCAGAAAACGCCCGTTTTGCGTCAACCACGAGACCGTCACGCCGTGTTCCGCGCAGTGGCCCAGCAGAAAGGGGCTGCACGAGATCTGACCGAAAAGCACGAGCCCGCCCAACGTATGGATAGGCACTTTGCCCTTCAAGGCATCGCCCTGGTACACGGCCACGCATTCGCCATCCTTGGCGAGATAACTTTCCTGGGTGGTGACGAACAGCGTGTTGAGCAGCGGCTTCATGCGTCCTCCAGTACGGATTGCAGATAGGCAGCCGCCGATTTTCGCGGCGCAAGCGGCATGCAGACGTCGCGCAACGAGCAGGCCGGGCAGATGGTGTTGGCGATTTCCAGCGGCGGAGGCGGCGGCGTTGCGCCTTGACCCAACAGGGCATGCACGGCCTCGGCGGTTTTGCGGGTTTCTTCCCGCAGGGCTTCGTCGAAGGACACCACCTGTCGTCGTCGGGTTTTGCCGTAAAAAAGCGCACCCTCGGGAATGGAGGCATCCAGCATTTCTTCCAGACAAAACGCCTGGGCGCAAAGCTGTATGCGGTCGGCGTCGTTGTTTTTGGGGCGACCGCGCTTGTATTCCACGGGGTACGGCTGCCAGCGTCCTTCGCGCCGGTGGAACTCCACCACATCGGCCTGGCCGGTCAGCCCGTATTCATGGGAGCAAAGCAAAAGCCCGGTGACGATTTTGCGGTCGCCACGGCTTTCCGCCACGTTGCCGTGGGCTTTTTCGTGCAGCTGCCGCCCTTCGGCCGTGTAGACGTTCTCCGTCCACAGCTGTTCCAGATGGATAAGCGCGCACTGCCGGGGGCAGTACAAATAGTGCTGCAACGCGGAGATGGGGATGGGGTCGGTCGGGGGAAGGTGCTGCATGGCGGCATTCTCCTAAGAGGTTTCGGCCCCCTCCTTAAGGAAGGGGCCTGCCTACCACCGCGAATCATCTCATACAGGCTTCAATCCACGCTCCCGCACAGGAGCGACGAGCAATCAGTGGACCCATGATTGCCCCGCCTGTTGACAGACGGGACAATCATAAGTTTAAATGAATAGAAATCGACAGGGACTGGAGAGTCTTCCTGACACTCTTGCCAGGACGCGCGGGAAGACTCTCCAACTGCGGCGAAAATCACGCCCCTATATGACTGCCGCCTGCGGCTAATAACATCTGCATATTGCCATCCTCCTTAATACCCTTTTTCCCGGCCCCAGAAATACGTACGAGAGAATTTGCGGGCTGTCTAGCAAAAAATCTTCCTGTAGAGATAATTCAAGGTAACAAATTAAAACCCCTCCAAAACCTCCGCCGTCAGCCCCGGCGTGGCCTCACCGTCCAGCTCGTAACTCCCGTCGCCCTTGACCGTCAGGCTCTTGTGGACCTTGGCCGACGAGAACTGCCCGGCCTTGCTGTTGTGCTGCCACCAGAAGACGTGGTTGACGGCCATGCTGCCTTCCGGCCGGGCGGACGAGGCGTCGTTCTCGAACAGCCGGGGCAAAATACCCTTGAGTACCGTCGCGTCCTCGTCACGAAAGCCCGTGCGCTCGGCAAGCTGTGGGTTGATGCTGCCGTAAAAAACGTACACGCCCCTATCCACACGGTGCTTCATGCCCATGGTGTCCGAGCCGCGCTTACTGCCGTCGCCCTCGCTGCTCACGCTCTTGGTGATCTGGATGCTGGCCACGCTGACCGGCTCCACACTGAAGGCGGCATGGAGGCTCACCGGGCCGCGAACCGCAATGGAAACGCCGGCGGCGTCATCCTGCTTGCCAAAGGCGAAAAGCTGGCCGAAAGCCCGCACGTCGTACCACTTGGCGCAGGCCTTGCGCGCCGTTTCTTCCTTGCTGCTCTTTTTCGGGTTGAAAGCGTCCTTGCCCAGGCCATGTTCGGCGGATTCCGCCCGCTCCTTGAGCGAAGCCATGCCGTCCAGCTTGCGGTCGTCGGACTGCACAAAAACACCCTGCCCCAGCTCCATGAGCCGGTCACGAATCTTGCGTTTGAGACAGACGTCGCTGATTTCGCCGTAGCCTTCATAGTCGGTGCGGGGGCGGTTGCCGTTGAGCGGATCGCCGTTGGGGTTGGCATGGTCAACGGTGAGAATGACGGCGAAGTCGATCTTGTGTTGCAGACTCATTCTATTCTCCTTCCTGATTATTTTCTTCTGGTGTATTGTCTTTTTCTGTCTTGGTATAGAGATCTGCCATCTGGGTGTGATAGCCCAACAGAAATTCTCCGCTGAGCTTGGCAGAGGAGATAAACGCCTCCGGCAAAAATTTATCGAAAATTTCGCGCAGAACTTTCTGCGCGCGCGCAAGCAACTTGACACGTGCGCTACTTTGCAGCCGCTGAATATAGGGAGAAAGTTGCAGTTCCAGCTGCCGCCAAGTGGCATACGGATGGTCGGCAAAGCGCTGCATAAGACGCTCCGCATTCGTAGGACGTCTTTCTTCCGTCATCGTAAGAGCCGTGCGCTCTATGTATTCCGCCACAGCCAGAAGTCGCCCGTACAGGTAGTCTCGGGATGTACGATCCTTATCAAGAGCCATACCGTATTCCTCTTTTTGAAGATGCCTGGCGTAATACCCTTTATAGACGCCGCAGGCCACGCCGAGCACTTCCGGCCATTCCCATTTTTCCAGCGCGACACGGTTGCAGGCCCGGCGCACGCAGCACTCCACGATGTCGCGCGGCAGAGGCGCGGCATCCACAACGCAGGGCAGCAGGCGCTCCACCGTGGCCTTGCGCAGCTTGTCGTCGATACGCCTGCCGTAGGCCACCCGGGCGATGGTTTCCGGCGTCGGCGCGCAGACGGCAAAGACCGTTCGCAAACGCTTTTTACCACGCCCCGTATCTTCTTCCGGCAGACGCACCGGCAGCACCCAGGCGCAATCTTCCTGCCATTTTTCCAGATTGCCCAAATACTGTTCCAGCATCTGTTCGCGGTAGAAGGTCACGGCAAGACGGCCGGGGCTGGCGGCATCCAGCGCCATGATCGCAATGCCGTCCGTGTCTCGCAGGTCGGCCCGGTAGCCCGCCAGGGCCTTGCGTAGCCTTTCGGCGAACACCAGCCCCATATTCGGCGGCGGCGTTTTGGGCTGCGCGCCGGCGTCCGCGTCCGCCGACAACTCCGGCGCATCATCCCGCAACAAATCCTCGTCAGCCATGTTTAAGAAGTCTTCGCAAGGATTGGGCACGCGCGCGCCGCTCACGGCCCAGGCCACAACCGCCTGCTCCCCGTTGCGGTAGCCTTGGCGGGCGATGAGCCAACGCAGAGCGTTATGGGCCTTGTGGCTTGTTTCATACCCCACGGTGCAGGCCTCATCCGCCTCGATAAATCGCCCCCTGAAGGTGAAGTTGGCGGCATCATTGGACGAGATGAGCTTGGCTCCGTCACCGGGGCGACGGATATTGCGGGGATGGTTCTGGGCGCACGCCACAACCTCGCCGGCAGCCATACAAAGTGCGCTGTTCTTTACCAGCTGCGCATCGAAAAGCATCCACTGCTTTTGCAGTTCCTTGTTTCTCCACGTGCGGTCTTCCAGTTCCTTACCGACAACTTTCCAGCATACGATGGCATCACCCTGATCAAAGAGTTTTGTCTTCTGATCCTTGGTGATATATTTAAAAATTCCGTCGATCTCCCCTTCCTTCGGGTTTGTCAGCAAATTTCCCGACGTATCGACACGAAGGATTCCTTCCTCAACAAGCTTTGAAACCAGCTCTCCCTTGGCAATGAATGCGCGAACAGCCTGAACCATGGGATGTGTAAATTCTGACTCGCTCCACTTCGTCAAAAGCTCAAAATATGCTTCAAACCCACCCTTGAATGTTTCCGCCTTTTTCCCCTTGTAGTCCCTGGCGCAATAATGGATCTTATCAATCAAAGGGTGCGGGGCGACTTTTGCGCCAGCTCTTCCAGCGGAACCTTCCGTCGCGGGAATGATGAGTTGCGCCTTAAGCGGCATGAGTTCGGCGCGTTTGAAATTGCCCTCGCTGTCAAGCGTAACGCAAATGTGCGCCTGCTGGCTGGTGTGGCTCACGGGCATGAGCGTCGGGGCTTCCTTGCCGCCGTCCTCCGCCTGCGGTGGCTCCGTGTAGTCTGAGTTGCTGGCGCAGGCCTCATAGGTTTCAAAAAGCTTCTGCATCCAGCTCACAGCGCGCCCCCTTGCGACCCGTCTTCCCCAAGCAGGGTTCGCGCGTCCGGGTAGGCCACGGTTTCCGGCTCCTGGACAAGGCGCGTCAACTCCGCTTCCTCATATCCCGCATGGTTCTTGCCTGGCGTGAAAACCTTGGCTTCCATGGCGCGAATATCCTTGCGCAAAAGCGAAGCATCGTCCGGGGCGGGAAATTCTATGATCCCACGCCGCATGACAGGCTTCCAGAACCGCGCCCCGAAACGCGTTTCGCCGGTTTCATCCGGGTAGTCGAAGCCATGAAACGTGAGGCCGAAGGCCAGTTCCTCCAGATCGTCATAGGCTCCCTGCCCTTCCCCAAAAACGCAGGGCTCCACATAGCCCTGACAGTCGCGTGTGCCCAAAAAAATATCCTGCCGACCGCCGCGCGCCAGCATGCGCTTGGCGATTTCGTAATGCTTGCCGTCAATCCGGTCCCGCTCCAGTTCCGGCCTGTGCTCGTTCCAGACAAAGCGGGCCGTGACTTGATAGGCCACATCCGCCAGATACGTGTAGATGGAAAGATCGTTGCCGCCCGTGGTGGGCCGGATGGGTTTGATGCCCTTGGTCTGGGTGCGGAAGGGACGCAACACGCGCACCTTTTCGATGATCCAGATGAAGGTGGGTTTCCAGTAGATCGACTTGGCGATGCCCTTGAGGGCCTCGTAGGTGGGGATGTGGTAGGAACATTTCTCGCCCCCCACACGGGTGACCGGATCGGAAAACAAGGCATAACGCCCGTAGACGGTAAAAGATATGTCGTTTTTCACTCAAGCCTCCTGGCTACATTTGCAAAGAAGCGAGATTGGCCAGCGGTTGCGTAACAACCCCCATTTCATCGCAATAAAAATTCTTTTTCAATGCATAGATGCCACTGTCTTGAATAGGATACAAGGCTTCCTTTCTGTCAAGTTGTGTTTTGATATTCGGAAAAATATTCACGGAATAACGCTGTGCCTGGCGCAACAGTTCCTTTTTTTTGTACAGAATATCCATTGAACAAAGATCGGCAATGATCCTTTTCCCTTCTCCATACGGCACCAAAATACTTGTCGCCGCCGATTCTATGGCCTGGAACTTCTTTGCCGCCGTGCCAAAGGACTGGCCCAGCATGGGGGCACAACTTTTTTCTCCAGTGGCATGCTTGTTACTGCCGAGCAAATCCAGCAGGTTTTTTTTACCTCCGTCAACAGCATAGAACATGACGGCGGCCCTGCGGTGAAAATAATGTTTGAAATAGGCTGCTGTCAGTTGCGGCAGGGTCAGGTCATCGTTCGAGGCCTGCAATATATCCGCGAACGTTACCCGTATCACATCCAAAAAGATATCCCGACCATCCTTAATGTCTTGTAGCCGCGTGAGATTTTCCGCATCGCCGTCCACGCGCACCACATGCACCCGCCCTGCGGCCCCCTCGCCGTGACGGTTGCAGCGCCCCGCCGCTTGCAAAATGGAATCCAGCCCCGCCGCCAGACGGATGACGGAGCGAAAACTGATGTCCACGCCGCATTCGATAAGCTGGGTGCTTATGCACAGCACAGGCTTTCCGGCATCCAGATCCTTGCGCATGGCTTCAAGCTTTTCCAGGCGATGCGCCGGACACAGGTTTGTGCTGAGGTAATAGCGGCTCAGGTCCTCTCGCGCGGCGCAGAGCGCATAGAGGTTTTCAGCCATTTTCTTGGTGTTGCACACCACAAGACAGGAACCGTTCCCGGCCAGTTCTTCCTGGGCCAGGGCGGCCACCGCTTCGGCGCTCATACTTTCCTGACAGTGATCGAAAAACTCCGTGCGTCGAAGCTCCTCAAAATAGCGCGGCACGTCGGGCATGATTTCCTGCTCCGGCCCCAGGGACAGGCTGCCAAGCAGCGGCCTGGGCAGGTCACCGAGGCGGGGCTGGGTGGCGGTGCAAAGCACAGCGGAGGAACCGCACTGGCCGACCAAAAACTCCACGGCGTTGCAGAACATGCGCAGACAGCGCACCGGCACGGTCTGGACTTCGTCAAAGACAATGACGCTGCGGGCAAGATTATGCATGCGGCGGGCATGGCGCGCGCCGGAACCGAACAGGCTTTCCAAAAATTGCACCATCGTGGTGAAAACCACCGGGGCATCCCAGTTTTCCGCCAACTTTTCCCACCGCTTGACCGCGTTTTCGTCGGTGGTGTCTTTGTCCGGCAAGAAGTTGGAGTGGTGCTCCAGCACCATGGAACCGGGCGTCTCGCCCTCTTCCAAAATTTTGCGCGCCACATCGGCGTTCTGGTCGATGATGGAGGTATACGGGATAACGTAGATCACCCGATCCAGATCGTGCTTTTGCGCATGCAGCAGAGCGAACCGCAGGCTCGACAGAGTCTTGCCTCCACCCGTAGGCACGGTGAGAGTAAAAATGCCCTGATCATCCGTGGCCCGACGGGCACAGTGGTCGGAAATATCACACCGCAGGTGGTCAATGGGATGTTTTGGTTTTTTCGCTGCCAGGGCCGCCTCCAGACGCGGCACAAGCCTCTCCCACGGGCGACGTGGCATAGCGGCACGCAGCTTTTGTAACGCCGGCTCTTCAAATTCGGCGCTGTCCGTTCGGTCCGCGTCCACGAGGCAACTGAACAAAAAACGCGCCAGCAAACCCTGCTGGAAATCGCGGCTGTTCTCGTTATCCAGCTGATCATCCGTGCTCGCATCGTGGTGCAGCCGTTTCCGTAGCCGCGCATGCAGTTTTTTAAGGACGCCGCAGACTTCTCGCACCAAGTTATCCGAAATCATTGAATGTAGTTCAGCGGTCAAGGGAGGATCGCAAGCCCGCTCGCATTGATTGTGATGGGTTTTCTCCTCGCTTCGCGTCATGTAGTCGTCAAGAAAGGCATTTTCACCCTCAGGCGTCATGCAGTCCTTGAGGCCAGAATGGTGTGAGAGCACACACAGGGCCAACATTTGCGCTATGGCCTGCTTATAAATATTGCCTTTCAAGTGCCGCCAGAGGTGTTGCTCACCTGCGAAAGCGTGATTGATCTTGCCCTTGTGCGCGACCGGATCGACATAGTGCGGTTCTCCAGGCTGGATGCAGCCCGCCGCTGACAGGATGTAATACTGAAATGCTTCGGAGTACTTTCCGAAATCGTGTAGGAGCCCCACAAGGTGGCCAGCCAACGGTATGCCCGCCTTGCCCGCGAATATTTCCGTCAACATCGCCACATTGCGCAGATGCTCTTCCAGCGGTTGCACCCTGGCACAGGGAGTGCCTTTCAGGCTGGATACATGAGCAATATAAGATTTTCGAGCGTCGACCATAAATATTCTATTTCCAATTCGTTGCAACTTATCACACTGCGCAATATGGATATACCTCACCACACCCGCTTGTGGATCTGCGAATA